>VGDY01000049.1 GCA_016869555.1 Alphaproteobacteria bacterium | reverse complement strand
GAATCGCGGTCGATGTGGTATGTTCCTGCATGGCGTTGCTTCCTTTCGTGGAATCAGCACCCCGAGCCTAACGGCTCAAGGCGAGCAACGCCGCTCCTCCTTTTTCAACAATGATCGGGACATCCCCGTCGGCGAGCGGCGTGACCGCGTTGCGAAGATGCAGCAAGTCGCGCCGCATCGTATAGAGCTGCTCTATCTCGACCCTGCCCATTGTCGTCGTGATGACATGGTCTTCGATGTTCTCGACCTCGTCGTTGATGGCGTCGAGCACAGGGAAGTAATTATCGACGATGAAATCGAGAATGGCGTAGACGATGAAGTCCTCGCCTTCAGAGAGACGTTCCGCGCGCGCTTCGCAGCGTTCGCGCACCTGGGCATAAGAACTTGACGCGCCATGGCGCACGCTCACGACATAGCCGACGCCGACGAAAAGATGCGTCTCGCCAAAGTCGATGTGGCCATCGACCAATTGCGCTGTGCGCGCGGCGATGAAAATGCCGTGCTCATATTCTTCGAGCTTGGGGAACTGATGCGCCTTGACGGCGTCCTCGATCGCGAGCTGATGCAGCCCGAACTGGCGCCCAACGCGCTCGAGCAGCGCCCTCGACGGCTCGTGAAGGCCGATCCAGACGACATGGTCCTCCCGCTTGGCCCAGTCTCCGGCCTCGTCGATCTCGATGTCGGCGATCTTGCGGCCGCCCTGATACACGGCCGCTGCGACCACGCCGGCTTCCTGGGGCTTCGTCGCCGTCGCGCGTTCGTCCATGGCCGTTCCCCGGCGTCAGGAAGGCTTCGATCCGCCGCGCGCCACGCCGACCTTGGCCGGCCGCAGCACGCGTTCGCCGATCATATAGCCCTGCTCGACGACCTGAGCCACCGCGCCCGCCGGCTGCGTCTCGTCGGGGATTTCGAACAGCGCTTCATGCAGATTGGGATCGAAGCGCGCGCCTTGCGCCTCGATCTTCTTGACGCCGAAGCGCGAGAGCCGCGCCAGAAAGTCGCGCTCCATCACCTCGACGCCTTCGATGAGCGAGGCCACCGCCGGGTCGGCGCGAGACTCCTTGGGCACGCTCTCGACCGCGCGGCGCAAATTGTCGGCGAACGACAGCATCTCGCGCGCGAAATTGGCGACGCCATAGGCCTTGGCGTCGGCGATCTCGCGTTCGGCGCGACGGCGCACATTCTCGACTTCGGCGAGCGCGCGCAGCAGCTTATCCTTCAAGCCGGCATTTTCCGCATATAAATTTTCGAGCTCGGTGAAGGGTTCCGGCTGCGCAATATCGGATTCCGCCGAGGGCTGCGACAGGGACGAAGGCTCCGCCACGCCCTGATTTTTCGTCGCGTCAGCCTTCTTGTCCGCATTCATTGGATCGCTCATGTTCTCACCATTGTTCTTGTAAAGGCCCCGATATCTGCGCGCCAATTGCCAAAATCAAGTCGGCGCGGCCAATGCCTTTTGGCCGCGCGCGCCCTGGCCGCCAAGCACATCCAAGAGCTGACGCTTGATTGCCGCGTGACGCTGCGGCGAGGCGATTTTCGCGCCGGTCAAATCGGTGACGTAGAAAGCGTCGACGGCGCGCTCGCCGAAGGTGACGATATGCGCCGAGGCGATATTGAGGTTGAGCCTGGAGATCGCGTTGGTCAGTTCGAAGAGAAGACCTTCGCGGTCAAGTCCCGAGACCTCGATCACCGTGTAGACATTGGAGAGGCTGTTATCGACGACGACCTCCGGCGCAACCGAGAAGGCGTCGGTCGGCGGATGGGATTTGGCGCGCGCCTTCAATTCTTCGGACACGACGACCTCGCCGCGCAGCGCCCTGGCGATGAGGTCGGCGATGCGCCGGGCGCGACGCATTTCGTCTTCGTCCTGGCCGAAGGCGCGCGAGAAGAAGATTGTGTCGAGCGCCAGTCCGTCCACAGTGGTGAAGATATGCGCGTCGACGATATTGGCGCCCCCCGCTGCGCAGCCGCCGGCGATGATCGACAGCACGCGCGGATTGTCAGGCGCGACGACGGTCAATTCGACCGCGCCCCGCGTCCTGTCGAGTTCGACCGCGGTCGCGAGCGGCGCCGACGCGCCGTTCATTTGGCGTAGCAGCTCGGCATGACGAAGCTTGCGCGCCACGTCGACCTTGAGCCAATAGGCCGGATAGTGGCGCTTGGCGTAAGAGTCGAACGCCTCGTCGCTCCATTCCGGGAGCGCGGCGCGCAATTCGTCCTTGGCCACCGCGACGCGGCTCTTGCGATCGACCGCCGAATGGCCGCCGCCGAGCACCACTTCGGTTTCCCAATAGAGCACGCGCAGCAGCTGCGCCTTCCAGGCGTCGAGCACGCCGGGACCGACGGCGTTGATGTCGCAGACGGTCAGAACGAACAGCATTTTCAACCGCTCGATCGTCTGAACGATGGCGGCGAAATTCTCGATCGTGACGCGGTCCGAGAGATCGCGGCTCTGCGCGAAACTCGACATTGTGAGATGATGTTCGACGAGCCAGGCTACCGACTCGGTCTCGCCGGGCGTGAATCCCAGCCGCGGACATAGCGTGCGCGCCACCTCCATGCCGGCGCGGGAGTGATCCTCCTTTCGGCCCTTGGCGATGTCGTGCAGGAAGAGGCCCAGATAAAGGACCTTGCGGTTGACGATCGTCGGCAGGATTTCGTCGACGAGTTGCTGATGCTCCGGCATGCGTCCGGCTTCGAGATCGGACAGTCCGCCGACCGCGCGCAGCAGATGCTCGTCGACGGTATAGTGATGATACATGTTGAACTGCATCATCGCGACGACCTTGCCGAATTCCGGGATGAAGCGCCCGAGCACGCCGGACTCGTTCATCCGCCGCAGCGTGATTTCGGTCATGTTGCGCGACAGCAGGATTTCGAGAAACAGCCGATTTGCCTCCTTGTTGGCGCGCAAATTGGCGTCGATCAGGCGCAGCGACTGCGTCACCGCGCGCAGGGCGTCGGGATGCAGCGGCAGGCCGTGATGATCGGCCATCCAGAAGAGGCGGATGATGTTGACCGGATCGCGCTTGAAGACGTCGGCGTCGACGATGCTGATGCGGTCGTGATCGACGATGAAATCGCCCTGCGGGGCGTGGCTGCGCCGGCGTCGGAATGGCTGCAGGAAGCGCTCGAAGATGGCGCGCGGCTTCGCCTGCTTCTCTTCAAGCGCCGCGCAGACGATCGCGGTGAGATCGCCGACTTCCTTGGCGACGAGAAAATAATGCTTCATGAAACGCTCGACCGGCGACAGTCCGCTACGGTCGTGATAGCCGAGGCGTTTGGCGATCGCCGGCTGCACGTCGAAAGACAGCCTCTCCTCGGCGCGCCCCGTCGCAAAATGCAGATGGCAGCGCACCCGCCAGAGAAACTCTTCGCAACGTTCGAACAGACTGAGTTCGGCGGCGGTAAACAGACCCGCGGCGACGAGCTCCTTCGCCTCGCGCACGCGATAGACATATTTGGCGATCCAGAACAGCGTATTGAGATCGCGCAACCCGCCCTTGCCTTCCTTGACGTTGGGTTCGACGAGATAGCGCGAGGCGCCGGCGCGCATCACGCGCGAATCGCGTTCGGCGAGCTTGGCGGAGACGAATTCGCGCGTATCCGACCGCGCGATCTCGCGGTCGAAGCTCTCGCGGAATTCGCTGAACAATTCGGCGCTGCCGAGAATGAAGCGCGCTTCGAGAAGCGTCGTTCGAATGGTCATGTCGGCGCGGGCCTGACGCATGCATTCGGCGACGGAACGCGTCGCATGGCCGACCTTCTGGCGCAGATCCCACAGAATATAGAGGATCGCCTCGATGACGCTTTCGCCCCAGGGCGTCTGCTTGTAGGGGACGAGAAACAGAAGATCGATGTCGGAGCCCGGCGCGAGCGTCCCGCGCCCATAGCCGCCGACCGCGACGATGGCGAGACGCTCGGCGAAGGTCGGATTGTCGACGACGTAAACATAGCGCACGACATAGTCGTAGATGGCGCCGATCAGCTCGTCTTCGAGCGCCGAGATCAATCTCGCGCAGGCCAGTCCCGAGCCGCGCGCCTCCAGCCGCGCTCGTGCGATCTCGCGTCCTTCCGCGAGAATGGAGCGAAACAATTCGACGATCGCCGTGCGCCGCGCATGGCCGCGCTCTCTCTTGCAGATAGCCGCGACCGCGGGCGCAAGCGCCTCGCGCAGGCCGCGGAACCGCTCATTGGGATCGAGGCCGGCGAAAAGGCTGATCGGCGCGACTTCGTTCATCGGGCGTGTTCCGGCGGCCGGCCCGACGCGCGCTGATCGCGCAGACGCCGCTCGATGGTGTCGAACAGCGGCGGCGCGAGATCCGGCCCGCCGACGCGTTTTAGCGCGCGCAGCCCGGTCGGCGAGGTCACGTTGATCTCGGTGAGCCAGCCGTCGATCACGTCGATGCCGACAAAGACCAGTCCGCGCCGCTTCAGCTCGGGCGAAAGCCGCGCGCAGATTTCCTTCTCTCGCGCGTCGAGTTCCGACGCCGCCGGCGCGCCGCCGCGCACCAGATTCGAACGGATGTCGTCATCGGCCGGAACCCGATTGATCGCGCCCATCGCCTCGCCGTCAATGAGAAGGATGCGCTTGTCCCCCTTCACGATCTCGGGCAGGAAGCGCTGCACGACCCACGGCTCGCGAAACGTCGTCGCGAACATGTCGAAGAGCGAACCGAAGTTCGGATCGCGCGGCGCGACCTTGAACACTGCGGCGCCGCCATGGCCGTAGAGCGGCTTCATGACGATGTCGCCATGCGTCGCGCGAAAGCGCTCGATCGCCGCGCGGTCGCGGGTGATCAGCGTCGGCGGCATCAGATCGGAAAATTCCATCACGAAGATTTTTTCAGGCGCGTTGCGGACATGCGCCGGGTCGTTGACGACAAGCGTTTTCGGCGCGAGCCGCTCCAGAAAATGCGTAGAGGTAATATAGGCGAGATCGAAGGGCGGGTCCTGGCGCAGCAGCACAACGTCCATGGCGTGAAGTTCGAGCTGGGCCGCCTCGCCCAGCGTGTAATAGCGGGACGGATCGTCGAAAACCTCGATGCGATGGGCGCGCGCCGTCAGCCGCTCGCCTTCCAGCGAAAGCGCGTCCGGCGTATAGAACCACAGGCGATGCCCTCTGCGCTTCGCCTCCAGCATCAAAGCGAAGGTCGAATCGCCTGCAAAATTAATGCGTTCCAACGGGTCCATCTGGACCGCAATCTCGAGCATCGATCCCCCTGCCGCGGCCGCCGCTGTCCGGCGCCCCCTCTAGGAACGGGCCGCCCCTTCGGGCGACACTTAGCAGGAGAATGGCGGCCCTGCGCAACCCTCGGCCGGCGCGGCGGCGCTCAGGCCCGAAGCGGGTCAGATTCCATAATCGAAAGAATCATAGGCGAGGCCGCGCAGAAGCTGGTCCATGTCGCGCGCCGGCTCCATGCAGGATTCGGTCCCGACCACCTTCGCCGGAACGCCTGCGACGATCGAATTCGGCGGGACCGATTTCAGCAACACGGAGCCCGCGGCGATGCGCGAACAGGCGCCGATTTCGATATTGCCGAGGATTTTGGCGCCGGCTCCGATCATCACGCCGCGCCTTACCTTGGGATGACGGTCGCCCGCGGCCTTGCCGGTGCCCCCTAACGTCACGCCATGCAGGATTGAAACGTCGTCTTCGACGACCGCCGTCTCGCCGACGACGAAGCCGGTGCCGTGATCGAGGAACAGGCCCTTCCCGAGGCGCGCCGCCGGATGAATGTCGGCCGCCAGCGCGTCCGAAGCGCGGCTCTGGACATAATAGGCGAAGTCATGCCGCCGCCCGCGCCACAGCGCATGGGAAAGGCGCGCCGACTGGATCGCATGGAATCCCTTGAAATAGAGCAGCGGATCGATCAGCCGCCCACAGGCGGGATCGCGTTCGACATAAGCGCCGAGATCGGCGCGGAACCCCGCCGCGATCGTTTCATCCTCGTCCACCGCCTGCTTGAAGGCGTCGGCGATCGTCTCGGCGTCGATCGCCGAGGCGCCGAGTCTCTCGGCGATGCGCCGGATCACCGCGTCTTCGAGCGAGGCGCGATTGAGGATCGCGCCGAGCATCAGCGGCGTCAGCGACGGATCGAGACGCAGCGCCTCCTCGGCCTCGCGGCGCATATGCGTCCACATCGCCTCGCTCTCCGCCGCAAGCGCGCTGAAGTCCCGGCTCGGGGCGTCGGCGTCCATTTCTAGAACTTCACTTGCGGCGGAGATTGCGCCGAGTCGGCCGCGGAGAATTCCGCCATCGGCTTGGTTCCGGCGAAGAAGGTCTTCGCCCAGAGCAGCGTCGGGAAAGTGCGCAGCGAGGTGTTGAACTCCCGCACCGCCTCAATGTAGTCGCGCCGCGCGACATTGATGCGGTTCTCAGTGCCTTCGAGCTGCGATTGCAGGGCAAGGAAGTTCTGGTTCGATTTCAGATCGGGATAGGCTTCGCTGACCGCGATCAGCCGGCCGAGCGCGCCGGTGAGCTGGTTCTGCGCCTCCTGGAACTGCTTCATCTTTTCAGGATCAGTCAGCGAACCGGCGTCGACCTTGACCGAGGTCGCCTTGGCGCGCGCCTCGACGACCGAGGTCAATACGTCCTTCTCCTGCCTGGCGTAGCCCTTCACCGTCTCGACGAGATTGGGAATGAGATCGGCGCGGCGCTGATATTGCGACTGCACGTCCGACCATTTCGCCTTGGCGTTTTCTTCGAGCGTCGGAATCGTATTGTAGCCGCAACCCGAAAGACCGATTGAAAGGAGAATCGCGGCGGCGACTGCACGCCAACGGGAAAAGTCGCTCATATATTTCTCCGTGAGAGCGGCGCTGTGCGCCAGGCGATCATCGCGATGAAATGTAAGGCGTCGCTCTGGGCAAGGAAAGGGCGCGGCGCGCCGCCAAACTTCATGTAGGATGGCCCTCGCAGGAAGGATGCGGGCAAAATGCGGATCGACGAGATCATCGGCAATTTCGAACTTCTCGATGAGTGGGAGGACCGCTACCGCTATCTGATCGAGCTTGGCCGCACGCTCGAGCCGCTGCCCAAAGACGCCTATACGGACGCCAATAAGGTGCGCGGCTGCGCCAGCCAGGTGTGGCTCGAATCGACGCCGACGCGCGATCCCGGCGGACAGACGATCCTCAACTTTCGCGGCGACAGCGACGCCCATATCGTGCGCGGCCTCGTCGCGCTGACGCTGGCGCTCTATTCGGGGCGGCCGGCGCAGGAGATCGTCGAAACCGACGCGGCGCCGCTGTTCAAGGAGCTCGGCCTCGCCGAACATCTGACCCCCCAGCGCGCCAATGGCCTCCGGTCCATGGTCGAGCGGATCAAGAGGGAAGCGCGGGAGGCGATGGCGGCGGCGCCACCCTCCCCTTGAGGGGGAGGGTCGGACTGCGAAGCAGTCCGGGGTGGGGTGAGCCCCCCAACCAACGCTATTGCCGCGTCGTCTTGCTTTTGCGCTTCGCGCCTTTGTCACCCCACCCCGAAGCGCTGCGCGCTTCGACCCTCCCCCTCAAAGGGAGGGTCGAACTCACGCTCTCGGCCGATAATCCTCGGCGCCCCAATGCAGCAGCGCTTCGGCGCGGTCGCGGCCGCGGGCTTCGACCGCGAGGCCGTAATGGCGCGCCAAGCGATCGAGCGCGATTCTCAGCACCACTTTGGCCGAGCGCGCCGGCCAGCCGCGCTCGCTTTCGACGATTTCCAGCCCCTTGAGATAGCCGCAGACGTCGGTCATGAGGCCCGCCATCTCCGGCCCCACGGCGTCGAAGGCGCGGGCAAGGCGCCGGCGCGCGTCGATCGCGAGTTCGGAGACGGCGCCAGCGTCGGAGCCGCGCCGCGCGGCGTTGATCGACGCCTCCCAATTCGCGGTCACGCGCTGCAATAGCTGGGCCTGCTCGATGTCGCGGCGGAAGCGCTCGCCGGCTTCGATCTGCGCGGCGTCGAGAAAGGATCGGCCCTCGCGGTCCTTTCGCCGCGCCAGCCAGGCGAGCGGGCTTTCCGCTTCGTTGACCAGCGCCGGACGCGCGCCCCTGTCGAGCTGGCGCAGCGCATAGCTTGCGTGCTGAGCGCGGAAAGGTTCGGCCTGTTCGATCTCGGGCGCGGACAGTCGCCGCAGATGCGCGCGGCCGGCGTCGGTCAGCGCCAGCCGGCGCGCGCCGCCGCCATCCTCCCAGCGGACGAGTCCGTCGGCGAGCGCCGAGTCGCCAATGGCGGCGGGAAGGCGGGCGCGCACGACAGTGACGCCTTTGCTCGCCGCAAGCACGACCAGCGTCGATTCTTCCAGCCCGCTCGGCGCGCCGCACGCGCCGGGCTCGGCGAGCGCCTGCAGCAGCCGCCGCATGGCGCGGCCGATGTCTTCTCCGGACGAACGTCTCGCGCTTTTCTTCATTGCGCGCTCCCCTGCGAAAGAAGCGCGCAGATCATGTTTCGCTGGGCGGCGAGCGCGGTTTCGAGCCGGGCGGCGCCGGCGTCGAAACGCGGATCGTCGCGCAAATCTTCGATTGTCGCGCATGCGTGACGGATCGTGGCGCGGTCGCGCGCAAAAACCCTGGCGCAGGCCGAAAGGCTGGCGCCGAGCGCGACATGGTGGAGATAGACCGCGAGCTGACGGGCGCGAGCGACCGCGGGGCGGGACCGGCGGGATGAAAAGAGTTCGGCGAATGGCGCGGCCTGAGCCGCGGCGGCTGCGGCGGCGCTGAGCCCCGGAATGGGCGCGGGACGAAGGAACATGGAAGGCTCCAGCTTGGGTGGAGCTTCACCCTATTACGGAATAAAATCCTATTCAAGCGGAATAAATTGCTTATCCTCATCCGTTTGAAGGAGCGCATTCTTAGAGTCATGGAGGATGAGCCTTGACGCACACGCCAATTTCACAGCCAGACGACCGCGCCGCCCGCTTCACGGCGGCGGCCGGCGCGGCGCTGAACGCCGCCCTCGCCGCGGGCGAAAGGACCTATGACCGCGCGAGCGCGCTGGCCCGTCTCCATCGCCTGTCGCCCGAGACGATCGCGAGCGAATCGCCGGACGCGGCGCGCGCGGCGCTCAAGGAAATCGAGCGCGCGATGCGCGCCGAACGGGCGCGGCGCGGCCATTGGAGCTACGATCTCAACCGGCATATCGCCCTGTTTGTCGCCCATCGCGCCGAGACCGCGCGGCTCCACCGCCTCATGAAGCGCGTCTAGCGCATTTTCCGCCGAAGTGGATGCCGGTTCGGCGTAGAAAATGCGTCAATTCAAGAAACTAGATCGTATTCATGAATCGAAGATTCGTGAATGCGATCTAGCGCCGCCGCGCTTCCGCCCGCCTGCGCAATGCTTTAAGCTTCGCGCTTTAACGAGAAGACCAAGGGCCGATGTATCTGGAGAAAATACTGGCGCTGTCAGCTGCGGCGCTCGTCGCGATTGGAGCCGGCGTCGGCTTAACGTGGCTGGCCCTCCACCCTGCTCCGCATTTGGCGGGCGCCGGCGCGGCGTCGATCGACAAGGGAAGCGCGCGCCAGCAGATCGAGACCCTGATCGCTTCAACGCCGGACTATGCCCGTTATTTCGCCCGGCTCCGCGAGACTTTCACCGCCGATTATGAAGCGGCGATCAATGATTTCGCCGCCCGCCTGGCCCAGACCAAGGAAGAGCAGAGCGTCGACTACTATCTTTCCGAGGCCGTGCGCCGCATCCGAAGCGCGCATGGCGCGCTGGCGGCGAAGGCCGAGCCCGAGCCGATGGCCCGGGTCTTTGAAAAGCAGCTCGACGTGCTGCAGGCGGTGGCGCGGGAAGACAAGCGCATGTGCGTCGCCTTCCTTTATGGCGCGACCAATCTCGACTTTCAGCGGTTCGCGTCCTCGCGCCGCCAGATCGTCTCGGACATGGCGCTGGCCGGGCTCGAGGCGATCGTCAGCGGACAGGCCAACAAGATCGAACGCGCCGCGCCGACCGAAGCGGACTTCCGAATCTTGGAGAACGCTCTCGCGGCGCGGGGCCTCGGCAAAGCCGAGATCGACGCGCTGCTCGACGGCAAAATGCCCAATCCGCCGCTTGAAGACGCGCGGATGTGCGGCGCCGGACAGACCTACTTCGAAGTGCTCAAGACCCTGCCGGAGCCGGCGCGGACCAAAGTCTACGGCCTCGCTCTGGAGCTGATGGCGCGGTCCTGACCGGCCTGCGCCGGCGGCGTCTGGGCCGCGGACGCAGGCGCGGCGGCGCCGCCCTTCTTGCCGGACTCCTCCTGCATCTGACGTAACTGGGCGACGGCGACCCGGATCAGCGCCTCGCGCGGCCGCGCCGGTCCGATCTCGACCGTAGCCATATTCGCCATCACCCTGGCGAGATTTTCGGTCGGCAGGCCATCGGCGGTGAACAGTCCCAGATCCTCGTCGGGGCCGGAGGCGACGCCCTGGGCGATGCTCGCGGCGTAAGCGGCGATCCGCGCGAATTCTCCGCCGCAGCTCGAAACGCCGATGCCTGGCGCTGGCCGAAGCGCTGGCGTCGGCGCCAGGTCGGCGACGATTGTCTGGGGCGCCGATCGGATCGTCTCGGCGGGCTTCTCGCGCCGCGAGGGAAGCTCGGAAACTCCAGCCATGATCATAGGCGCCGGCATCAGGTCGACCGGCGCGCCGAGAGGCGCCCGCGCCGTCTTCGGGTTGACCCCGCCGCGACCATGCGCCGCCAGCCAGCGGGCGCGCAGCGTGTTGCGAAGCCCGCGCGGCGCGAGCCCCATCGGCGCGATGCGCTGAGGCGGAATCCGCGCCATGCCCGCGCGCGACGCCGACATCCCTAGAACGGGCCGCGCGCCGAAGAGGAAACATTGCGCCGGCGCCCAGCGCTCGACAATCGCGCGCGCGCTGCGCCGCCCATAATCGACATAATAGCGGCGCAGCAGCAGCGCCGCGACGGCGGCGCCCTCCGCCGCCGAAGCGAATGCGACATGGCCGTCCGAATCGGCGGCGATTTCACCGTTCCACCCGGCGCTCTTGACGCACCAGTAATTGTTGAGCTTGACGCAGCGGGTCGGCGCGCCCTCCTCGGCGCCGACCGCGCGGCGGATGGCGGCGAGCGGCGCCATTTCCAACGCCAGCGCGCTCTCGACGCGCCAATTGTCCACCGCGCGCGCCTCCGGCAGGTAGGCGGGACTCGCTGCGGCCGCCAGCGCCGACGCCGGCGCTGCGAAGACGGCGGGCGCCGTTTGAGGCGCCGCAACGGCCAGCATCGTCAGGAGCGCTTCGATCAGCACGGCCGTCCGTCCAAGGGTTCCGACCAGGTCAGTCGGGGTCTTCGGTCGCCTCACCCCGCAGAATGCCTGGCGTCACGAAGCGCGTGAGGCAAGCCCCGCCTCTGCCGACTTCCGACCAATGATCGATGTCGAAATCGAGCACCGCCAGAGCCGCCGTAGGGAATTTAGCGCGCATCAGCGCCAGATCATCCGCCTCGCCCGAGCCGGCGAGCCAGGACGCAAGCTCCGCGAAGCCCGGATTATGGCCGACGGCGAGCAGCGTACCGACCTTGTCCGGCGTCTGCCGCAAAATCTCGACAAGGTGATCGACGGTCGCAAGATAGATCGTATTCTCGATCAGATGGGTGACATGGCCGCTAAAGCCGTCGAGCACTCGATCGAGCGTCTGCCTGGCCCGGCGGGCGTTGGAAGCGACGGCGAGGTCCGGCGCAATGTTCGAGTCGCGCAGGAACTCGCCCACTCTGCGGGCGTCTTCCATGCCTCGACGGACGAGCGGACGTTCGCGGTCGCCGCCGGCTGAATGCCGGTCGGCCTTGCCATGGCGCAGGAGCAGGAGTCGACGCATGCCGTCTCTCTATCACGCCGCCGCCGCGCCGCCACGCCCCGCTTCTTGCCAATTCACCACTGCGACGAAAGCACGCGCCTCTTTACCTTGGCGGCGCCTCATGCAACCTCCTTTGTCTCCACCTCGTCAGGGCTTTCCGATGCGCAGGATCCTCGTCGCCGGCGTCGCGATGTCGCTATCGCTCGCGAGTTTCGCTGGTCCTTCGCGGGGCGCCGGCGAGAACCCGCTGACGCTCGACAATATCGTCGTCACGCTCGGCGCGACGACCTATCGCATCCCGCATATGGAAATCGAGGGCGCAAGCCTGCCGTTGGCGGAGCTGGCCGCGCTGTTCCTGAGCGGCGACGCCAATGTCGCGGCGCGGCTCGCGCGTGTTTCAGCGCGGCGAATCGCCGTGCCGGCGATGTCGAGCGAAAGCCGCAATGAGTCGCGCGTCATACGCGCAGCCTATCGCAAGCTTTTGTTTGAGAATATCGTTTCCGGGCGCGCCGCGAGCGTGCGCGCCGACGGCGGCGAGGAAGCCATCGAATCCGCGAACGGCGCCGTTCAGCGCATCGCCTGGGGCGTCTCGGCGGCGAAAGGCGTCGATCTCGCCGGGATCGCGCGGCTCGGCGCGACGCGCAGCGAGGCCGATGCGCCGCTGACGCCCTTGGTTGACGAGGAAGTCGTCGACTCGACGCGTCTCGAAAATGCGGGCGGCGTTGTTGTCGTGACCACAGGACGCGTGAAGATCGCCGGCGTGCGCGGACGTGCGCTGCAGACGCCGGCGGAAAAACTCGTCGAGCGATTGGAGAAACTCGATGCGGCGAAACCAGAGGACGATCCCGCGCTGATGGGCGATCTCCTCGATGCGCTCCGATCCTTCGAGGCGGCATCGACCGACGTCGAGAATGTCGTCATGGCCGGCAAGGGCGAACCAGGTGGTAAGCCCTTTGCGTCGAAGATCGCGCGCTTTGGCATGCGCAACGTGGCGGGCGCCGGCGCTGGCGAAATATTCGCCGAAGATTTTTCGCTCAGAGCGTCCGACGGCGGCTATCTGTCGGTGAAACGATTTGCGCTGAACGAATTGCAGTTCGCCCCCGTGTGGCGGGGCGCCTATCCCAGATTCGCGCACATCGAGATGCGCGGCCTTGCCGCCGATCTACCCGATCCCAAGAGCGGCGACGCCTCGCGCATCAAATTCAGCGTCGAGAACGCGAGCGCGAGTTTTGAGAATTTTCTCGAAACGACGCCGACGAAATTCTCTGGCAGCATCGACAAATTCATTGTCGATCTCGCGGCGCGCGGCGAAACGCAGACGACGGCGCGTTTTCTGGCGCTGGGCTATCGCGAATTGGCGCTCTCCGGACTCGCCGCCGCCGAATGGCGCGAGAAGGCGGCCGAAGCGTCGTTAGAGCCGATCGCGATCGACGCCAAAGACATGGGCGCGGCGCGCCTTTCGGTGCGCTTCGGCAATGTGTCGAGCGCGGCGTTCTCGTCTTCGCCAGTGATCTCCCGCGCGGCGATGCTGGCGACCTCGGTCAAGTCGATCGACCTTACGCTTGAAGGCAATGGTCTCGTCGATAGCGTGCTGGCTTTGGAAGCGAAAGAGCAGAAGATTTCAGTCGACAAGGCGCGGAGCGATTACGCCAAGGCGGCGGCGACGGCGATCGCGACGCTCGGCGGCAATGGCGCAAACGCCAAGCGGGTCGCCGACGCCGTTTCAGCCTATATCGAGAAGCCGAAGCGGCTGCGTCTTCATCTCGTCGCGCCAAAAGGAATCAACGCACTCGACGCGCTTACGCGAAAGCCCGGCGAGATTTTGGAAAGCCTCGACGTCGAGGCGAGCGCCGACAGGTGATAATGCGCCAGAGCGCGCGCGAACTTCTTTAGCGCGTCACCGCCCCGAGAATCGCGGCGCGCGCTTCTCGAGGAAAGCGGCGCGGCCCTCCATATAGTCGTCGCTGTCGAAACAGGCGCTCGCCAGAGCTTCGCATTGTTCATGCGACGGCGCGCCCGGCAGTCGTCCGGCGGCGCGGATCGCCGCCTTGGCGGCGCGCAAGGTCAGCGGCGCGCCGGCGGCGATCGTTTCGGCGAGCGCATGCACGCCCCCTTCGAAACTCTCCGGCGCAAACAGCTGGCTGACGAAGCCGCGCTCATTGGCTTCGACGGCGGTGAGGCGGCGCGCGGCGTAGAAGAGATCGAACGCCAGTTGGATGCCGACCGCGCCGACGACATAGGCCATCGCCGCCGGCGGATAGCCGACCCCGAGCTTCGCCGCCGGAACCGCAAAAACCGCCCGCGCATCGGCGACTCGCAGATCGCAGGCCGCGGCGATGCCGAAGCCGCCGCCCATGCAGAATCCCGACACGGCCGCGATCGTCGGCTTGGAGAGATTCGAAATCGCGTCGAAAGCCTCGACATTGGCCTTCTCATAAACGCGCCCGCCGTCGCTGGTCGCGCGCAGGGTGGCGAATTCGCTGATGTCGGCGCCGGCGCAAAACGACATGCCCGGCGCGCCGCTGATGACGAGAATGCGCGCCGCTTCCTCCGCGTCGATGTCGCGCATCAGCGCCGGCAGCGCCCGCCACATTTCGAAGTCGAAGGCGTTGCGCTTCGAGGGATTGTCGATATAGAGCCGCGCGACGCCGAAATTCACCGTGACGCGCAGCTTGGGTGTAGGAGACAGAATCGCCATTGTTCCTCGCGAGCAAATCTTCGTATTTCGCCGGATCGATTGTTCAGCATCGCTAAATCTGCGCGATTAGACCGCACATGCCAACTACGCCAAGACCACGGACGCGCAAAGCGACCTGGCCACGCATGCGCCACGCGCCGGCGCCCGCCGCACAGCTGCGATGCGCGACCGAACGCCGAGGCGCGCCACGGCTTCCCGCAACCGCATGCCACAATATTCCGCACGCTTGATCGAGATCGCTTTTTTTCGCGGTTCAGACACCCGACAAAGTCGTTCTCATGAACGGCGTCAATGACGAAATCCAGCACGTCGGCGCATCGGCCCATGTCGAATATACGAAAAAACTCGTCGAGTATTTTTTCGACGTCGACGACGTTCAGATCATCGCCATTCCCCGCATCAACGAACGCGGCTTCAAAACGGGGAATAGCGTTTCCGGAGCCCCGTCCTGCTATAAGCCCGCCATGGACCTCCTCTCTCGAATGCTTCACCGCGACGGGCTGATGCTGATCATCGACAAGCCGGCCGGGATCGCGGTGCATCGCGGTCCGAAAGGCGGCCCGAGCCTTGAAGACGGCTTCGATCAGCTCCGCTTCGGCCTTCCGCGTCCGCCGGCGCTGGCGCACCGTTTGGACAAGGACACGTCCGGCTGTCTGGTGCTCGGACGTCACCGCAAAGCGCTGGAGCGGCTCGGCCGCCTGTTCAAATCGGGGCGCGTCGGCAAGACCTATTGGGCGGTGGTCGAGGGCGCGCCGGCAGGCGAGCAAGGCGAGATAGACCTTGCGCTCGGGCGGCTCGACGCGTCGCGCGGCTGGTGGATGCAGCCTGATCCGCTTGGTCTGCCGGCGCGCACGTCCTGGCAGGTGCGTGGCAGAAGCGCTGACGGCGCCCTGACCTTCATAGAATTCACGCCGCATACGGGCCGCACGCATCAGATCAGGGTGCATGCGCAGGCGATGGGCTGGCCGATTCTCGGCGATCCGATCTATGGCTCAGGTCGCCGCGATGGCGCGCCGCCCCTTCATCTTCATGCGCGCGCGGTTAGCGTGCCGATGCAGGACGGCAAGCCGCCCGTGGAGGCTCTCGCCGCGCCGCCGGCGCATATGACCGCGGCGCTCGCCGCCTGCGGCTGGCGGGACGAAGCGCCATCGTAACGGAGCGATTGCAAATCGCCGCCGAAACGCCCAACATAATGAGGCAATTGGGAGCGACATATGGCGGCCGCCGCCACGCCTTTTCATTTGGAATCCTCCTACCGGGGCCGCGGCGCTTTCGCGCTGGACCGCGCGCTTCTTTACGATCTCGCCGATCTTGCGCTCACCGCCGCGCGGCAGAGCGGCGCCGCCTACGCCGACCTCAGGATCGGCGAAACGCGGCGCGAATACGCCTTCGCCAAGGACGACCGGCTGGAGAGCTTCGACGAACGCGCCTCGCAGGGATTTGGCCTGCGCGTTCTGCTCGACGGCTGCTGGGGATTCTACGGCGCCCGCCGGCTCGATCCGCTCAGTCTGCGCGACGGACTCGAGCGGGCGCTGGAGAACGCCCGCGCCGTGAAGCCAATCCAATTGCAGCCGATCGAGCTCGAGCGCCTGCCCGCCCATGAGGCCGAATGGATCATGCCGATGGGCGTCGACCCTTTCGACGTGCCGGCCGACGAAAAAGCCGATCTGCTGCTGTCGATCATCGCCAGCGCGCGTGATCATGGCGCGGATTTCTGTTCGGCGTCGTTCTCGGCGGCCTGCGAAGAGCGCTTCTTCGCCAATAGCCTTGGCAGCCGGATTCATCAGACGCGCACGCGAGTCGCGCCAAATTTTCAAGCCGCCGCCGTCGACCGTGCGAAGGGCCGTTTCGCGACGCGCGACTGCCTGATGCCGGCGCGCGGGGCCGGCTGGGACTATGTCGTCGGCGCCGGCCTGATCGAGGAAGCCGCGCGGGCGGGCGAAGAGGCGCGCGCGAAACTTGACGCGAGGCCGGTGACGCCGGGCGATTACGACGTGGTGATCGACCCGACCAATCTGTGGCTCACGATCCATGAGACGGTCGGCCATTCCACCGAGCTCGATCGCGTGCTCGGCTGGGAGGCGAATTTCGCCGGAACGAGCTTCGTCAAACCCCATATGCTCAACGAATTGCGGTTCGGCTCGGAGCTGATGACGATCGTCGCCGACCGCGCCCAGCCCGGCGCGCTCGCCACGATCGGCTATGACGACGACGGGGCCGCCGCCGAGGCCGCCGAATTCCCGATCGTGGAACGCGGCGTCTTCAGGAATTTCCAGATGGCGCTGGGACAGGCGCATCTCATCGGCCTCTCGCATTCGAACGGCTGCGCCTATGCGGACAGCCCGACGACCTTTCCGATCCAGCGCATGCCGAATATTTCCTTGAAGCCGAACCCTCGGAAGTGTTCCTTCGACGATCTCATCAGCGACGTCGAGAATGGCATTTACGTCGTCGGCGCCGGCAGTTGGAGCATCGATCAGCAGCGCGACAATTTTCAGTTCGGCGGGCAGCTCTTTTATGAAATCAAGAAGGGTAAGCTCGGCGAGCTGTTGCGCGACGGCGCCTATCAGGGCCGCACGACGCAGTTTTGGAATTCGCTTTCCGGCCTGTGCGACGCGAGCGCCTATCATCTCGACGGCACTTTCACCTGCGGCAAGGCCGAGCCGATGCAGCTGGCGCCGGTCTCGCACGGCAGCCCGCCGGCGCTCTTTCGCAAGGTGCGCGTGCTGAACACGAGCGACGACGCATAAAGCATGTTTCTTTCTTCAGACGACGCAAGAGCGGTCGCCGACAAGGTTCTCGCGCGCTCCAAGGCCGACGCCTGCGTCGTCCATATCCAGGGCGGTCTGGACCAAAGTCTGCGCTTCGCGCGCAGCGGCGCGACGACGAATCTCGCGACCGCGGAAGCCAGTCTGCGGATTTCGTCTCATATCGGCGGGCGCATCGGCGCCTGCAGCATCTCGCGCCTTGACGACGATTCTGTCGCCGCCGCCGTCGCGCGTTCGGAAGAGATCGCCCGCATGCTGCCCGTCGATCCGGACTATGTCGCGCCGCTCGGTCCGCAAAATTACAGCTTTTCCAACCGCTATGACGAGGCGACGGCGCATTTGCGCCTCGACGCGCTCGCCGACGCGGCGGCGCGGGTCATGGAGGAAGGCGCGCGAATCGGCATCGACACATTCGGCTGCGCGACGACCGCCACGCGATTTGACGCCTTCGCGACGAGCGCGGGGCTCTTCGCCTATGAGCGGCGCAGCGAAATCGATCTCTCCGCCACGGCGCGCAACCACGCCGATTCCTGGTCTGGCTGGGCCGCCGCGCATCAGTTCTTCGCCGACCGTCTCGACGCCGACGAGATCGCGCGCGTCGCCTGCGCCAAGGGCGCGCATGATTCGACGCCCGTCGATCTCGATCCCGGCGCCTATACGGTGGTGCTCGAGCCGGAAGCTGCGGCGGAACTCGCCTTTTGGCTCGTCCGAGCGATGGAGGCGCGCGCCGCCGACGAGGGTAGAAGCTTCTTCGCGCGTCCCGGCGGCGGCGCGCTGATCGGCGAAAGGCTGTTCGACGAAAAGCTCACGATCCGCGTCGATCCCGCCGATCTCTTGGCGCCCGAAGCCGCGGTCAGCTTCGAAGGCCTGCCGTATCGCGCCCGCGCCTTCGTTGAAAATGGCGTTGTTTCGACGCTCTATCGGTCGCGCGCCTGGGCGCAAAGGACAGGAGCCGAGCCAATCCCTTTTGCGCGCAACTTCGTGATGGCTGGCGGCGACGCTTCGATAGACGATATGGTGCGCTCCGTGCGACGCGGCGTTCTGGTCACGCGGCTTTGGTACACCAATATCGTCGATCCCAAGAGCCTGTTGCTCACCGGCCTCACGCGCGACGGCAATTTCCTCATCGAGAACGGACGCATCGTCGCGCCGATGCGCAACATGCGCTTCAATCAGCGACTCGGCGAACTCTTCGCCAATATCAAGGCGCTCGGTCCGACGCGCCGGACCTGGCGCGCGGCGGGCGAAGGCGTCGCGCCGGCGGCGCCGGCGATGCTCGTCGAAGGCTTCAATTTCTCGTCGAAGTCGAGCGGGATTTAGCAAACGATCGGCGTCAGAGGTTGAACATGGAAACGAAGGTCGACGAAATCGCCGAGCGCATTTATCGCTTGTCGACATTCGCGCCGGAGATCGCCGCGCCTGCCGGCTTCACCTTCAATCAGTTCCTCATCGACGCGGATGAGCCGCTGCTGTTTCATTGCGGGCCGCGTTCGCTGTTTCCGCTGGTATCGAAGGCTTTGGGCGCGATCATGCCGGTCGAACGGCTGCGCTGGATTTCCTTCGGCCATGTCGAGGCCGATGAATGCGGCGCGATGAATCTGTGGCTCGCGGCGGCGCCGCAGGCGCAAGTGGTTCACGGCCAGATCGCCTGCATGGTGTCGCTGAACGATCTCGCCGACCGGCCGCCGCGCGCGCTCGCCGACGGCGAGAGCATCGACATCGGCGGCAGGCGCGTGCGCTACATCGATACGCCGCATGTGCCGCATGCGTGGGAATCAGGGCTGATCTTCGAAGAGACCACAAGCACGCTGTTTTGCGGCGATCTCCTTACGCAGATCGGTCAAGGGCCGGCGCTCGTCACGGACAGCGTGCTCGACGCCGCGATCGCGGCGGAGAACGCCTTTCAAGCCACCGCGCTGACGCCGGCCACCGGCCCGACGATTCGCCTGCTCGCGGCGCTCACGCCGCGCCGTCTCGCAATGATGCACGGCTCAAGTTATGAGGGGGACTGCGCAGCGCAGCTCTCACAGCTCGCGGATTTTTATGACGCAGCGCTTGCGGCGAAAAGCGCGCATCCGCCTCCCCCTTGAGGACGACGTGCGTAATCTCACCCTCCCCTTGAGGGCGAAGGGCGTGACCCACCCTCCCCTCGAGGGGGAGGGTCGCATTGCGAAGCAATGCGGGGTGGGGTGACAGCCCGGATCAATCCGCAGATCGCCGCGCGCCGAACCACGCGCGTAATGACGATGTTTCCGATGTTGCTCCACCCCACCCCGGCGCTGCGCGCCGACCCTCCCCCTCAAGGGGAGGATGGGTAAAGCGCCACATGGATCGTATCCAGCACGCCATCGATATTGTCGTAAACTTCGGCATTCCAGAAGCGCAGAACGCGGTAGCCTTCACTTTCAAGCCATGCCGTGCGGCGCGCGTCTTTCTCCGCCGCGCCTGGTTCCGTATGCGACGGTCCGTCAAGTTCAATCACAAGCCTCGCGCGCAGCGAGACGAAATCGACGACATAGGGGCCGATCGGCGCCTGTCGGCGGAAATGCGTCTTGACGAGCGGCACGCGGTCGAGCGCGCGCCACAGACGATCTTCGGCGCTCGTCGTATTGGCCCGAAGCCGCTTGGCGTTGGCGCGACGAAAGCCGCTAAGCTTGTCGTTCGTTCTCATCGAGCGTCATTCTTACGCTTCCTTGAGCAAAGTGCGTAACCTCACCCTCCCCTCGAGGGGGAGGGTCGCATTGCGAAGCAATGCGGGGTGGGGTGACCGCGCGGATGAATCCTTCGGAAGCGGCCCAAACTCAGCGCTTAACTACATAAATTTGCCACCTGGCTGCACCCCACCCCGGACTGCTTCGCAGTCCGACCCTCCCCCTCAAGGGGAGGGTGAATTCGTGCAAGTGGGATCGAACGCTATCGTCAAGAGAGTGCGGACGCATCGACGATAAGTCGAACCTGCGGTAAGACTTCTGCGCACAGCTGAAGGAAACATGCGCAGCTTCTTCGTCGCTCTCGTCGCCGGCCTCGCCGGCCTGTTCCTCGCCGCCGCGCCGGCGCAGGCCGACAAACTGCGCATCGCGCTGCAGAAGACCGGCACACTCGGCTGGGAGCTTGCCGTAATAAAGGACTTCGGCCTCGACAAGAAAGCAAAGCTCGACATTGAGGCGACCGAACTCGCCTCGACCGACGCCGGCAAGATCGCCATTCAGGGCGGCGCCGCCGATCTCATCATTTCGGATTGGCTGTGGGTCGCGCGCCAGCGCGCGCAAGGCCAGAAGCTGACCTTCTACCCGAGTTCGACGGCGATCGGCGCGGTGATGACTAAGAATCCCGCGATCAACAGCGTCAAGGACCTCGCCGGCAAGACGCTGGGCGTCGCCGGCGGGCCGCTCGACAAGAGCTGGCTGATGCTCAAGGCCTATGCGCTAAAGAACGGCGTCGATCTCGACAAGACCGCGACGGTGCTCTATGGCGCGCCGCCGCTGATCGCCGAAAAGGCGCTGCAAGGCGAGATTGACGCGGCGCTCGAATTCTGGAACTTCGCCGCCGATCTCGAAGCGCAAGGCTTTACCCGCGCCGTTGAGCTCACCGACGTCGAAAAGGCGCTCGGCGCCAAGGGCGAAGTCGTCGTCACCGGCTATGTCTTCGACGAAGGCTTCGCGGCGAAGAACAAGGACGCGCTGGCGCGGTTCTTCGCCGCGAGCCGCAAGGCCAAGGAGCTGATCGCGACTTCGGACAAGGCCTGGGGCGCCGTCATCGCCCAGCGCCTCGGCGGCAAGGACGCCAAGACGATCGACATCTACCGCAAGCGCTATGTCGCCGGCGCGCCGAAACGTCCGATCGCCGAAGAAGAAGCCGACGCCCGCGCACTCTATGGCGCGCTCGCCGCGCTTGGCGGCGAAAAGCTCGTCGGCCCCGGCAAAACGCTCGATCCCGGAACCTTCTACAAGGGCGCCGAGGGCAGGCCGCGTTGATCCGTCTGGTCTCGCTCGCGGCGCTGCTTCTTCTTTGGCAGGTCGGCGCGTCTCTGTCCGATCCGCATCGCCTTCCGGGACCCGCCGCC
The DNA here is from genome assembly GCA_016869555.1 of Alphaproteobacteria bacterium. Taxonomy (GTDB): domain Bacteria; phylum Pseudomonadota; class Alphaproteobacteria; order Rhizobiales; family Beijerinckiaceae; genus Methylocystis. The sequence goes on along the minus strand of VGDY01000049.1, from coordinate 3,501 downwards.
GTCTTCGAGAAAATCTACGAGGAAGCGCTCTCCGGCGCGCTGTTCTTCAATCTCTCGGTCACGCTCGCGCGCGTCGTCGCCGCCTTTGCGCTCGCCATGAGTTTCGGCGCGGCGATCGGCTATCTCATGGGCCGCAACAGACTTGCCGACCGCTTGCTCGATCCCTGGGTCGTCACGCTGCTTAATCTGCCGGCGCTGGTCGTCATCGTGCTCGCCTATGTCTGGGCGGGACTGACCGAAGTCGCGGCGATCGGCGCCGTCGCGCTCAACAAGCTGCCGAACGCCATCGTCGTGGTGCGGGAGGGCGCGCGCGCGCTCGATCCGCATCTTGAAGACATGGCGCAGGTCTTCCGCTTTTCGCCGGCCGCACGCGCGAAGCATCTCGTCCTGCCGCAGCTCGCGCCCTATCTTGCGGCGGCGACGCGCTCGGGCCTGTCGCTCGTATGGAAAATCGTGCTTGTCGTCGAACTGCTCGGGCGCTCGAATGGCGTCGGCTTCGAGATCAACATGGCCTTCCAGCTCTTCGACATGAAGCTTCTGCTTGCTTACGCGCTTCCCTTCGTCGCGCTGATGCTCGGCGTCGAAACTTTTCTGGTGCAGCCTCTTGAACGACACGTTTCGCGCTGGCGGCGCGGCGTCTCTCGACGTCTCGATCGCGTCTAAGGATTATCATGCCGCGAGCGGAAGGCCGCTGCGCGCGCTGGAAGATTTGCGGCTGACTCTGCCTGCCGGACAGGCCGGCGCGGTCGTTGGCCCTTCCGGCTGCGGCAAGACCACGCTGCTGCGGCTCATCGCCGGGCTCGACAAGGATTATGTCGGAACGATCACGCTGCCTGAACACGGCCGGCTCGGCATGGTCTTTCAGGAGCCGAGGCTGCTGCCCTGGCGCAGCGTCATCGACAATATAAGCATCGCCGCGCCGCTTGCGCGCGCGGAGGAGATCGCCGCGCTCCTCGACGAATTCGGGCTCGCCGAGCATGCGTCGCATTTCCCGCGCGAACTGTCGCTGGGCCTCGCCCGCCGCGTCGCGCTGGCGCGCGCGCTCGCCGTCAAGCCGGACCTGCTGCTGCTCGACGAGCCGCTGGTGTCGCTCGATGCGGCGCGCGCGAATGACCTGCGCGAGATGATCGCACGCCTCATTGACGAGCGGCGCATCACCACGCTGATCGTTACTCACGATCTGCGCGAGGCGATCGCGCTCGGCGACCGGATGTTTCTGCTGTCGGCGCGCCCCGCCCACGTCGTGACCACGATTGATGTGCCGGCGCCGCGCAGACTATTGGAGAGAGAGGCGGCGGAGAGGATCGAGGCGCAGGCTCGGGCCGTTTACCAGGGCAAGTCTTCCTACCACGGCAAGTCTTCGCCGCGATAGTCGAGATAGCGGCGCGTGTCGGCGAGCGTCAGCGACTCGACGGTTCGAATGATGCCCGCGACACTGTCGCGCACGTCGAGCGTCGCATCCGGCCCGCCCATTTCGGTGCGCACTTGGCCCGGACTGAGCGCGACGACGATGACGCCTTCCGGTTTCAAATCGTCGGCGAGACATTGCGCGATCTTGTTCAGCCCCGCCTTCGAGACGCGGTAGGCGACATTGACCGTCCCGCCGAGCGACATCGCGCCCAATCTGCTGGTCATCAACACGATACGGGGATGGGCGCTCCGCTTCACCAGCGGCAGGAAGGCCTGGACGACGCGCAACGGACCGAGCGTATTGATCGAGAATAGATCGAGCGCGCCGTCGAAATCCATGTCGGTCGAGGATTGGCGCTGCGGCCCATAGGCGCCGGCGTTGGCGATCAGCATGTCGATCGGATCGGAAACCCGCGCGGCGGCGGCGCTGATCGCCGCCGCGTCGCGAACATCGAATTGCAAGGGCGCCGCATGCGGCGCAGCCTCTTTGAGCGCAGCCAGGCCCGCCGCGCTGCGCACGCTCGCGGTCACCCGCTCGCCCCGCGCCGAAAGCTGGCGCGCAGTTTCAAGTCCGATGCCGCGGCTCGCGCCGACGATAAGCCAGTGAGACAATGCGTTCCCCGCGCGCCGCAGATTCTCCTGACATCTTACTTAGCGCGCGCCGCGGATTAAGTGCGCCAACCCCGGCCTGTTCGCCACCGTGCGAGCCTGGAGGCCCGCCAAAGCTCCTGCGACCGATTCAGTTATTTCATGGCGTCGCCTTAGCGCGAGCGCCCGCATCGAGCAGGCGCGCCTCGCGCGCGGCGACGCGGCCCGTTGCGGCCGCTATCGCCTGATTATCGCGATGTGCGTTCGAAGCCTACTACATCGCCGCCGGCGCAGGCGCCGAACCGATGTGCGCGACGCCGTCGCGAACGGCCGCCTGCACCTTCTCGAAGGCGCGCACCTCGATCTGGCGCACGCGCTCGCGTGAAACGCCGAATTCCTCGGACAGCGTTTCGAGCGTGACCGGGTCGTCGGAGAGGCGCCGCGCCTCGAAAATCCGGCGCTCGCGCGGGTTGAGCACGTCGAGCGCGCCGCGCAGCGCCTTGAGGCGATTATTGCTCTCTTCCTGGGCGACCAGCAGATGTTCCTGATCGACGCTATCGTCGACGAGCCAATCCTGCCATTCGCCTTCGCCTTCCTCGCGCAGCGGCGTATTCAGCGACGCGTCGCCGGCCATGCGGCGGTTCATGTCGATGACGTCCTGCTTGGACACGCCGAGGCGATGCGCGATCTTCTCGACGTTCTCAGGCCTGAGGTCGCCTTCCTCGAAGGCGGAGATGCGACTCTTCGCCTTGCGAAGATTGAAGAACAGCTTCTTCTGGCTCGCCGTGGTGCCCATTTTGACGAGCGACCATGAGCGCAGAATATATTCTTGAATCGAGGCGCGAATCCACCACATCGCGTAGGTCGCAAGGCGGAAGCCGCGTTCGGGCTCGAAGCGCTTGACCGCTTGCATCAGGCCGACATTGCCTTCCGAGACGATTTCGCCGATCGGCAGGCCATAGCCGCGATAGCCCATGGCGATCTTGGCCACGAGCCGCAGATGCGACGTGATCAGCTCTTGCGCGGCCTTGGGGTCCTCGTGCTCGCGCCAGCGCTTGGCGAGCATATATTCCTGCTGCGGCTCCAACATTGGGAACCGCCTGATTTCAGATAGATAGCGCGAGAGGCCGTCTTCCGAAACGATGGGCAAGGCATTCGCCATAAGTCCCTCCTGACGAACTCCCGGGTGTGGCAAGTCCGCAAAGCGCTGGTCACGAAACGTCGACCGCGACAGGAGGTCATTATAGGGCGCCGCCTGGGGGCTCGAAAATGACGATTGCGTGAAGGGACGCTAAAGCGCGGATTAAGTTTCCGCAATGTGAATGAGGCGGCTGGCGAGCGCTTGCGATGGCGCCTCTGCTTGCTTTCCGAGTTAACCCGTCTTATTCACCGAGGGCCTGATTTTGGGCTGGCGAGTGTGGTGTAAGATACTGATTTAGTGTATGGATTGGTTGCTGACGCCGATCCGTTCACGCCATCGCATCGAAGCCACACCCGCCATGC
>VGDY01000048.1 GCA_016869555.1 Alphaproteobacteria bacterium | reverse complement strand
CGGCGCGCCGGGAACAGCCGCCGGCGGGAGCGGCGCCGGCGCACTTCTCGCGCGTTGCTGGCGCGGCGCCGCCGGTTTGGGCTCTCCGGTAAAGAGTCCGATGAGATCGTCCATCGGCTTGGCGATCTCCTCGGGAATTGCGGCGTTCTCGGAACGCCACGCGCCCGACGGCAGTCCGGCGACCGGCTGGCCTTTCAAGGCGACTCCCATGAAACGACTCCAGATTTCGACCGGCAGATTGCCGCCCGAGGCTTTCTTCGTCGGCGAATTGTCGTCATTGCCGAGCCAAACGCCGGCGATCAGCCGGCCCGTATAGCCGACGAACCAGGCGTCGCGGAAATCCTGGCTGGTGCCGGTCTTGCCCGCCGCCTCCCAACCGGGGAGTTCGGCCTTGCGCGCGGTGCCGGTGAGCAGCGTCTCGCGCATCATGTCGTTCATCATCGCCACATATTGCGGCGCGATCACCCGGCCGAGCGACGCGCCCTTGCGCTGGTAGAGCGTCTTGCCGGCGGCGGTCGTCACCTTGACGATGACATAGGGCTGCACGGCGATGCCGCCATTGGCGAAGGGCGCATAGGCGGCGACGAGTTCGAGCGGCGTGACTTCCGACGTGCCGAGCGCGATCGAGGCGTTCGCCTGCAGCTCGGACTGGACGCCGAGGCGATGCGCGGTTTTCGCCACCGTTTTCGGGCCGACTTCGAGGCCCACCCGCACCGCCACGGTGTTGAGCGACAGCGACAGCGCCTTGGTGAGCGTGACCGGACCCAGATACTGACGGCTGTAATTTTCCGGCCGCCAGCCTTTCACGTCGAGCGGGCCGTCCTCGCGCACGGATTCAGGCGAGAGTCCGTGTTCGAGCCCCGCGAGATAGACGAAGGGTTTGAAGGCCGAGCCGGGCTGGCGCTTCGCCGAGACGGCGCGATTGAACTGGCTTGCCGAATAGTCGCGTCCGCCGACAAGCGCCTCGATCGCGCCGTTCGGGTCGAGGGCGACGAGCGCGCCCTGGGCGACGCCAAGTTGAGCGCCTTTTTCATCGAGCGCCTGTTTGAGCGCGCCTTCCGCCGCCATTTGCATGCGCGCGTCGATGGTGGTGGTGACGACGGTATCCTGTTCGATCGCGCCGACCGTGTCGTCGAGCATATCCATCACATAATCGGCGGCGTAATTGATCGAGCCGGCGCCGATGTCGCTTCGCGCGCGCGCCGGACGCGCCAGCGCGGCCTTGGCCATCGCCTCGGTGATATGGCCTTCCTGGGCCATCGCGGCGATGACCTGCGCCGCACGTTCGGCCGCGCCCTCGGGATTGCGGTCGGGCGCGAGCTTGCTCGGCGCCTTCATCAGCCCGGCGAGAACGGCGGCCTCGGACAGGGTGAGCGTTTTTGCGCCATGGCCGAAGTAGCGTTCGGCGGCGGCTTCGACGCCATAGGCGCCGGAGCCGAAATAGACGCGGTTGAGATAGAGTTCGAGAATCTGGTCCTTGGAATATTTGCGCTCGAGCCAGAGTGCGAGAATCGCCTCCTGAATCTTGCGCGAAATCGTTCGCTCCTGCGTGAGGAACAGATTCTTGGCGAGCTGCTGGGTCAGGGTCGAACCGCCCTGCATGCCGCCGCGCCCGGTGACGTTGCGCACCACCGCGCGGCCGATGCCGAGCGGATCGACGCCCCAATGCGAATAGAAGCGGCGGTCCTCGATGGCGATGAAGGCCTTGGGCGCATAGGGCGGGAGATCCGCGAGCCGCACCGCCGCGCCGCCGGTGTCGCCGCGATTGGCGAGAAGCTCGCCATTGGCGTCGAGGATGGCGATATTGGGCGGGCGCTTCGGGACCGCGAGCTGATCGATCGGCGGCAGGCGCGAACCGTAATAGACCGCGAGTCCGCCGGCGGCGATCGAGCCCCAGAGCGAGAGCGTGAAGCCCCAGTAGAGAAGCGCGCCAATGAGCGAGCGCGAGCGGCCGCGCGGCTTCTTGCGGGCGCGGGCGCGCGGCGGCGGGCGCCGCTCGGCGCGCAATTCGCCGTCGTCGCCGTCGTCGAACCGCGGTTCGCGACGCCTGTCGTTGCGCGCCATCGGATACTCGCCTGTCGCCGCCGCACGGCCCCAAAATGCTTGATGAAGCGTAACGAAGGCCGTTTAAGGGCCGGTTAAGGGCGGGCAGGCGCTGACGCAGCGACAGCGTTTTTAGACCGTCAGGAAAAAAACTTGCGCTCTCTCGCACGCCTTCCCATAATATGAATGATACGAAAGATACGAGTAATGCATGATATGAAAGTCTCAACGGCCGAATTCATCAAGAACTACGGCACGCTGGCGGACAAGGCTCTCTCAGAGCCGGTCACCATCACCAAGAATGGCCGTGACCGGCTGGTGATGATCTCCGCCGAAGAATATTCCCGGCTCAAGCGCCGCGACCGGCGCGTGGTGAAGCTGGAAGAGTTCACGGCGGAGGAAATCGCGCTGATTGCCCAAGCCGAAGTCGCGCCCGGTCTTGAACACCTGGACGAGGAGCTGAAAGACTGGCAGCCGTGAGCTGGCCGGTTCCTCAGCAGGGTCTGGTGATCCGGTATTCATATTTATGGGAACGTGAGGCCCGCGAGGGCCGGGAAGAAGGGGTGAAGGATCGCCCCGGCGCCATTGTGCTTGTGCTGCTGCGTGACGGCGATGCGCCCATTGTCCGTGTCTTACCGGTTACCCATTCCGCGCCCGCCGATGCGGCGGACGCCCTGGAAATCCCCCTCCCCACAAAACAGCGCCTCGGGCTGGACTCCAGTCGCTCCTGGGTCGTTCTGACGGAAGCGAATGATTTTGTCTGGCCGGGGCCGGACCTGCGCGCTGCGATCAGCGGCGATCTATCCAGCGTCGCCTACGGGATGCTGCCGCCTGGCTTCATTAAGACACTGCGCGAACGCTTGACCGATCGATGGCGTAAGGCCGGGTCGAAAGCGGTGTCCAGAACGGAATAGGCGCTCGCGCTCTCACGCCAAATCAAGCGTCAGCTTGAGGCCGAGAATTTCGGCGGCGCGCTGCAGGGTGACGAGCGTCACGTTTCCATCTTCCGGATTCAGCAGGCGGTTCACTTGGCTGCGGCTGGTTCCCATGCGTTCAGCCATGCGCTTGCGCGAGAGCTTTTGGGCTTTCATGGCTTCGCCCAGCCGCCACGCCAGCACGTCCTTGATCGCCACCGCCTGAAACGCGTCGCGCACGCCATCTTCATCAAGGAAAGCGTCGAGAGTGGACAAGTCCGCCGCCGAACGAGGTTTTGAAGCTTTCATGTCCGTCCTCCCTATTCGAATTTCCGTTTCCACGCCAACGCGCATTCTGATCGACGGCCGCTACCTGATCATCTACCAGCCTCGGCCGGATGGCGCGAAGATGATGGCGATCGTCCGCGCCATGCGAAACCCGGTAGGCTGGCGCGCCCGCCCCCCGCGCACTTATGCACAATCATTCACTTAGACGGCTTCCTCGCCCTTGCGCTTCCGGCCCTGCCGCGCCAAAGTCTTCGCCCCCGGCGCGGCGGCCTGCCGCGCCGAACTAATATGCGGGCGGCTCATGAAGGTCACGATCGAGAGAGCGGCGCTGGTGCGGGCGCTCGGCCATGTTCACCGCGTGGTGGAGCGGCGCACAACCATCCCGATTCTGGCCAATGTGCTGCTCTCCGCCGCGGACGGCGCGCTGACGCTGAAAGCCACAGACCTCGATCTCGAAATCACCGAGAAGGCGGCCGCCGACATTTCGCAGCCCGGCGCCACGACTCTGCCGGCGCATACGCTCTACGACATCGTGCGGAAATTGCCGGAAGGCGCGCAGGTTTCGCTGGAGGCGACCGGCGACGCCGGCCAGCTCACGCTGCGCTCGGGCCGTTCGCGATTCAACCTGTCGAGCCTGCCCGAGAGCGACTTCCCCGACGTAACGTCGGGCGATTTCAGCCACAAATTCACGCTCGCGCCGGGCGACCTCAAGCGGCTCATCGAAAAGACCCAGTTCGCCATCTCCCAGGAAGAGACCCGTTATTATCTCAACGGCATTTATCTCCACACGCTCGACGTCGAAGGCCGGATGATGCTGCGCGCGGTCGCGACCGACGGCCATCGTCTGGCGCGGCTGGAGCTGCCCGCGCCGGAAGGCAGCGCCGGCATGCCGGGGATCATCCTGCCGCGCAAGGCGGTCACCGAAGTGCAGCGCCTCATCGAAGACGCGCAGGGCGACGTATCGATCGAGCTTTCGGTCAACAAGATGCGATTCGCCTTCGGCGACGCGCTGCTGACGACGAAGCTGATCGACGGGACTTTTCCCGATTACGCCCGCGTCATTCCCGCCGGCAATGACAAGCGGCTTACCGTCGAGCGCGACGCCTTCGCCAAGGCGGTCGACCGCGTCTCGACGATTTCCTCGGAGCGCGGCCGCGCCGTCAAACTCTCGCTGTCCGAAGGCAGACTGGTGCTGTCGGTCACGAATCCGGATCAGGGCTCTGCGGTCGAGGAGCTTGAAGCCGACTATGACGGGCCGCCGCTCGATGTCGGCTTCAATGCCCGCTATCTCCTGGACATCACCCAGCAGCTGGACAGCGACACGGCGCTGTTCAAGCTTGCCGATCCTGGCTCGCCGACGCTGGTGCAGGACCGCGACGGCGCGTCCGCGCTCTACGTCCTGATGCCGATGCGCGTTTAAGCTTGGAGCGACGCCTTTGAGCCGTTAGGCTTGGCGCGTGCTTGCTGAGATTCCCCGTTTGTGGCCGTGGCTTCTTGCCTGTTTCGCGATCGGCGCCGGGGCCGGAGCCGTCACGCGGCGCGCCCCTGAAAACGGCGTCGTCGCGCGCTGGCTGATTTGGACCGCGCTCGCCTTCGGGGTGGCCGCGCTGGTCGTCCGCCTGGGCGCGGTCGCCGACGCGACGGCGTTCATCAAGGGCGCGCTCGCCGCCTACGCCGTGTTCATCATCGGCGCCGCGCTCGGGGCGCTCGCCCGGCACCGGTCGATGGCGGCTCATGAGGGTTGGGCGGTTGGGCTGATCGCCGCCGCGCTCGTCTGGGTCGGCGCCATGGTGATCGACCGGACGGGCCATGACGAAGGGCTGCGCCGCCGCTATGCCCAACCGATCGATGGCCTCAGCGGAGAAACGCCGCGCCCGCCTTCTTCGCCGACCGGCGAAGCGGCGACCGTCACGCCCGGCGCACCGCCCCGAGAGGCAGGACCGCAAGGCGCGTCACTTGCGCCGGCGTCCGCCGGCATGACGCGCGCCGACTGTCAGGCGGCGCTGGAAGAGGCCTCGACGTCGCGCGAACTGGTCTTTCGCCGGGGAGAAGCGCGCATCACGCCATCGGCCGCGCTCGCGCTCGACAAGGCGGCGGCGATCATTCGCCGCTGTCCGGAAACCGCCACCATCGAAATTACCGGCTATGTCCGCGGATCGGCCGCCAACGCCAACAATGACGCGCTCGCGCAGCGGCGCGCGCAGGCGGCGGTCTCCTATCTCGAACGTCGGGGCCTCGGCGGGCGCCGCCTCGCCGCGTCTTCCGGCGAGACGGAGCAAGCGGAAAACCGCGCCATAAGTTTTGAGGTTCGTTGAGCGGCCGTTTGCGCCTCAATTGCACGCGGTCAATTTGCCCGGCGCCGATCTGGAGCGCTCGAATTGGCGGCGGAGATCGCCCAAATTATTCGATGAACTTTTCGATTCGCCGCGCGCCTGCGCGACCTTTGCGGGGAGTCGCCGCAATGTGGACGCTATTTCAGGAGCATATCCGCCTTTTGGCGAAATCGATGCCACGGATGGACATGAGCGTTTCGGGCACGGCGCGTAAGGAAGCCTCGACACAGGGGCTCATGTCTGCGGCGTTCCTTGCGGTCGCGGTCGCATCGTCGGCGCAGGCCGAACCGAAACGCCCGGAAGCGCAGGACGTTTCCTCGAAGCAGCAGGAATTGCGGGGCGTCGAAGACACGATCGGCGCCGCGCGGGAACGCGCCCGTCAGCTCGAGGAACAACTGCGCAATAACGCCGCCGCGCGCGAGAGGCTGAGCGGCGCGCTGATCGAAGCGACGCTGCGGTTGCAGGAGACGGAAACGCGCGCGGCCGAAATCGAGGAGCGGCTCGCGACGCTTACCGAGAGCGAGCGGAAGCTTGTGTCTTCGCTTGACGGCCGGCGGGCGCTGATCATCGAAATTCTTACCGTCCTGCAACGCATGGGCCGTCGGCCGCCGCCGGCGCTGATGGCGCGCCCGCAGGAAATTCTCGAAGCTGTGCGGGCGTCGCTGGCGCTCGGCGCCGTGCTGCCGCAGATGCGCGCCGAGGCGCGGCGGCTCCAGCGCGACTTGACCGAATTGGAGCAGACGCGGAACGGCGTCCAGCGCGAACAAAATCTTCTCAGCGAACAGCGCGCCAGCCTTAGGGCGCAGCGCGAAACGCTCGAGCCGATGATCGCCGAGCGTCAGGAGGCGATCTCGACGTCGCAAGGCGCGTTGCAGGCGGAAACCGAGCGCGCCCGCGCGTTGGCGCAGCGCGCGACCACCCTCAAGGACCTCATCGCGCGCATGGAGGCCGAAAGCGCGGCGGCGCAGCGCGCGGCCGAGGAGGCGCGCAAGGCCGACGAAGAGCGGCTCAAGGCTCAGGCGAAGCTATCCGAGCGGCAGAAGCTCAAGGCGCTGTCCGCGCCCTTCAAGGACCCGGCCCGGCTGGCCCCGGCGGTCGCCTTCGTCGATCTCAAAGGCCGGCTGCCGGCGCCGGCCTCGGGACAGATCATTCGCCGATTCGGGGCGCCGGACGGCTTCGGCGGCAAGGAGAAAGGCCTCTCGATCGCCGCGCGTGAAAATGGCGTGGTGATCGCCCCTTGCGACGGATGGATAGCCTTTTCAGGGCCTTACCGAAGTTACGGGCAACTCTTGATCATTAACGCCGGCGGCGGCTATTATGTGGTCCTGGCCGGCATGAGTCGCACTAATGTCAACGTGGGTCAATTTGTGCTCGCGGGTGAGCCGGTAGCCAGCATGGGAGACGGAGCCGCGCAAACCGCGGCGACCATCGCAATCGGCGCGAAACAACCCATACTTTATGTTGAGTTCCGCAAGGACGGAGCGTCAATCGACTCAGGCCCATGGTGGGCGAAGTCAGACAGTCGGAAGGTCGGCGGATGATTCGCAGAACAGTCCTTATCGCTACGGGAATCGCTATTGGAGCGGGATGCGCCACGCTCGGCCAGCAGGCGCGCGCCATCATCGGCGGTCCGGCTCAGGCGGCTTCCGCCGATACCTACAAGAACCTGAGCCTGTTCGGCGACGTATTCGATAAGGTGCGCGCCGACTATGTCGAGAAGCCCGACGAGCAGAAGCTTGTTGAAAACGCCATCAACGGCATGCTGACCTCGCTCGACCCGCATTCGAGCTACCTTGACGCGAAGGCGTTCAAGGACATGCGCACCCAGACCGAAGGCAAGTTCGGCGGTCTTGGCATAGAGGTCACTCAGGAAGACGGGCTGGTCAAGGTCGTCGCGCCAATCGACGACACGCCGGCTTCGAAGGCCGGCATCCTTTCGGGCGATCTCATCGGCGCCATCGACGACGAGACCGTGCAGGGCATGACCCTCAATCAGGCCGTCGACAAGATGCGCGGCGCGATCAACACGCCGGTCAAACTGACGATCTTCCGCGGCAAAAACAAGGACAAGATCGAGGTCAAGCTCACCCGCGCCGAAATTCACATCAAGTCGGTGCGCTCGCGCAAACAGGGCGACGACATCGCCTATGTCCGCATCTCGCAGTTCAATGAAGAGACGGCGGAAGGCTTGCGCAACGCCATGGCCAAGGCGCAGCAGGATATACCCGCCGATAAATTCAAGGGCTACATCATCGATCTGCGCAACAATCCGGGCGGCCTGCTGGATCAGTCGATCCAGGTCGTCAATTCCTTCATCGACAAGGGCGAAATCGTTTCGACCCGCGGCCGCAACGCCGACGAAACCCAGCGCTACAACGCGCGCGGCTCCGGCGACCTGTCGAAGGGCAAGCCGGTCGTCGTGCTGATCAACGGCGGTTCGGCCTCGGCGTCCGAAATCGTCGCCGGCGCCTTGCAGGATCATAAGCGCGCGACGCTGATCGGCACGCGGTCCTTCGGCAAGGGCTCGGTGCAGACCATCATTCCGCTCGGCGGCAGCGCCGGCGCGCTGCGCCTGACGACGGCGCGCTACTACACGCCGTCGGGTCGCTCGATCCAGGCCAAGGGCATCGATCCGGACATGGTCATTCTTCAGGACGTGCCGGACGAACTCAAGGGCAAGGACGACACCAAGGGCGAGGCTTCGCTCAAGGGCCATCTGAAGAACGGCGAGGACGAAAAGACCGGCTCGCAGGCCTATGTCCCGCCGGACGAGGCGAAGGACAAGCAGCTCACCGCGGCGGTCGAACTTCTGCACGGCAAGCCGAAGGCGCAGATCCTCGCCGAGCAGACGAAGGAAGTCGCCAAGGACACGACCAAGCCGCCGGCCAAAGCCGCGAATTGACGCGGCGGGTCGCGGGGCTTAGGCAGTCGGCGGGAGTCTCCGGCCGTCGATGAATTTTCTTGCTACTTACGCTAATCCAGCGCGCTTTCTGCGGTTTGCGGAACGCGCGCTGCCGTGGCTTTCAGGGGCCACGCTGCTTCTGCTCGCGGTCGGGCTCTACGGCGCTTTCACGGCGCCGCCCGATTATCAGCAGGGCGAAACGGTTCGGATCATGTATATCCATGTGCCGTCCGCCTGGCTCGCGATTTTCGCTTATGCCGTGATGACCTCGGCGTCGCTTGGCGTACTCGTATGGCGCCATCCGCTGGCCGATGCGGCGCAGAAGACCGCGGCCTATCTCGGCGCCGCCTTCACCTTCATCTGTCTTGTCACCGGATCGCTGTGGGGCAAGCCGATGTGGGGGACGTTCTGGGTGTGGGACGCGCGCCTCACCTCAATGCTGGTTCTTTTTCTTCTCTATCTCGGCCTCATCGCCGTCAGGCAGACGATGGACGACACGCCGCGTGGCGCGCGCATCGCCGCAATCATGACGCTTGTCGGCGCGATCGACATTCCGATCATCAAATATTCGGTCGACTGGTGGAACACGCTGCACCAACCGGCCTCGGTATTCCGCATCGACGGACCAGCGATCTCGGGCTCGATGCTGTGGCCGCTCATCGTTATGGCGCTGGCGGCGACATTCCTGTTCCTGACGCTGCATGTGATGGCGATCCGCAATGAAATCCTGCGGCGGCGTCTCGCGCGCCTCTCGATGCTGGCGGTTCGCGCCGGCGAAACGGCCGGCGACGAAAGCTGGGAGGCCGCGCAGTGAGCGATCACTGGTTTTATATCGCCGCGGCCTATGGGGTGACGATCGTCACGCTCGGCGCCGTGACCTTGCGCATCGTCCTCGACCATCGCCGCCTGCGCGCTGCGCTGGCGCGTTTCGGCGCCGCCGGCGCGCGCGATCAGGGAGACGGCGCGTGAGCGACGCCGTCGCGCCGCGTTCGGCGCTGCGCTTTTTGCCGCTGGCCTTGTTCGCGCTGCTGGCGCTCGTCTTCCTTGTGCGGCTCTTCGCCGGCGACGCGTCGCGCATTCCTTCCGCGCTGATCGGCAGACCGGCGCCCGCCTTCGATCTGCCGGCGCTTGAAGGGCTCGCGGGGGTTCCCGGTCTTTCGACGCAGGATTTGCGCAAGGGCCATGTCAGCATCGTCAATGTGTTCGCGAGCTGGTGCGGACCCTGCCGGCAGGAACATGCCGTGCTGATGGCGATTTCGGCGAGTGAAGCGCTCAAGGCGAAGGGCGTCGAGCTCTATGGGCTGTCCTACAAGGACGAGACCGCGAACGCCCTGAATTTCCTTGGAGAGGGCGGCAATCCCTTCGCGCGGATCGGCGTCGATCCCGCCGGCCGCACGGCGATCGACTTCGGCGTCTATGGCGTGCCGGAAACATTCGTGATCAAGGGCGACGGAACCATCGCCTATAAATTCGTCGGCCCGCTGACGCCTTCGGCCGTCGCGACGACGCTCATTCCCGAGATCGAAAAGGCGATGGCGGAGGGCGGCGCGACGCGCTGAACAAGCGAATCAAGGCTCTCTGAGAAAGAGTCCCACGGTCAGCGCCGCGCCGATCACGATGATGAAGATGCGCAGAATTCTTTCGTCGACATAATTGATCAGACGCGCGCCGGCGATCCCGCCGATCGTCGCGCCGGCCGCCGTGACGAGCGCCTGGCGCCAATGCAGATCCGGCGAGAAGACAAAAATGACGACGGCGGAGGCGTTCATCACACCCGCCAGCACATTCTTGGTGGCGCTGGCGACGCGCACGCTTTGTCCCGCCATGGTCAGCGCCGCGACCATCAGAAAGCCGATGCCGCCGCCGAAATAGCCGCCGTAAATCGAAATCAGAAATTGCGCCAACGCCGCGCCCGGCGCGCTGAGATGGGCAGGCGTTTCGCCGGGCTTTCGGAAGAAACCGCCCCAGGCGAACATCGCCGTCGCAAAGAGCACGAGCCACGGCACGAGATGCGCGAAGAGACCGCGCGGGGTCGCCAGCAGCACCACCGCGCCGATGGCGCCGCCGACGATGCTGATCGCGAACAGCATGCGCAGCGACAGCCCGTTGGCGCCCCTGGCCAGTTTGCGCCCGGTCCAGCCGGTCGCGAGCTGAGCCGGAAACAGCGCCACGCAGGACGTGATATTGGCGGAGAGCGCATCCATTCCGGTCAGCATAAGCGTCGGAAGCGTGAGGAACGAGCCGCCGCCGGCAAGCGCATTCTGCGCGCCCGCCCAAATCGCCACCGCGAACAGCAGAATGAAGGCCATGCGCGCCTATGTCAGGTCGCAGGGTTCAAATCAAGCGGGCCGACTCCATCATCAGACCGTCCGCCAGAATACGGATGAGCTTCTCAAGCTGCTCGTCGAGGAGCTTGGGCGGCGTCTCGGCGATCTTCTCTTCGAGCCCGAGCGCGACGACGCCATGCACGGCGGAAAATAGCGTCCGCGCAAAGGCCGCGCGGGCGACGTGGCCCGTTCCGGGCAGGAGCTGGGTCAGCGGCGCGTCCAGCCGATTGAACAGGCGGTTGCGCGCGTCGACATACCACTGCGGCGTCGCGCCGCCCGGCGGCAGGCGATGTTCGAAGAGCGCGCGCCAGCTCGGCTCCTCGGCTCTCGCGAAGTTCAGATAGGTCCGCGCCATGGCCTGCAGCGCCTGTTCGGCCTCGGCGTCGCCCAACGCTTGATCGAGCGCGATTTCCAGCCGCGCCAAGGTGCGGGCGTTGACGCGCAGGACCAGTTCGTCGAGATCGTCGAAGGCGGTGTAGATGGCGCCGAGCGCGCAGCCGGCCGCCGTGGCGAGGTCGCGCGCCTTGAGCCCCGCAAGGCCCTGCGACGCGATCGCCTCCTGCGCCGCTTCGATCAGCCGCTCGCGCAATTGGTTTCGGCGGTCGGCGCCCGCCTCGGTCATTTTCTCATTCAACGGGCCTCTCCCGGACTGACGATGAACATAGTTCATTTTTTGATTGACGGCAGCGCAAAAACGCGGCAATTTCGAATGTGAACGTAGTTCATGGCAAAAGACTGACCGTCAGCGCCCTTTGCAACGCTCGGGATTTGACCGATCCTTAAGGGTGATCGGCGAAAGTCTCGGCCTCTCCCCCGGAAGTTCGGACATGACGCATTCGCTTCTTGCTTCGCGGCGTTTCGCGCCGTTGTTCTGGCGTCAGTTCTTCGCGGCCTTCAACGACAATTTCTTGAAGAACGCCCTCGTGCTCCTAATCCTGGCGCATATGGCCGAGAACGGGGCGTCGCTGGTGACGCTCGCCGGCGCCGCCTTCATCGCGCCGTTCTTTCTTCTGTCGGCGATCGGCGGCGAATGCGCCGACAAATATGACAAGGCGCGCGTCGTGCGCTGGCTGAGCGTCGCCGAGCTGGGCGTCGCCGGCCTCTCGGCGTCGGGCTTTCTCTTCGCCAGCCTGCCGACGCTCTTTGCCGCGCTGGTTCTGTTTGGCGTCACCGGCGCGCTGTTCGGGCCGATCAAATACGGCATCCTGCCCGACCATTTGACGCGAGAGGAGCTTCCGGCCGGCACCGCGCTGGTCGAGAGCGCGACCTTCTTCGCGATTTTGAGCGGCACGGTCGGCGGCGGCGCGGCGCTGCAGGCGGGCGACGGCGCGATTCTGGCGGCGGGCGTGATGACCGTCGCGGTCCTCGCGCTTGGCGCGGCCTGGCTTATTCCGCCGACGGGGCGCGCCGATCCGGATCTTAAAATCGACGTCAACGTCGTCCGCTCGACCTACCGATTGCTGCGACATCTACGCGCCGAGCCGGCGTTGCTGCGGCTGGCGGTCGTGACCAGCCTCTTCTGGCTGTTCGGCTCGGTCGCCATGTCGCTGGCGCCTTCGCTGATCACCCAGACTCTGCACGGCGCCGAGATCGTCGTCAGCGTGCATCTGGCGCTGTTCGCCATCGGCATCGCCGCCGGTTCAGGGCTCGCGGCCTTCCTGCTCAAGGGCAAGATCGTGCTGCTGCCATCCGCCGTCGGGGCCGCGCTCGTCGCTTTCGCCTCCGCCGATCTCGGCCTTGCGCTGCTGCTTTCGCCGGCGACCGGCGCTGGCGCGGCGCTGGCGCCCGAAGCCTATTTCGCCCAACCGCTCGCCTGGCGCGCGGCGATCGATTTCGTATTGCTCGCCGTCGCCGGCGGTCTGATGATCGTGCCGTCCTTCGCCGCCATTCAGGCGCAGAGCGCGCCGCAGGAACGCGCCCGCACCATTGCCGCGGTCAATGTCCAGAACGCCGCCTTCATGGCGCTCGGCGGCATCGGCGTGGCGGCGCTGCAGGGCGTCGGCGTCTCTTTCGCGGCGCTCTTGATCGGGCAGGCGATCGTCGCGCTTGCCGCTTCGGTCTGGATCGTCAAGAAAGTCGTCGCTTCCCCGATGCAGGATCTGCTCTCGATCATCTTTCGCGCCTTCTACCGTCTCGAAGCAAAGGGCCTCGAGAATTTCGACAGGGCCGGACCCAATCCGATCGTCGCGCTCAATCATGTGAGCTTCCTCGACGCCGCGGCGATTCTGGCGGTCATGCCGAAGGCGCCGGTCTTCGCCATCGACCGGACGATCTCGCAGAAATGGTGGGTGAAGCCGTTTTTGAGATTCACCCGCGCCATCCCGCTCGATCCGGCAAATCCGCTTGGGACGCGCGCGCTGATCCATGCGGTGAGGGACGGCAATCCGCTCGTCATCTTTCCGGAAGGCAGGCTGACGGTCACCGGCAGCCTGATGAAGGTTTACGACGGCGCCGGGCTGATTGCGGAAAAATCCGGAGCGATGATCGTTCCGGTTCGCATCGACGGCGCCGAGGCGACGATGTTTTCCCGGCTGACGCGCGAACAGGCGCGCCGGCGCTGGTTCCCGAAACTGACGCTGACCGCGCTCGAACCCGTTCGCCTGACCGTCGATGACCGGCTGAAAGGCAAGGCGCGGCGCATCGCGGCGGGCGCGGCGCTCTATCAGATCATGTCGGACCTCGTCTTCCGCACCACCAATGTCGACCGCACGCTTTTCGACGCCGTGGTCGAAGCGGCGCGCGAACACGGACTGTCGCGCGGCGCGCTCGAAGACCCGGTCGCCGGCCAGCTCAGCTATCGCAAGCTCCTGATCGGAACGCGGGCGCTCGCCGGCAAGATTGCGACGATCGGCGCAACGGGGGACGCGATCGGACTCATGCTGCCGAACGCCAATGGCGCGGGCATAGCGTTCCTGGCGACAATTTCGGCCGGACGGACGCCGGCGATGATCAATTTCACCGCCGGCGCCGCGAATATTCTTTCGGGCTGCGAGGCGGCGCAGGCGAGAACGATTCTGACGTCCCGCGGCTTTATCGAGAAAGCCAGGCTCGAAAAGCTCGTCGCCGCGCTCGAAGAGAAACTCGCGATCGTCTATCTCGAAGACGTCCGCGCGCGCATCTCGCTCGCCGACAAGCTCGGCGCCTTTCGCCGATATCCTCGCGCCGTCGTCGCCCGCAAGGCCGACGATATTGCGGCGATACTCTTCACCTCGGGTTCGGAAGGCGCGCCGAAAGGCGTGGCGCTGTCGCACAGGAACATGCTCGCCAATGCGGCGCAGGCGGCGGCGCGCATCGACTTCGGACGCAAGGACAAGGTCTTCAACGTGCTGCCGATGTTCCATTCCTTCGGACTGACGGTCGGCTTTACGCTGCCGATCATCTCGGGCGTTCCGATCTATCTCTATCCTTCGCCCTTACACTACCGCATCGTGCCGGAGCTGGTTTACGGCTCGAACGCCACGATCCTTTTCGGCACCGATACTTTTCTCGGCGGCTACGCTCGCGCGGCGCACTCTTATGATTTCCGGTCGATCCGCTATGTCGTCGCCGGAGCGGAGCCGGTGAAGCAATCGACGCGCGATATGTGGATGGAAAAATTTGGCGTCCGCATTCTCGAAGGCTACGGCGTGACGGAAGCCTCGCCGGTGCTCGCGCTCAACACGCCGATGTTCAACAAATCCGGCACGGTCGGCCGGCTGATGCCGGGCGTCGAACATAGGCTCGAACCCGTTCCCGGCGTCGAGCATGGCGGGCGGCTGCTGGTGCGCGGACCCAATATCATGATGGGCTATCTCAAGATCGATGATCCCGGCGTGGCGCAGCCGCCGGAGAACGGATGGCACGACACCGGCGACATCGTCACGATCGATGCAGAAGGCTATGTCGCGATCAAGGGACGGGCGAAGCGCTTCGCCAAGATCGGCGGCGAGATGGTCTCGCTTGCGGCGATCGAACTGCTGGCGGCGGAACTTTGGCCCGACGCGTTGTCCGCGGCGGCGACCGAGATCGATCCGCGCAAGGGCGAGAGAATCATTCTGGTCACGCAGAAGAAGGACGCGACGCGCGCGGATTTTCAAAGCTACGCCAAATCGAAAGGCGCGTCCGATCTGATGATTCCGGCTGAAATCATGATCGTCGAAGATGTGCCGCTGCTGGGGTCCGGCAAGATCGACTTCGCCGCCGTGACCAGAATGGTCCGCGAACGCGGACGCTACATCCTTTCAAATCCGCGCCTGCCCAACGGTCTGCACGGGCGCATCGACGGCGGCGCCGCGATTTCGGCGTGAACCAGCAACCTGTCGGTTGTGAGCGTCGAGCGCGGCGTTCTCTGCGCTCAGGGAGATCGGGTGAAGGGCTTCCTCATCCTGAGGAGCGTGCGCAGCACGCGTCTCGAAGGACGGGGAAGCCCGATTTCGCGCATTTTTCCTCACCCTCGTCCTTCGAGACGCCGCCTGCGGCGGCTCCTCAGGATGAGGGTGAGGAAAACCATTCTTCGCCCGATTCCTATGGCTCTGCGCCAACTCCCGCTTTTACGCCTGATGCGCTATAGCGCGCGCCATGGACCTCGCCCTTCTCGCTCTTTTCGCCTCGCTCGTCACCGCCATCTGCCAGTCCGTCACCGATCTCGGCACCAAGGCCGCGACGCGGACGGCGGATGATCGCGCCATTCTCGCCGCGCAATGGGTCGCTGGCGCGCTGTTGCTGACGATCGCATGCTTCGTCCTCTATCCGGGGCTCTTCAGCGCGCCGCGCGAGACTCTCGCCGCGCTGACCAAGTCCGGATTCTGGACTCTGCTGGTCTGGTCCGCCGCGCTCAATGTCGTCGCCTACGTGTCTTACATCCGCGCCTTTCGACTGTCCGACGCGTCGCTGGTCGCGCCGCTGGTGCTGCTCACCCCGGTGCTGATGCTCGTCACCTCGCCGATCATGACCGGCGAGCAGGCGCCGCCGATGGGCGTCTTCGGCGTGCTGTTCACCGTGCTGGGCGTCGGCCTGCTCGACGCCGATCAGGCGAGCGGACGCCGCTTCAACTTCCATGTCTTTGCGCGCGACAAGGGCGCGCGGATGATGATCGGCACCGCGGTGATCTGGAGCGTCACCGCCAATATCGACAAGCTCGGCGTCAGGGCGTCGACGCCGCTCGTCTGGATCACGGCGGTGACGATCGTCATCTCGCTGTGCGCCCTGCTCTACTGGGTCGCCGGGCGCCGGCCCGCGCCAAGCGCGTTCGATTTGCGTTACGCCATCGGCGCGGGTTCGGCGATGGCCTTCGGCAACACCTTGCAGATGTGGGCGCTCACCGTGCTGTTCACCCCTTACGTCATCGCCATCAAACGCCTCTCGGCGCTGTTCACCGTGCTCGCCAGCGGCCATGTGCTGAAGGAGGAGTCGAGCGGCAGATTGCTCGGCGCGGCGGTGATGCTTGTCGGCGCGGTGATGATCGCGCTGGCGCGGGGGTGACTGCAAGCACCGTCATGGCCGGGCTTGTCCCGGCCATCCACGCTCGGATGCTGCGCCAGCTTTGCCAGATTGGCGTAGGCCCCATCGCGTGGATGCCCGCGACGAGCGCGGGCATGACGGCGGAGACGGCCCGTCACTCTCTCCCGCAAAGCGGAGAAGCCCCCTACTCCTCCATTTTCAGCGCGGCGATGAACGCCTCCTGCGGAATTTCGACGCGGCCGAACTGGCGCATCTTCTTCTTGCCTTCCTTCTGCTTCTCCAGAAGCTTGCGCTTGCGGGTCACGTCGCCGCCATAGCATTTCGCGGTCACGTCCTTGCGGAAGGCGCGCACCGTCTCGCGCGCGATGATCTTGCCGCCCAGCGCGGCCTGTATCGGCACCTGGAACATATGCGGCGGGATCAGCTCCTTCAGCTTCTCGCACATCTGCCTTCCGCGCCCCTCGGCGCGGGTGCGATGCACGAGCATGGAGAGCGCGTCGACCGGCTCGCTGTTGACCAGAATGCTCATCTTGACGAGATCGCCGGCGCGATAGTCGGTGAGCTGATAGTCGAAGCTGGCGTAGCCCTTCGAAATCGACTTCAAGCGATCATAGAAGTCGAACACCACTTCGTTCAGCGGCAGATCGTAAACGGCCATGGCGCGCTTGCCGACATAGTTCAGATCGACCTGCACGCCGCGCCGATCCTGGCAGAGCTTTAGCACCGAGCCGAGATAGTCGTCGGGCGTCAGGATCGTCGCCCTGATCCAGGGCTCCTTGATCTCGTCGATCTTCACCACATCCGGCATGTCGGCGGGATTATGCAGCTCGATCTCGTCGCCATTGGTCAGCGTGATCTTGTAGATGACCGACGGCGCCGTCGCGATCAGATCAAGATCGAACTCGCGCTGCAGCCGCTCCTGAATGATTTCGAGATGGAGAAGCCCGAGAAAGCCGCAGCGGAAGCCAAAGCCGAGCGCGGCCGACGTCTCCATCTCATAGGAAAAGCTCGCGTCGTTGAGACGCAACTTGCCGATCGCCGCGCGCAAATCCTCGAAATCGGCGGCGTCCACCGGAAACAGCCCGCAGAACACCACCGGCTGCGCCGGCTTGAAGCCCGGCAGCGCCTCGGCGGTCGGCTTCTTGTCGTCGGTGATCGTGTCGCCGACGCGCGTATCGGCGACCTGCTTGATCTGCGCCGTGATGAAGCCGACTTCGCCGGGCCCGAGCGCGGCGACATCCTGCATCTTGGGACGAAAGACGCCGATCTTGTCCACTTCGTAGTGGGCGTCGGTCGCCATCATTTTTATCTTCTGACCCTTCTTCAGGGTCCCGTCGAAGATTCGCACCAGCACGACGACGCCGAGATAGGCGTCGTACCAGCTGTCGACGAGCAGCGCCTTCAGCGGCGCCTTTTCATCGCCGGAAGGCGGCGGCAGGCGGTTGACGATCGCTTCGAGCACGTCGGGGATGCCGATGCCGGTCTTGGCGGAAATCAGCACCGCCTCCGAGGCGTCGAGGCCGATCACCTCCTCGATCTGCTCCTTGATGCGGTCGGGCTCCGCCGCCGGAAGGTCGATCTTGTTGAGGACGGGAACGATCTCATGGCCGGCGTCGATCGCCTGATAGACATTGGCGAGCGTCTGCGCCTCGACGCCCTGCGACGCGTCGACGACGAGCAGCGAGCCCTCGCAGGCCTTGAGCGAGCGCGACACCTCATAGGCGAAGTCGACATGGCCGGGCGTGTCCATCAGATTGAGGACATAGTCCTTGCCGTCCCTGGCCGTGTAGTTGAGGCGCACGGTCTGCGCCTTGATGGTGATGCCGCGCTCGCGCTCGATATCCATCGAGTCGAGCACCTGCTCCACCATCTCGCGCGCCGCGAGCGTTCCGGTCTCCTGAATGAGCCTGTCGGCGAGCGTCGATTTGCCGTGGTCGATATGGGCGACAATCGAGAAATTGCGGATGTTTTCGATTTTGTGGGCGGTCATGGGCGCGGGATAGCAGCGCCCGCCCAGGAAGGAAAGGGCGCGCCGGGCGACGCAGGCGCCAGCGCCGCGCCAGGCGCCTAGAGCAAGGCGCCGGCGGCCCCGAAAAAGGGCCTATTTCTTCTCCATCCGCGCCTCGAACTCCGCCTTGCCGCGGTTGAGCAATTCGATCGCCTTGGGGACGACCCAGCCAATGAAGGCGTCCGCCGCCTTCACGGCGGCGCAACTGATCTGGGTCACGACGTCGACCGTCTTGTCGAACCAGGGCAGCGCCGGGCTGTCGACAGGAATCCTGCCCCTCACCCAGGCGAGGACGTTCGTGGTCTGTTGCGAGACCAGATTCCACAACACGACGGCGGGATCGGACGATGGCGCGGTGGCGATCGCGTGGCGCAGCCGGACGACCTCGGCCTCGGACTCGTCGATGCGGCGATTGGCGGCCTCGACCTGCCTGGACGCCTGCAAGCCTTGCGCCGACGCCTCGGCCTTCTCAGCGGCGAGACGGTCGCGCTCGGCGGTCATCGCCGCGAGGCTGTCGCGAAGGTCGTCGCGTTCCTTGGCGTAGGCGTTGGCCTTGGCGACGATTTCGGATTTTTCGAAAATCTGCCGATCGCGCTCCATGCGCGTCGTTTTCAACTGTTCCTGGAGATTATTCACGACGGCGCGGGAAACTGTTTCTTCAGGTTGCGACGAAGCTTCTTCGGACATGGCCGTCTCCTATGGAGAGACATGGCTCGCGAAGGGCGACCGGGTCGCGCGCGAGCACGACGAAAATGGCCTCGGTGGCGGTTCGGCCTCAAAATCGCGCGCCAAGCGCCAACATGTTTAGTGTCAAAAAGCTGATTCGGCAAAATCGGCCCTGCGGCGCCGATTATTGCACGGGGCGCCGCCGTGGATTGCCCGACTCAGTGCGCGCGGTCGGCCGCCGATTGCAGTCGCTGGGCGGCCGAAAGGCAGTCGCGCGGCGCCGCCAAACATTTGTCGCGCGCGGCGCCGGCAAGCGCTTCGCCGCCGGCATGAAGGAGCGACGCGACGCCCTCGACAAATCCGCCCGACTTCTGCTGCTTTTCATGGCGCGCGACCGCGCTCTGCTTCGCAACCGGCGCATCTTCGGCGCGCCATTGCAGCGCGACGAACACAAGTAGGATGCAGACGGCGCATTTGATGAGAAAAACCAAAATCGTTCCCATGTGAGGAGACGGCTGTTCGAAAAGCATGTCGCTCTCGGGTTGAGCCTTGGTAAACGTCTGTCGAATTTTTTTGCATCAAGAATTTCGGCAATAAAAAACAAACCATGTCGGCGCGTCGCCGAATGACTCTTGCGGTTTTCGCCTCGGCTTAGCGCCTGCTTAAGGACGCTCCCTTATCTCTTTCGGCGATAAGGAGCCTGCGTCGTGAGTAGCTTTGCCGACGATAGCCGATACGAGTCTTGCGTGAGCGCCGTATTGCATGAGCGGATCGCCGGACGACCGGTCGAAGAAGCGCGACATCGCGCGTTTATCGTTGCGCGGCTTGTCGTCGCCGGCTGCATCCTGCTCTCGGCGCCGCTGTATGTCGCGTTCCAGGGCGCGCCGACGGCGAGCGAATCCGCGATCTTCCTTCTTGCGCAGATTCCGCTCATCTCGGTCGTCGTTCTGTCGCGGACGGGAGATTTGCGCATCGCCCGGACCCTCTCCATCGGCGGCTGGCTGGCGATGGCGACGGCCGTCCGTGCGCTTATGCCGGGCTATGACGCAATTTCGGTGGCGCTGCTGCTCGTCGCGCTCATCGAGTCCGCGCTCACGCCGGAAATTGGCGTGGTGGTCGTCATCGAGGTCGTCGCCATCGCCGTTCTGGCGCTGATCGCCGGCCAGAATTTGCGGGCCTCCCACGAATTGCTGACGGAACATGCAGCGGCCGCCGGCTTCCTCGCGGCGACGCTGCTGCTCTATGTCGCGGCGCTCGTCTTTGGCGCCGTCCGCGTGGAAAAGACCCGCGCCCGCGCCGAAGCGCGCAACGACCAGGAACTCATGCTTTTGACCGACGCCGTCGGCGACATTCTGCTGCATCTCGATCGAGCCGGCTTCGTCAACGCGGTCATGGGCGAGCGGCATCGCGCCTTTGATCTCAATCGCAGAGACCTGGTCGGGCGCGAATTCTTCCAGCGCATTCATGTCGCGGACCGGCCGGCCTTTCTGCAGCTCCTCTCCGACGCCTTTGACGGCAAGTCGACGGCGGCTCTAGCCGTTCGCGTCCAGCTTGGAGTCGCGAGCAATCGTTCCAGCGGATTCGTCGAGCCCATGTTCGCCAATTTCGAGGCGCGCATGCGTCTTGCTCCATTCGACGGCGAGAACGGCGCGCCGGACGCGGTCCTCTGCGCCCTGCGCGACGTCGGCGCCGGACTGGAGGCCGACATCTCGCTCGCCGCGGCGCGCGCCGTGGCCAAGCGCGCAAGCCCGAGCAATGTGCGCCTGCTCGCCGACGTCAGCCACGAATTGCGCACGCCGCTCAACGCCATCATCGGCTTCTCCCAGATACTGGCGACCAACGAGAGTTCGCCGCCCGAGCCCGCCAAGCAGCGCGAATATGCCTCGATCATCAGCGACTCGGGACGCCATCTGCTCGAGATCGTCAACTCGATCATGGACATGTCCAGGATCGAATCCGGGGCCATGGATATCGAGCCTGAGTCCTTTGCCCTGCACGGGCTCGCCGATCAATGCTGCGACATGATGCGGCTGAAGGCCGAGCAGTCGGGCGTGCGGCTCGCGCGCGACTATGACGAATCCCTTGGCGAGATCGTCGCCGACAAGCGCGCCTGCAGGCAGATCATGATCAACCTACTGTCCAACGCGGTGAAGTTCACGCCGCGCGGCGGTACGGCGAGGCTGCTGCTTCAGTCCGACGGACATCAGGCGATCATCTCCGTCGCCGACGATGGAATGGGCATCGCCCCAACCGACCTCGCGCGACTTGGCGATCCCTTCTTTCAGGCGCGCGCCTCATCCGACCGCCGCCATGAGGGAACAGGCCTCGGCCTTTCCGTGGTCCGTGGACTGGTGGGACTTCACGACGGTTCGATCACCGTCGAAAGCGGGCCACGAGCGGGCACGACGGTTATCGTGCGCCTGCCGCTCGACTGCCGCCAACGTCGCGACGCGGCGGGCGGTCCGGCGAGAATTGAAGCGATTGCGCGTCCCGGCGACGCGCCTGCGGCGGGCGCCGTCGTCGCAGAACCAGCAGGGGTGAAGAAAATTGCCTGACGCTTCGCTCTACGCCTCACGCTTTCAGTCTGCGCCCAGCGATCGCGCGCCGTCGCGCGACGCAAGGCGCAAAGGCCGCCGCTCTTTGCTCGCCCGCGTCTTCGGGGCGAGACGGATCGGCGCCACGCTCATCCTCGGGATCGCCGCCGTGGCGGCGATCGGCGTGCCGATGAACGCGCTGCTTCTCCAGGAGGGAAGACATCCGGCGCCGCTGTTCTCGGTTCGGCCCTCGAACGCCGTCATGGTCGCGCCGAGACCGCCGGCGCGGCGGCCGACCCCCATCGAAGTTGCGCGATCTGAACGAGACGCCGGCGCCGTGGCGCGGCCTGCGTCCAAGGATCCCATCGCCAGCAAGCTCGAAAGTCTTGACGCCAAAACCCTCGAAACCGGCAGGACCGAGCCGACGAAGGCCGATTTGACGCGCGCCGCGGACAAGACGCGCGACGCCATCGGCCTGTTGATCCTCGGCAAAGCGCCGCCGGCCGCAGCCGCCGACAAGGCGGACAAGGCCGAGAAGGCAGCGAGCGCCGAGAAGGCCGAGAAGGCGCCAAACGCCGACAAGACCGAGAAGGCGCCAAGCCCTGAAAAACCCGCGCCGGTCGACAGGGGCGTGCTTTATGCGCAGCGCGCGCTGTTGCGGCTCGGCTATGTGGTGCGCGCCGACGGCGTTCTCACCGGCGCGACGCGTCATGCTTTGGAGAAATTCGAACGCGACGCCGGGCTTCCGGCCAAAGGCAAAATCACGCCTCAGCTTCTCAAACAGCTCGCGACGCTTTCCGGCTTGCCGCGCCCCTAAATCGCCCGGGTTCGACAATGGCGCCGCTCAAGCGCTAATTTGCGCCTTATGCGATTGAGGTCCGACATATTCGTCTCCGCACTGATCCGCCGGGCAGAAGTGCAGGGCGCTGTCGCCATGCTGCGTCGGCGCGGCGCCGCCGAAGCGGGCGCGATCTTCGTAAAGCTCGATCGGTTGGACGGACGGGCCGCGGTCTATGGCCCCGCCCCGCAGACCGAAGAACCGCCGATCGGAGTCGATCGGCAGTTCGCGCGCGTTCATGCGAACGATTGGCTTGATCCGGCGGGAGCCGAGGAGCGGCTCAAGCGCGAGATCATGTTCGACCCGGATCTGTGGATTGTCGAGATCGAGGATCGCGAAGGCCGCGTGTTCGTCGACCTCGCGGGTTAGAGCGCTCTATCCTGTGAGATATCGCGTCAAGCGGATTGATCGACTTTGCGCGACGGCTGCGTCAAAGTTTGCGTCGGCGCGGCGCGCCGCCAACTCGGCCCGCCGGGATCATCCCGCATCGATCGGCGAGAAATCTCACCTTCCGATCGTGAGGCGCCCGTTATTGCGCCGACGATCCGCGCCGCGGCGCGTTGCGGCGTCGACCGCATCAAGCCGATCAGGGCGCGCACGACCTCGGCATTCCGCCCGCTGGCCGGACAGGCGGCAAGAAGAATGCGCGTCGCGGCGTCAAGCGGAACGCCGATCGCATTGAGCGCGAGCGCGAACGCCTCGCCAAGATGGTCGGCGACGATCGCGTGGGCGCGATCCTTTCGGCACTCGAGCGCTTCTGAAAGGAGAGCGGCCAGGGCGCCGCGATCGTATCGTCGCGCGGCCGCTTCCATTCTTGCGACGACCTCAACGTCGGCGCGAAGCGGCGCCTCGGTCGCGCCGCTCGCCAATATCTGGCGACAGGCGCCGAGCACGATCGCCATGCGCTCGAGCCGGCTCGCCGCCAGGAAAAGCGGCTCCGGATCAAGATCGAGATCATCGCGGTCGAGCAGCATGCGCGCGAGCGACGCGTCATCCCGCGCCGCCATGACCAGCGCGCGTCTCGACGCCGAATCGAAATGCGCGAACAGATTGCCGGCGAGCGCGCGAAGCACGTCGCCCTCGTTGCGCGAGGCAAGCGCCACCATCGTCTCCCGATCGAGATCGCGGCGGCGGGCGATGGCCGCCGCGAATGGCGCGGGCCCCCGCTCGGCGGCGGCGATCATGTCGCGACGCGGCAGGTTTGGCGCGAATTGAAAGGCGAGCGCGGCTGCGGCGCCGCCCTTTTCGAACAGACGGCTGAAAATCGAGGGTGGCGTTTCGGGATGGAAGCAGAGCAGCAGCGTCGCGCGCGCCGCCATTTCAGAGTCGACAATGTCGATAAGGCCGAGCGCGAGCTTTTCGAATTGGCGAATGTCGGCGGTCGGATGCATCGATCGCTCGACGAACTGGTCGACGGTCGCGCGAAGCAGCGACGCATCAACGATCCGACGCTGTTTATCGGCGTCCATTACAGCATCACCGCCCGAACTCATACGCAACCTGCGGAAGTTTTAGCATCCGGTCGTTGACGGAACATTAACCCTCGCCGATTCCTAATCGTCTCGACGGCTGATTCATCGTCGGCGGAAGGAGCTTCGGAGGGTTCGCCATGGGGAAGGTCATCGCCTTCCAACCCCGCACGCGTACGGCGCCGCCGCGCGAAGGCGCGTTGCAGCGCGACGCCGAGATCCTATTCTTTCTCGGCGTGCGTTACGAGCGAATGGACGACGCTCTCTCCGACCATCGAAAGAATTCCGGACCAGACTCCTGCGGCGCGCCGCCGACCGGCGGCAAGCGCCGCCGTAGGGTCAGAGCCTGACTCAGTCGGCAAGAACCAGCGCCCAATAGACCTTATATTTCGCGCCCGGCGCATAGGCCGATGCGATGCCCATGCGTTTCACGCGTCTATCCAACATGCGCGCATTATGCGGCGCGGAATCGCGCCAGCCGGAAAAGGCTTCAGCCAGCGTGCGATAGCCCGCGGAAACATTCTCCACCGCCGCCGGCGTTTGAACGCCTGCGCCAGCGAGGCGGTCGCCGAGTTCGCCGCGCGCCGCAAGATCGCCGCTTTGCGCCATATCACGCGCCTGCGCCTCGGCGACGCGTTGCAGATTTTCATCGAGCGTCAGAGCGCCGACCCCGCTGTTGCGCCGGTAGAGCGAGATCATGTCGCGCGCCGCCGCAGAGTCAACGCGCGCGCCGGCGGCCGCCAGCGAGCGATACATCGGCGGCTCCGACCCCGTCGCCGCACTCGGCGGCTCAGGCGCGGCGTTGCAGGAGGCGAGCGCCCCGAAAGCCAGAAGGGCGGCGCCGCGAAGAAGTGGCGACAGAGACATCACGCGCATCTCGCGCCCCATTCTTTGAGAAACAATGAATGGGGAAAGATTTTACTTCGCCTGCGCGCTGTCGGACCGGGCGGCGTCTTCCATTGACTCGTCGGACGTTTCGGTTTGCTGATTGTCGCTCTTGCCGCCGATCAGATCAGCCTCGATCGCCAGGGCGCTCGCCGCTGCGGCGGCGGCGAGCTTTTCGAGTTCCGGGATTTGAACGATCGTCGGCGGCGGCGCGGCGGCGGCGGCTCCGATCGTAATGCCAGCCTCATTGAGGCGCTGGTAGAGGTCGAAGTGCAGATCGCTGCGCACCCGCGCCGATTGTTCGACGTCTTCGACATAGCACCATAGTTCGAATTTGAAGGCGTTCGCCTCCATGC
>VGDY01000047.1 GCA_016869555.1 Alphaproteobacteria bacterium | reverse complement strand
CGGCGCGGCATTCGCCGACCCCCAGCCCCGCTCACTTGGCCGGCTGGGGCTATGGGCTTGCCGAAAACCGTCAGTCGGGTGAAGATAGGCTCACAATCGCTGGCCATCTGGCGAATGTGGGCTTAACGCGGCTCGGATTACCATGCGTCCAGACAAGCGCGGCGGTTGTCGCCCCTGTTGGCCGTTCGTAGCGATGATCGGCAGGCGCTTTGCTCTCGACGCCAGATTTCGACCGGCGCGTCATTCGAAGCGAGGGATGCTGGCCGAGGATTTTGCAGGTTGTTGCTTTAATGGTGGGCGCGACAGGGATTGAACCTGTGACCCCTACGATGTCAACGTAGTGCTCTCCCGCTGAGCTACGCGCCCTCGAGCCCAGTGGGCCGGAGCGCCGTCTATAATGGCGTACGTGGCGCCGCGCAAGCGTCCCCTTCTCTGCGACGCTGTGGATCGCTCATCCGCGCAAGCTATGGAAAAAATTGACTATTCGGTAACGACCGCGCCTTTTCTATGCAAAAGATTTGTGACTATGCGCGATTTCAAGTCTTGCGACGCGCCCGCTTTGTGGCAGAATTATTATTGCTTCCGCTTGCCGAGCGGAGAGCAGTTAAGGAGGTTTCGCATGTCCTTGCAGGGCCATATCGTCGAACTCCAGCGCCGCCATGAGGCGCTCAAGAAGGAGATCGAAGAGGAACAGCTGCACCCCCACGCGGACGAATTGAAGATCGTGGAACTCAAGCGCAAGAAATTGCTGATCAAGGACGAACTCGCCAAACTTGCGGTCAGCGAAACGCGCCACTAGATCAAGCCGCAACTGGTCGACTCACACGCAGGTCGCACGATCGGTTCAAAATAGCGAGCGCGCATTGAGCGCGCTCGGGCGGGGGCCGTTCGGTTCATTATCGATTCGCGCCATGGGCGGAGAGACTTCTCCGCCTTATTTTTTGAAGCGGTCGCGCCGCGGCGCGCGATTTGCGAGACTTCGTCCTTATGCCCGTCACCGAGCTTTACCGCGCCGAGACTCTGCACGAAGCCCTCGGCGAGCCTTTCTTTGACCGTGTCGAGCCTGCGGCGTTTCCGCAGCATCGACTACGCTATCGCAATCAGCGCTGGGCCGCTCGGGTCGGATTGGACGGCCTCAGCGACACGGAATGGATCGAGCATTTTGGACGATTTGCGCCATTGCCGGGCGGGTTCGCGCATCCCTTGGCGCTGCGCTATCATGGCCACCAGTTCCGCGTCTACAACCCCGACCTCGGCGACGGGCGCGGCTTCCTTTTCGCGCAATTGCGCGACTCCCAAGATGGCCGGCTGCTCGATCTCGGCACCAAGGGCAGCGGTCAGACGCCCTGGTCGCGTCGCGGCGACGGACGGCTCACGCTCAAGGGCGGCGTTCGCGAGATTTTGGCGACGGAAATGCTCGAGGCGCTCGGCGTCGACACCTCCAAGACCTTCAGCCTGATCGAAACCGGCGAGGCGCTGATGCGCGGCGACGAACCCTCGCCGACGCGCTCGAGCGTGCTGGTGCGCCTGTCGCATTCGCATATCCGCATCGGCACCTTTCAGCGCCTCTCCTTCCATGACGACGCCGCGGCGATCGACCGGCTCGTCGAATACGTATGCCGCCACTATTTCCCCGCCATCGCGGATTTGCCGGCGCCGGAAAGAGCCCTCGCCTTTCTCGAAGAGGTGGTCGCCCGGGTCGCCAGGCTCGGGGCAGGGTACATGGCGTCCGGCTTCGTTCACGGCGTATTGAATTCCGACAATATCAACGTCACCGGCGAGAGCTTTGACTATGGACCCTGGCGCTTCGCGCCGGTCTATGACCCGAACTTCACCGCGGCCTATTTCGACGAAGTCGGGCTTTACGCCTTCGGCCGCCAGCCGGCCGCGCTCGGCTGGAACCTGTCACGGCTGGCCGAGTGCCTGATCCACCTCATCGGATTGAAACCCGCGGAGCAGGTTCTCGTGACCTTTCCGAGCCGCATCCAGAAGGAATTTCGAAGCATTCTGCTCAACCGGCTGGGCCTCGCATCGGCCGGCGACGACGCCGACGGCGCGCTGGCGAAGGCCTTCGTCGACTTTCTGACAGCGACGAAGGCGCCGTTCGAACAGACCTTCTTCGACTGGCGCGGCGGATTGGCATCCGCTGAGCGCGCGCAACGCAGCCCGTCGGCTGAGCATTATTTGGCGGAAGCCTTCGCGCCCATCCGCGCCGCATTCGCCCGCTATCGGCCAGCGCCGAACGCGCGGCTGGATCACCCCTACTTCCAGCGGCCGGCGCCCTGTACGATGCTGATCGACGAGGTTGAAGCGCTCTGGGCGCCGATCGCCGAACGCGACGACTGGGCGCCGCTCTACGCCAAAATCGCCGCGATCGAGGAGATGCGAAGCGCCTATGAATCCTAATCGAGCAATTCGCTTGAACGCTTCCTGCCTGCGGCGCGATAATTGCGTTCCAAAGCAAGCGATTCCCGAACGCTTGCGCGCGGTCCTTGGCGGCCTTCGATGAACGACGCTCCCGGCGAAATCGACATGAGCGCCATCCGCGCCGAAGTGGAACGGCTGCGGCTGGAGCATCACGATCTGGAGTCCGCGATCGAGGCGCTGCTCGCCCTGGGCGTCGCCGATCAGCTGCAGATTCAGCGGCTGAAGAAGCGCAAGCTGCTGCTGCGCGACCGCATCGCCTATCTCGAAGACCAGCTCACGCCCGACATCATCGCGTAATTGAACAAGAGCGACAGCTATTCAGTTTCGATCGACGTTCCGCTGCTCGAAGACGGGCTGCGGTTTTATCGCGACGTCTTGGCAGTTGCCGCCGCGTCGGCACAGGAAATCCCCACGGCGGCCCAAAAATCCGCCCGACGAATGCGGGACAAGCCCAAGCGTATGATTTGGAATGGATTCTGTGAAGACCCCATGTTGTTACGATCGACGTGGCGCCGCGCCAGACCGGAGTAGAAAAAGACCGCAGCTTTGTGCTAGATTTTCTTTATGAAACCGTCGCTTGCCCTTGAAATTCATCGCGAAGAAATCCGCCGAATCGTTGCTGCGAACCGGGGATTGAATCCGCGCGTCTTCGGTTCCGTCCTCCATCACGAGGACACAGAGAGCAGCGACCTCGATTTGCTGATTGACGCCGCGGAGGGATTCAGTCTGTTCGATAGGGCGGCGATCGCCGTTGCGATCGAAAACCTCACACATACAAAAGTCGATGTCAGGACTCCCGAAGATTTGTCGATGAAGTTCCGCAGCAGGATCGTCGCGGAAGCAAGGCCCGTGTGACAGAGAAGAAAGCGCTACGGATTCTCGACTACATCGAGCATATCATCATCGCCATCACGCGCATCGAATCCTATGTCGAAGGACTTGATCGCGCGGCTTTCGTTGAAAGTTCGCTTGTTCAAGATGCGGTCATTCGCAATTTCGAGATCATAGGCGAGGCCGCAAATAAAATCAGAACCGTTGACGATGGGTTCGCGCAGCGGCATCCACGCCTTCGACTCGAACTCGCCTACGCAATGCGAAATGCGCTCGCGCATGGCTATGATTCCGTCAATCTATTGACCGTATGGAACACGATCCATAATGACCTTCCGACCATGAAACAGCAAATGATGGATATTCGCCTTACCCCGGAAGATGAGCGGTAGCGGACCCCCGTGAATGGACTCGAGAGAGATCAAATCGCTCCGCGATTTTCGTCGCCGCCGCTATGAATTCTGGGCATGCCTGCACAGACGCGGATAAGCGCCCTGACTACCCCGATGCGTCTGCCAATAGCATTCTGCAACAACCCGTTCCGGCAATGGCTTCTGCGTCATCGGAACGATTGGCCGACGCCGCTCGGACCGCATCGAACGCGACGCGTCACGCCTGTTTCGGCAGGAAGCCCAGCGCGCGCAACAACAGGGGCATGGTGAGGCCCTGAACCACAATCGAGAATCCCACCACGGCGAAAGTGATGGCGAGTATCTCGTCGCGTTGCGGCAGATCGCCCGGAAGCGACAGCGCCAGGGCGAGCGCAAGCGCGCCGCGCAACCCGCCCCACCAGAGAACATGCTGCTCGCGAAACGATATTTTCCATCGCGAAAACAGAAACAGCGAACTCAGCGGATAGACGACGATGGCGCGCGCGCAGAGCACCGTAGCGATCGCCATGACCAGGGAAGTCGCCCCGACGGCGCCGAAAGGAGTCGACGCCACATCCGCGCCAATCATGAGAAACACCATGGAATTGGCCAGGAAGGCCGCGAAATCCCAGAAGGACAGAACGAATTCGCGTCCCTTCAGGCTGATATACCCGCCTTCCTTCTCGCTCAGCAGGCCCATGTTGCCCATTACGAGGCCGGCGGTCACCGTCGCCAGCACGCCTGAGAAATGAAAATATTCGGCGATCAGGAATGAGCCGAACGCCGCGATGGTCGTCAGCGTCGCTTCGATCAAATGTTCGGAAGTGCGCAGTGAGGCGAGGATGGCGACTCCTCCGAACAGGGCGCCGACAATGACGCCGCCGAACACGACCTTCATGAGCGTCGCCGCGATTTCGGCGCCGCTTTGTTCGGCGCCGCCGCTTTGCACGAAGGCGAGCGCCATGACGAAGAGCACCGCGGCTGCGCCGTCGTTGAGCAGACTTTCGCTTTCGACCAGCAGCCGCATGCGGCCTTTGATTTTGTTGTCCTTGAACATGGCGATGATCGCGACTGGATCCGTCGCCGCGATCAGCGCGCCAAACAGCATCGCGGAATATACAGGCCAGCCGAGCAGCGTCATCATCGACACCGCGACGACAGTCGCTGAAACGACCGTTCCGATTCCCGCGAGCGCGAGCAAAGGCAGCGAATCGCGCACCAGTTCGCGCCAGGACAGGGTCAGCGCCGCCTCGAACAGGAGCGGCGGCAGGACGAGGTCGTAAATCAGATCATGCGTGAGGTGTGGCGTGAAATCCGCGCCGGACAGCGCCACGGCCGCGCCAACGACGACCAACCCGACGGTATAGGGCAGTCTGATCTGACGCGCGGCGATTGCGACGATCATCGCCACCGCCAGCACAGCGACCGCTTGCCTCAGACTCACTTCCATGATGCGCCCACACTGCTGGCTGGAGAATCGTGCAGACGTTCTTAGCGCGAGCGCAGCCCTCTCGCGAAGCAAAATCGGCCGGCGATCGAAGTCGACGGCGCGCTTGCCTATCGGGGAGCCATCGTCTATGCCGCATGGCTTCCCTTGCGGAGGAAGCAAGAGTGGGCAAGTCCAATCCGCCCGTCGCCGTCATCATGGGGTCCCAATCCGACTGGGCGACGATGCGTCACGCGGCCGAAACGCTCTCGGCGCTCGGCGTCGCCTGCGACGCGCGCGTCATCTCCGCCCATCGCACCCCCGACCGGCTGTTCGCCTTCGCAAAAGCCGCCGAATCGGAAGGCTTTGAGGTCATCATCGCCGGCGCCGGCGGCGCCGCGCATCTGCCGGGAATGACCGCCTCGATGACGCCGCTGCCGGTGCTTGGCGTGCCGATCGAATCGGACGCGCTGAAGGGCATGGATTCGCTGCTCTCGATCGTGCAGATGCCGGGCGGCGTGCCGGTCGGGACGCTGGCGATCGGCAAGCCCGGCGCGATCAACGCGGCTCTGCTCGCCGCCGCGATTCTCGCCCGCGCCGACAAGGCGCTCGCCGCGCGGCTTTCGGACTATCGCGCCCGCCAGACGGAAAATGTGGCGCTGACGCCGCGCGACGGCGCGTGATGCTGCCGCCCGGCGCGACGATCGGCATTCTGGGCGGCGGCCAGCTCGCGCGCATGCTGGCGCTGGCGGGCGCCCGGCTCGGGCTGAAGGCGCATGTCTTCTCCCCCGTCCCCGACGACCCCGCCTTCGAGGTCTGCGCGGCGCGCACGCAAGCCGAATTCGACGACGAAGCCGCGCTCGCCGCCTTTGCCGAATCCGTCGACGTCGTGACTTACGAATTCGAGAATGTGCCCGCCCGCACGGCGCACGTCCTCGAGGCGCATCGCCCGGTGCGGCCCAATCCCACAGCGTTGGCGCTGACTCAAGACAGGCTCGTCGAGAAACAGTTCGTTCAGAGCCTCGGCGTCGCGACGGCCGACTTCGTCGCGGTCGACAACGTTGGCGCGCTGCCCCGCGCCGTCGCGCGGCTCGGCCGCAATTCGATCCTCAAGACGCGGCGTCTCGGCTACGACGGCAAGGGCCAAACTCAATTGCGCGACGGCGGCGATCTTGCGGTCGCCTTTCGCACGCTCGGCGGCGCGCCATGCATTCTCGAAAGCATCGTGCCTTTCTCGAAAGAAGTGTCGGTCGTCGCCGCGCGCGGATTGAACGGCGAATTTCGCGCCTATGACGTCTGCGAAAACCTTCACGAGCATCACATTCTGGCGAAGACATTGGCGCCCGCCGAGATCGCCGAGGCGACCGCGGCGGAAGCGATCGATATCGCCCGACGCATCGCCGAGGCCGCGCAATATGTCGGCGTGATCGCGGTCGAAATGTTCGTGGTCGTCGAAGCGGGGCGCGAGACTCTGCTGGTCAATGAAATCGCGCCGCGCGTGCATAATTCCGGACATTGGACGCTCGACGGCGCGCTAACTTCGCAGTTCGAGCAGCATATGCGCGCGGTCGCCGGCTGGCCGCTCGGCTCGACGCGGAGTCACGGCCCCGTCGAGATGCGCAATCTGATCGGGACCGACATCGACGCATGGCCGGAACTCGCGCGCGAAGACGGCGCCTGTTTGCACCTCTATGGCAAGAAGGAGACGCGCGCCGGCCGAAAGATGGGGCATGTCACGCGCATTCTGTAGCGCCCGGGGCAACGGCTGCTTGGCGCTGACGGAATGCGGCCGTGCGGCGATACGAGACCTTCATGCTTGCGCGGCTTTTAAGGATCGTGACGCTCGCGCGATGATTTCCCGTCAGAGCGCTTTTGATCTTGCATAGGCCGCTGCGGCGGCGGCGCGCATTTCCTCTTTGAAACCGGCAAACATCGTGTCGAGCATTGTCGTGACCGCCGCGGGCGCCGTTCCAGGTTCGCCGGCGTTGAAGGGCGGCGCCGGCGCATATTGCGCCAGCAGCTGAACGCCCTCGGCATATTTGCGGTCCCGCAACTCCGCGACGAGGGCGAGCGCGAAGTCCAGACCCGCGGTGACTCCTTCCGCCGTGATCCGATTTCGATCCCGCACGAAACGGCCTTCGGCCGGCGTCGCGCCGAAAACCGGCAACAGCGGCTTCGTGATCCAATGCGACGTGGCGCGATAGCCGTCGAGCAGGCCTGCGGACCCCAGCAGCATGGAGCCGGTGCAGACCGACGTCACGAAGCGCGCGCCATGTCCGGCGGCGCGAATATAGGCGAGGGTCTCTTCGTCGCGCATCGCGGCGAGCGTTCCGGTCGATCCTCCAGGAACGCACAGGATGTCGAGGTCCGACGCGGCGTCCTCGAATTTCGCCGACGGCGTGAAGACGATTCCCGTATCGCTGCGGATGGGATCGCGCGACTTGCCGACGATCTCTATCGTCGCGCCCATCAGATTGGCGAACATATATTGCGGCCCGACCATGTCGAGCGCGGTGAAGCCGGGGTAAATCAGAAAGGCGACTCTCTCCTTGCCGCGCCAATACGCGGGCATGTCCGGCATCTTATGCGGCGCCTTGCCGTCGTCCGGCGACGGGCTCGGCGCCGCCAAAGCGCCGCTTGCAAGCAGCATGGCGAAGGCGGCGACGCCGTCGCCGAACTGACGGCGGTCGATCTCTCTCATCGTCACTCCTACATCCGCGCCGAGAACGACACGAAGACCGTGCGTCCCTCTCCCGGCGCAACTCTTCCGGAAAGATAGGGATATTGAACGAAATACTGCTGACCGCCGAGATTCTTGCCATTGATCGCGAATGTAAAATTCTCGTGCTTATAGGCAAGCGTGGCGTCGAAGGTGATATAGCCGCTGGTGCTCCAGGGGCGTCCGATCAGCGACCAGGGTTGCGGCGAGCCGATCTCGATCACGGTCCCTGATGCGGCGTAAAGTCCCGCGCCGGCCGACCAGCCTTTGAGCGCGCCCTCGAAGAGCGCGCCGTCGAAGGCGTAATGCCCCCACAGGCGACCGGAATCGCGCGGCGCCAGATTGAGGGTGGCGTTCACCAGCAGCGGGTTTTCGTCGCGCGACACTCTCGCGTCGATATGCGCATAACTTGCGAGAAAGGAGAGCTCCGCGGTCGGCTGCCAGACGAGATCCGCCTCAAAACCGGTGGAATGCCATTCGCCGGACTGTCGCTGGGTCAGGCTGCCCGCCGGAGTCACCGGCACGCCGGTGCGTTTGAGATCGAAATAGTCGAGCGTGCCGGACAGACCCATCGGGCCATTGAGCTTGACGCCGGCCTCCCACTGCTCCGAACCCTCAGGCTTCGGCGCGGCGCCGCCAGCGCCATTGAAGAACGTCACCGGCCGCAGGCCTTGCGCATAGCTGCCGTAGACCGAGAGCCAGTCGGTCACGTCGAAAAGCGCGCCGACGCGCGGCAGGAATGTAGTTTGGCTGGAGTTGAATCTCGTGGGCGGGAAGACAGCCCTCTCCTCCGAGTTTATGTCGATGAAGGCGACCCGGCCCGCCGCGAGAATGTGCAGGCGCTCGAGAATCGTCGACTGCAGCTGCAGGGTCACGCCGGCGTTCTGATAGGCGTTGTTGACGCGACTGAAAATTGTGTAGTTGCCCTGGCCCGGAAGCGGATAAATATAAGACGGAAAGACCGGCGCTCTGAAGTCGGTGAGGATCGGGTAGAGCGGCGCGAAAGCGCCGTACCCAAAGAAGTTGAGGATGGCTTGGATAGAAGGATCCGGCGGGGTGGCGTTGGCGCCGGCAAGGTAGCCGAGTTCCCAGACGCGGTTGAAGTCGCCGCCGAGCAGCAATTTGTTGCTGGTTGGCCCCGCATCGAATTTGGCCATGACGTTCGACGTGACCGACACCTCCTTCACCTGCTGTTTGAGGATCGTGTTCGCCATATAGAACTGGCTCGGGCCGCCGATGATACCCGGGCCGCCAAGCAGGGGCAGCAATGGATCGGCATAGAAGGTCGGCGTATTGCCGAAGGGTATCTGCGAGGGCTCGTAAATGCCCGACGAAGAAAAGCGCGCGCTGGTGAAAGTGGAGAACACTTCGTCGAACTTGTGATCGAAGCGCAGCGTTACGCCGGACGAAGAGGTGCCGGTGCTGGGCAGGCTGGGCGACGACAAGAAGGCCGTTGAGCGGACGGCGTAGAAAGTCCGATCGATCGTCCCAACCGCCGGAAGTCCCGGATAGTCCGGCTGGTCCCGCCGCGTGATAATTCCCTGCACGATAAGCGAGGTGGCGTCGGTTGGCGCGATCTTGATGGTCGGGTTGATCGTATAGCTGCGTCGATGCACGACATCGACGTTCGAACGCGTCGTCTCATATTGCGCCGTGAGACGGAACAACACGCTCTTGTTCTCGGTCAGCGGCTGATTGACGTCAATGTAAGGGCTCACATAGCTGTAGCCGCCCCCGCGTATGCCCGCTTCGGCGAAGCGATCCGGCGTCGGGAGCCTCGACACGACGTTGACGACGCCGCCGACCGGGCTTTGTCCGCCCTGAAAGAGAATGCTCGCCGGGCCTTTGATCACCTCGATGCGCTCGACATTGACGAGGAGGTCGCGCACCCCGAGATCATAGTAATTCGGCAGGCCGTCGATATAGCGCTCGGCTCGCATACCCCGCAGACTGGGGCCGATTCCGCCGGGGAACAACGGACTTACCGGCTGCAGGCCGGAAACGTTGCGAAACACCTCGGCTTGCGAAATGGCCTGCTGATCGTCGATCACCTTGCGAGGAATCACCTGCACCGACATCGGCAATTCCTGGATGGGGGTTTGGAATCGCGTGGCGCGCGTCGTCAGCGCCTGATAGCCCCGAACCGGTCCGGCGGTGGTCTGCTCGACGGGCGGGCCGTCTTGCGATGACGAGGAAGACGAGGGAGCCGAGGGAGATGATGGCGCCCCGGTCGTCGACGGGATCGCCCGCTGAGACGAACGTTGAGTCCTCGCGCCAATGTCGATCGTCGGCAGGCTTTGCTGCGCGAGCGCCGCGCCGCTTACCCAGCCGATCGCCAACACCTGTGCGCTAACGCTCCGAAATAGCTTGTGACCGAGCATGATGGCCTCCTGAGCTGCCCAATTGTCGAAAAGTCGCCGCCGCGATTCAGGAACGCTGTGTATGAGGCGAAACTTTCATGGAGGTAACATGGAGGGCCAAGAATTCGACTTCTCGATACTGTTGCATTTTTACCATTCTTCGCCTTAACCTTGCGCATTCGCTTGCGGCGGAGCGATTGACAAATGTCACGACTTAAAAATTTGCCCCTGGCGTCCCATGAGACGCGAGCGGGTAACGCGACGATTGGCCATGCTCGATGCGCATCCTGCTAGTCGAGGACGAGCCGGAGTTGGCGCGCGCGCTTAGCGTGCGATTGGGTCGGTCTGGATTCATTGCCGATCATGTCAGCGCGCTTGATGAAGCGCGTGCGGCCCTGACGTGCCACAAATACGCGCTCGCGCTCGTTGATCGGCGGCTGCCCGATGGCGACGGACTTGAGCTTCTTTCCGGCATGCGGGCGCTCCAGCCCGGAATCCGGATATTGATCCTGACGGCATGTGAGTCGGTCGCCGATCGCATTTGCGGGCTTGACGCCGGCGCCGATGATTATATGGCGAAGCCTTGCGATCTCGATGAACTGATGGCGCGAATCAGGGCGTGTCTGCGGCGCTCGGGCGCAGACGCGCCGCCTCCTGTCGCGCTTGGCCGCTTGTCGTTCGATCTGGCGACGCATCAGGTGGTCATCGACGACCGGCCCGTCGTGCTTCACCGGCGAGAGCTCGCGCTGCTCGAAGCGCTCATTCGCAACGCCGGCCGCGTCGTTTTGCGCGACAAGCTTCTCGAGGAGATTTACGGGTTCGACGACGACGTCGACGGCAATGCGCTGAACATTCTGGTTTCGAGATTGCGCAGGCGCCTGCACGATCTCGACGCCGGCGTCGAGATACATGCGGCGCGCGGAATTGGTTACATGCTTGCGCGAGAGACGTCATGATCAAGCGCCGATCATTGTCAACTCGCGTGATCGTCTATCTCGCGCTCGCGCAAATCGGCGCGTTGTTCTTCCTGATCCCGATCACCGATTTCTTCGTCTCCATATCGGGCGTC
Source organism: Alphaproteobacteria bacterium (assembly GCA_016869555.1). Lineage (GTDB taxonomy): Bacteria > Pseudomonadota > Alphaproteobacteria > Rhizobiales > Beijerinckiaceae > Methylocystis. Next base: position 13,806 of record VGDY01000047.1, on the reverse strand, counting down.
AGCCCGAACTGGGAAATCGCGCCCGACGATTGGGGCGAGTATCGTATTCATTCGCTTATCGTCGACTCATTGACGCAGGCGCCCGACGAGACCGTGATTCTGGAGCCGACGGCCGCCTTGCGCGCCTATGTCGAGGCCAATCCGAAAGTTCGCTACGCCGCATTCGACCGGCGCAGCGGTCAAGCGGTTCGCGGCTCGTCGCCGGAACTCGTCGCGGCGCTGAGCGGTTTGGACCAGATAGACGCCTCGGCGATAAAATTTCGGCTTCCAGGCAACGAGGCCGGAAAGGCGCGCGGCTATCTGAGGCAGGTGCAGACCGCGTTCGGACCCTACGGAATCGCGGCCTATGGCTACAGATTCGCCTGGAGCGATCTGATTGCGGTCGCCGGACTGTTCTTGACGCTGCATACCGCGATCGTCACCGCTCCCGCGATGCTGGGGGCGCTTGCCATTGCATGGCTCGTCGTTCAGCGCGGGCTCGCGCCGCTGCGCGCCGCCGCGGCTGACGTCGCCTCCATCGACATGAACACTTTGCACCAGCGCGTCGCCGCCGACGATGCGCCGAAGGAGGTCGTCCCCTTCATTGACGCGGTCAACGCCGCGCTGGCGCGTCTCGACGCCGGAGTCGCCGCGCAACGCCGCTTTACCGCCAACGCGGCCCATGAGTTGCGCACGCCTATCGCAATCATGCGCGCCCATGCGGACAATCCCGACGACATTGCGTTCCGGCGCGATATCCGGCGCGACATTCGGCGCATTCAGACGATCGTGGAACAACTATTGGCGACGGCGCGATTTTCTGTTCGCAAGGAATGCGAACAGGACCGCATTGATTTGGGAACGACCGTTCTGCATCTCGTCGCCGATTATGCGCCGCTGATGATCGAAAACAAAAAGCGGATCGCGTTCGAAGAGCCCGAATCGCCGACCGAAGTAAAGTGCGCGCGATGGGCGCTTGAATGCGTCGTCGCCAATCTTCTCGACAACGCGCTTCGGGCCGAGCCGGAGGGCGGCGCCGTCCGGGTTCGCGTCCTTCCAGGGGCGGCGATCGAAGTGATCGATCATGGCCCGGGCGTCGCGCCTTCGGATCGCGAAAAGATATTCGAACCTTTCTGGCGGCGAGACAGGGAAGGCGTTGGCGTCGGCCTTGGACTGTCGATTTCGAAGCGACTCGTCGAGCGGATGGGAGGATCGATTTTCGTCAAGGACACGCCGGGCGGCGGCGCGACATTTAGAATTGAACTGGAAGGATGTGACGCCGGCGGTCGCCGAGTTGACGGCGATCGGCGCTCATTCGCGCGCTGACGCAGACCGCGTGAGGGCCGAAATCGTGAAGGCCGGGCGTTCCCGGTTCTGTTCCGAAGTGGCGCGCCCGAGAGGATTCGAACCTCTGACCTCTGCCTTCGGAGGGCAACGCTCTATCCAGCTGAGCTACGGGCGCAGGCGCGCAGCTTTTCTACAGGAAGGACCGCCGCCCCGCAACGCCGGTTCCCCCCGACAAGACGACGTCCTGTCGCCATGCTAAGGCGAAGACCGTCACCTTGAGGCGCCGTCTTGAATTTTTTCGACCAATGGCTGGAGCGATTGCGAAGCCGGCGCGACCGACTCGTCGCCGATCCGCGATTTCAGCGCTGGGCGTTGAAGAACCCCATCACGCGGCCTTTGGCGCGGCGCGGCGCGCGCGCCGGGCTCGATCTCGCCGCCGGCTTCGTCTATTCGCAGGTTCTCGTCGCCTGCGCGCAACTCAAGCTCTTCGACGCGCTGCGCGACGGCCCCTTAGGCGTCGACGCGCTCGCGACGAGGCTCACGCTGTCCGAACCCGCGACGCGCCGCCTGCTTGAGGCGGCCGCATCGCTCGGACTCGCCGAGCGGCGCGGCGGCGGCTATGGTCTCGGGCTGCTCGGCGCCGCTTTCGCCGGCAATTCCCAGGCGCTCGCGATCGTCGAACATCAGCCGCTGCTTTACGCCGATCTTACCGATCCGGTGGCGCTGCTGCGCCAGGAAAAGCGCGGCGGGCTCGCCGATTATTGGCCCTATTCGGACGGCGGCGCGCCGGAAACGCTCTCGGCGCAACAGGTTGCTCCCTACAGCGCCTTCATGGCGGCGACGCAGCCGTTGGTCGCGCAGGAAGCGCTCGACGCTTATGATATGTCGCGTCACCGGCGGCTTTTGGACATCGGCGGCGGCGAAGGCGCATTTCTCGCAGCGGCCGGCGCCCGCGCGCCGCATCTGCAGCTCGCGCTGTTCGACCTGCCCGCCGTCGCCGAGCGCGCGCGCAAACGGCTCGAATCGGCAGGCCTGCTCGCGCGCACAGAGATTCACGGCGGCGACTTTCTCAGCGACGCCCTACCCCAAGGCGCCGACGTCGCGACGCTCATCCGCATCGTGCATGACCATGACGATTCGTCGGCGCTGAAGCTCTTGCGCAATGTGCGCAAGGCGCTCGCGCCCGGCGCGATGCTGCTCATCATCGAGGGCATGTCCGGCGTGAAAGGCGCCGAACCGCTCGACGCCTATTACGGCTTCTACACGCTGGCCATGGGCCGCGGCGAGCCGCGCCGCGTCGAAGCGATCGAGGCGCTGCTGCGAGAATCGGGGTTTGGCAAATTTCGGCTCTTGCGGAATGCATTGCCGGCGCTCGCGAGCATACTCGTCGCCGAGGCGGTGTGAGGTTTTGCCCTGGAGTCCCGATCGCACGCTTCGCGCGCGTCGGGAATGACAACCCCTATGTTCAGCAACGCGATGTCATTCCCGACAGGCCGAAGGCCTGATCGGGAATCCAGAGCAAAGGCGCGCGAAAAGGCTCGCACATCACACTCGACTCAGTGCGCCCTTCGCCACGCGATCAGCCCCGCCGTCGATCCGTCCAGCCCTTGCGTCGATTCGTTCGAGTTCTCCACAATCGGCGCCAGCCGGTTCGCCAGCTCCTTGCCGAGTTCGACGCCCCATTGATCAAAGGGATTGATGTCCCAGATCACCGACTGAACGAAGACCTTGTGCTCGTAAAGCGCGACGAGGCGTCCAAGCGTGCGCGGATCGAGCCGGCGGTAGAGCAGAACGCTCGACGGACGATCGCCCGGAAAAATCTTGTGAGGCGCAAGCCGGTCGACCTCCTCTTCGCTCAGCCCCTGCCCGCGCAATTGCGCCTTCGCTTCCGCTAGCGTTCGACCGCGCATAAAGGCTTCGGCCTGCGCCAGGCAGTTGGCGAACAGCAATTCGTGATGATGTTCGTCGGCGGCGGTGGGTTCGGTCGCGACGAGGAAGTCGATCGGAATAACATCGGTTCCCTGATGCAACAGCTGAAAGAACGCATGCTGCCCGTTGGTGCCGGGTTCGCCGAAAATCACCGGGCCGGTTTCATAGTCGACAGGCGCGCCGTCGCGCGTCACCGACTTGCCGTTCGACTCCATGTCGAGCTGCTGCAGATAGGCCGGAAAACGCGCGAGCCTCTGATCGTAGGGAATGACCGCATGCGCGGCGCATCTCATCACGTTCCTGTGCCAGACGCCGAGCAGCCCCATCAGCGCGGGAATGTTTTGTTCGAGCGGCGCTTCGCGAAAGTGCCGATCGATCTCATGGCCGCCCTGCAGAAACTCTAAAAAATGCTCGGGCCCGACGGCGATGGCGAGCGCAAGGCCGATCGACGACCACAGCGAATAGCGCCCGCCGACCCAATCCCAGAAACCGAAGACGCGCACCGGATCGATGCCGAATTCCGCGACCTTGTCGAGCCGCGTCGAGACCGCGGCGAAATGGGCCTTCACCGCCCCTTCGCCAAGCGCGGCGACGATTCGGGCGCGCGCGCTTTGCGCATTCGCCATCGTCTCCTGCGTCGTAAAGGTCTTCGATGAGATGATGAACAGCGTGCGCGCCAGATCGAGATTTTGCAGCGTGTCGGCGAGATCGGCGCCGTCGACATTGGCGACGAAATGCATGCGCGGCCCCTCGCCGGCGAAGGGCGAGAGCGCGCGCGACGCCATCGCCGGACCAAGGTCCGAACCGCCGATGCCGATATTGACCACGTCGCTGAACGGCGCGCCGGTCGCGCCGCGGACCTCGCCGGCGCGCACCGCGCGCGCGAAGGCGAAAACCTTCTCGCGTTCGGCTTCGATCAGCGGCCGCATGTCTTCGCCGCCGACAAGAAGCGGACGCGAGGAGAGATCGCGCAGCGCCATATGCATGGCGGCGCGCTTCTCGGTGTTGTTGATGGCTTCGCCCGAGAACAAGGCTTCGCGCCGCGCGTCGAGCGCGCGTGATTTCGCAAGCGAAACGAGCAGCGCGATCGTCTCGCGGGTCACTTTGTGCTTGGAGAAGTCGAAGAGAAAATCGTCGAGCCTGACGCTGAAATTTTTGAACCGCGCCGGGTTCTCGGCAAAGAGGTCGAGCGTGCGCGTCCGCGCCAAAGCGGAAGCGTGAAACTTCAATGCGCCAAAAGCGACGGCGACGGCGTCCGACATTGGTTTCTCGACGAGCAAGAGGTCGGGTCCTTTGTAACCGATTCGCTGTCGTTAGAACGCGGGACTTGCGGCGCGGCGAAGGCCCCCTAAATTTTTACTGTATTGTGACAGCCGGATGTGAAATCCATATCCGTTCAATGACGGTTTTCTGACAGCAGGACGACGATGAACGCGATTCATTTCCTCGACGTGCGCGAAGGCGGCCCCGTCGCCCATGCGACGGCGCGGATCGATGCGGCCGCGGCGCTTCGCAAGGCCTGTCTTGGCATGGTCGCGCCGATGGGCCGCGTGTGCCTTCCACCCATTGACCGTATCGCCGCGAATTGGCTGAAGCGCTCCGCCTCCGCCTACCGGGCGGAGCTGGAGCATATCGTCGCCATTCTCGGCTTTCCCGGCGCGATGACGCTGAACATGTCCTATCTCTTCGCCTGCACAACGCAGGCCTACGAGGACGAACGCGGTCTGCCGCGGCTGCGGCGCACCCTCGATTGGCCCTTTCACGGTCTGGGAAAGGCGGTCGAAATCGCCTGGCAGTCCGGCGTGGCCGGCGAATTCTACAACGCCACCTGGCCCGGCGCGGTGGGCGTGCTCAGCGCCATGGCGCCCGGCCGCTTCTGCGCGGTGATCAACCAGGCGCCGATGAAGCGGCGCACCCAAGGCTCGCTCGGCTTCGCCTATGACGCGGCGCTTAATCTGCGCGACGCCTTCGCCAGCGAAGGCTGGCTGCCGGACCACCTGCTGCGCTATGCCTTTGAAAACTGTGCGAATTTTGAGGAGGCCGTCGATTGCATCGCCAGCGCGCCGCTGGCGCGGCCGACTCTTTTCACCCTGGCGGGAGTCAGGCGCGGCGAGATGGCGCTGATCGAGCGCACCGAGCTGGACGCGCGGGTTCTGCGCGGGCCGGTGATCGTCGTCAATGATTGGCAGGAGCCGCAGGCCGGATGGCAGGCGCGCATGAGCTATGAGAACAATGTGAGCCGCAAAGCCGCGATGCGCGCCGTGCCGATCGACGCGCCGCGCTTTTCCTGGGTACGCGAACCCGTGCTCAATCGGCTGACGCGCCTCGCGGTGGAAATGTGCTCGGTCGGCGCCGGCGATCTCGCCGCGCGCGGCTACGAGTGTCCCTATGTGAAGGGCCAACCGGCCCCGGCGACGCAGGACTTCTGCCTGCGCGCGTCGACGCCGACGGCGCTGGCGGCCTGAATTCTGCCAGAAGCTCAGCGCGAGCGCATATTTCTAGGGGCTTCGGCTTCTTTTTTCGTGCGCACTGTCGAATTTGATTGAACCGCGGGACTCGGCGTCGGCGCGGCCACATAGGGGCCGCCCTCAAAAGACAGCTGTTGGACAATCGCCGGGATCAACCTGTCGTAAACTGGTCGAAGTTCGATCGGGAATGTAAATTCGATCGACCCGATCGCATCCGCCAAATACCAGCGCTTGAAGTAAAAGACGGTATCGTTCGTCAAGCCCGAAAGAACGTACCAGTTTTTCCAATTTTCTTCTTTTTCCGGCGCCACATAGGTGAACGTGTATCCTACCTTCTCCAGCGCCTCGCGCTCCTGCTCGCGGCTCAGTTTCACATCCTTCACGTCAGGCAACGGACGACGGGTAATTTTGACCCGGACATGCCTGTCAGCGTCCATAAGAATCAACACGCCGTTCGTTCGCTGCGTTGTGTCCAGGATGAACATCTTGAACGGGAAAGCGAACGTCATACGCAAATCATCGCTGTGATGTACTTTATCCAGGATGATGTTAGAATCAGCATCAGCAATTTCTGTATTATTTACTTTATCGTTCTTGAACTTACCAAGCGACATCGCACCTTCTGGCGGAAACATGCCCGGAAAAGCGATACACAATACCACAAAGGCAATGCCGATGACGAAACTGAAAATACGAGACATCGGAGCTAAACTTGGGATGCGAATTTCTTTTACTTCAATTCCGCCGCCAAAAACGCCTACTATGATCAAGAACAACCCAACAATAAAGGTTATTTGCAGGATCGTCGGCATAATTAATCCTTTTGCTCAACGGCTTTTATATCCTGCAATAGTGCCGCGATCTTGTTAGTCGCGCAAGCTCGCGGTGTTGCGCGGCGCGCTCGCGCGCCGCAGCCGATCGTTGATCGCCTCCCCCAGTCCCCGCTCCGGCACATGCGCCACCGCGACATTGGCGATGTGGCGCGCGTCGAACTCCCGCAAATGGGCGAAGAGATTGGCCGCCGCCTCGACGAGGTCGCCCGACGGCGAAAGATCGAGCACCAGAGTCCCGGATTTGGCGCGCGCGGCAAGTCTGCCGCCGAAATCGAGCGCCGCCTCGCCCTCCTCAAGCTCATGCGCCTCCAGACGCAGCCGCGCCGCCGGCGCGTAATGGGAGGGCGTCATACCCGGCGCGACGACCTCCGAACGCGCCGGCGCTGACAGCTTCTCGCCCAGGATTTTCTCGATCGCCTCCCGCGCCACCGCGCCGGGGCGCAGCTGAAGCGGCGAAGCTTCGCAAAAGGACACGATCGTCGACTCGAGCCCGGCCGGCGTGCGGCCGCCGTCGAGGATCATGTCGACCTTGCCCGCAAGATCTTGCGCGACATGCGCGGCGGTCACCGGGCTGACATGGCCGGACCGGTTGGCTGACGGCGCCGCGATCGGCCGGCCCAGCGCCGCGATCAGCGCCTGCGCCACCGGATGCGCCGGAACCCGAACCGCGACGCTCGGCAGGCCGGCGCGGGCGAGGTCGCAGATCGAGCCGCCCGGCGCGAGCGGCGCGACGATGGTCAGCGGCCCCGGCCAGAAGGCCGCGGCAAGGCTCAATGCGGACTCAGGCAGCGCCGCCTCGCGGCGCGCGGCGTCGATATCGGCGACATGGGCGATCAGCGGATTGAAGGACGGGCGGTCCTTGGCGTCGTAGATGCGCGCGACCGCCCAGGCCTGGGTTGCGTCGGCGCCCAGCCCATAGACCGTCTCGGTCGGGAAGGCGACGAGCCCGCCGTCGCGCAGGATCGCCGCGGCCTCGCCGATCGCCGCGGCGTCGGCCGGCGCGATGATCGTCACGCGTCGCGGCCGCTATAGGGCGGCTTGGGGATCGCCATATGCGCCTCGCGCAGCGCCTTCGACCAGCTGTTCCGCAAGCTGCGAAAATACACGTCGTCCGAATTGATCCGCGTCGCCATTTCGATTTGCAGCGCGTCGCGCCGCAGCAGCGCGATGTCGATCGGCATGCCGACCGAAAGATTCGAGCGCATCGTCGAATCCATCGAAATCAGCCCGATCTTCAGCGCGTCATAGATATCAGTGTCGTATGTGACGGCGCGGTCGAGGATCGGCTTGCCGTATTTATGTTCGCCAATCTGCAGATAATTCGTATCGGGCGTGCATTCGATGCTGTTGCCGGCGGTGTAGATCATGAAGAGGCGGAGCGGACCGCCGGCGATCTGACCGCCAAGCAGCATGGACACGTCGAAACTGACGCCCTGCGCCGCGGGCTCCTCTTCGGCGCTGCCCGTCTGCGCGCGCGACAGGCGCACGGCGCGCCCGACGAGCTGCGCCGCGTGCAGCATGTTGGGCGTGTTCATGACGCTCTCGACGACGCCACTCTCGGGATGCTCGATCCCGTCGCTGATCAGATTCACGACGCCCTGCGTCACCGAGAGATTGCCCGACGCGGCGAGCATCAGCACGCGCTCCCCCGGCCGCTCGAAGAGATAGAGCTTGCGGAAGGTCGAGATGTTGTCGAGCCCCGCGTTGGTGCGGGTGTCGGCGATCATCACCAGCCCATCGCGCACGAGAATGCCGCAACAATAGGTCATGAGATTCCCGCCGCGGTTCGCGCCAAACGGCTCAGGACTTACAAGTTTCAGGCCAGGGCACAAGTGCGGCGAAGCCACAGCGCGGCGAAATCAGCCGCCATCTTCGACCTTGTAAGGAAGTTCGGCCGCATGTTCGGCGGCCCATTCCGCCACGGCGGCGCGCTCCCGCGCCAGATAGGCCGAAACCGCTTCGCCGAGACGGGGGTCGGCGAAGAGATGGGCCGAATGAGTGATCGCCGGCCGATAGCCGCGGGCGATCTTGTGCTCGCCCTGCGCGCCGGCCTCGACGCGCTTGAATCCATGGCGGATCGCGAATTCGATCGCCTGATAGTAGCAGACCTCAAAATGCAAGAAGGGGACTTCTTCTAGAGCCCCCCAGTTGCGTCCGTAGACGGCGTCGTCGCCGAGAAAATTGATGGCGCCGGCGATATGTTTCGAGCCGCGGCGCGCCATCACCAGCAGGATGCGTTCCGCCATGTGCGCGCCGATCTCGTCGAAAAAAGCCCGCGTGAGATAGGGGCGGCCCCATTTGCGCGCGCCCGTATCCATGTAGAAGGCGAAAAACGAATCCCAGTGCGCCGGACGAATGTCGCTTCCGGTGATGAGATCGATCTCGATCTCGCCGCCGAGCGCCTCGCGCCGCTCGCGCTTGATCGCCTTGCGCTTGCGCGCCGTCAGCCGCGCCAGAAAATCCTCGAAGTCGGCATAGCCGTCATTGACGAAGTGGAATTGTTCTCCGGCGCGGTCGATGAACTCCGCGGCCGAGAGCGCGACGCGCTCCTCCTCGGTGCAGAACGTCACATGGATGGAAGAGGCGCCGCTCGCCTTCCGCAATTCCTGCAATGCGGCGATCAGCGCCTGGCGCGCGCCTTCCGGCGCATCGGGCGCGACCAGCAGACGGCGCCCGGTCACCGGCGTGAAAGGCGCGGCGACCTGAATCTTCGGATAGTAGCGCCCGCCGGCGCGTTCATAGGCCTGCGCCCAGTTCTGGTCGAACACATATTCGCCGAGACTGTTTGTTTTGATATAGGCCGGCGCGCAGGCGACGAGACGCCCCAGCGAATCCTCGACGAGCGCATACGCCGGCATCCAGCCGCTGCGCGCGCCGACCGACTTCGACTGTTCGAGCGCGTGCAGGAAGGCATGCGACACGAAGGGATTATGGCGCTCGCCGACGGACTCCGGAAGGCCCGGCGGATTGGCGCAGGCGTCCCAGGCCGCCGCCGCGACGGACTCAAGCGATTCCGCGTATCGAACCGAAAATCCTTGCGCCATCTGTCCTGTGAAGCAGCCGCGTTTGAGCGCCTGCTGGCATGGCGTCGCGGCGCCCTCTATCATGGCGCTCATCGCGACGTCATCCAAGCGCGACTTTTGAGCAGGCGAAAATCAAGCATGAGAATCGACGGCCGCGACTATCGAACGATTTGGCTCGACTCGGATGGACGGCGCGTTCACGTCATCGATCAGACAGGCCTGCCGCATCGCTTCGAGATCAAAACGCTCGCAGATTGCGAAGACGCCGCCGCGGCGATCCGCGAGATGACGGTGCGCGGCGCGCCGCTGATCGGCGTGACCGGCGCCTATGGCATGGCGCTCGCCGCTTTGCACGACCCGAGCGACGCGGCGATCGAGAGCGCCCACGCCCTGCTCCTCGCCACGCGGCCGACGGCCGTCAATCTGCGCTGGGCGCTCGATCGGCTGCGCGCGCTCCTCCATGCCGCGCCGGTCTCCAACCGCGTCAACCTCGCCTATGCCGAGGCGGCGAAGATCGCGGAAGAAGACGTCGCCGCCTGCCGAGCCATCGGCAGCGCCGGCGCCCAGCTCATCGACAAGGCGCGCCGCGGCGATGGCCCCGTCAACATTCTCACCCATTGCAACGCCGGCTGGCTCTGCGCCGTGGATTGGGGCACGGCGCTGGCGCCGATCTATACGGCGGCGCGCCAGGGCGCGCCCCTTCATGTGTGGGTCGACGAGACCCGCCCGCGCAACCAGGGCGCAAGCCTCACGGCCTTCGAACTCCTGGGCGAAGAAATCCCGCACACAGTCATCGCCGACAACGCCGGCGGCCATCTCATGCAGCATGGGCTTGTCGATCTCGTCATCGTCGGCAGCGACCGCACGACCCGCGCCGGAGACGTGTGCAACAAGATCGGCACCTATCTCAAGGCGCTGGCGGCGCATGACAATGGCGTGCCCTTCTATGTCGCTCTGCCGTCCTCGACCGTCGACTGGCGCATCGCCGACGGCGTTCGCGACATTCCGATCGAAGAACGCAGCGCCCGCGAAGTCACCCATATCAGCGGCCGCGGCGCCGACGGCGCGCCGATCGAAATTCAGCTCACGCCCGATGGTTCGCGAGCGCGCAATTTCGGCTTCGACGTGACGCCGTCGCGCTTCGTCACCGGCCTCATTACCGAACGCGGCGTCTGTCCCGCGACGGAGGAAGGGCTCAAGGGATTGTTCCCCGACTTCGCCCGTTGATGAACGACAGGCCGCGTTCGGCATTCCGCGCGATATTCGCTGAGCAAGAGATACGCCTCCTCGCCTATTCAAACTTCATCTGCAATCCGGTGATTGCGCGATCGAAAGTCGCTATGGGGAGGTAAAAAAACGGGTTGGTGGCGATCCGCGCGTCCTGGCAGTGGCGGTGGTTTGCATCCCATTCATAGCCCGCCTCCTTCATGCAGCCGACGATCGCATCGTGGAGAACGGCCGCATCGGCGCCTTGGCGCGCCTCCGGATGCGCGCTTTCGGCGTCGAGTTCGCAGAGCGAGGTTTTGAGCTGCTGCTCTTTGAGAAAGCCAACCGAACTGCCGTAAAGGACGATTTCGAGTACGATGAGGATGACCGCGCCAGCCGCGACTGACGCGAAAGCGTAGCGGGCGTCCTTCAGGTAGCGAATGTCGATGAAGTATAGCCCGCCCGCCGCCAGAAGGCCGCAGGCGAGAATAAGGGCGAAGGGAACGATGAAGATCGCAAGGTCTTGATTCAAAGCGCCTACTCCTGCCTTCGAGGACCCGCGAAAGATGGAATCGCGGATACGATGGAAGCAGGAGTCATCAGCCTTTGCGGCGGTTAAGGGGGGACTCCATCCCCTCGGCGCACGGCGAACATGTCGCTCGCGGCTCAAGCGTGCATAGAGCTATCATCGCCGCGCTTTCAACGTCAATGGGTCGCACGCATTTTATCGCTCTGAAGCCTCGCGCGTTCCGTAAGTCTTGAAGCGCTCCACGGTGCGCATGATCTCGTCGTCGGAGAGCACGACCGGTTCGCCGGCGAGCGCGCCGAGATAGTAGACCTGCGCGAGCGCTTCGAGCTCCACCGCGCGCCACAGGGCTCTGCGCATATTCGCGCCGGTGACGATCGCGCCGTGATTGGCGAGCAGCACGCCGTCGCGATCGGCGAGGCCCGCGACGACGAGACCCGACAGCTCCGCCGTGCCGTAAGGCGCATAACCGACGCAGCGCACCGTCGGTCCGCCGAAGGCCGCGATCATGTAATGCACCGCCGGAATCTCGCGCCGCAGCGTCGCGATCGTCGTCGCATAGGTCGAATGCATATGGGCGACGGCGTTCACGTCCGGCCGGGCGCGATAAATGTCGAGGTGGAAGCGCCACTCGCTCGACGGCCGCAGCGGACCGTCAAAAGCCCCCTCCCCCGCCAGCGGCAGACGCGCGATGAGTTCGGGCGAGAGTTCGCGGCCTGGAACGCCGCTCGGCGTGACGAGCGCGGCGTCGCCGACCCGCAACGACAGATTGCCGGCCGAGCCGTGATTGAGGCCCAGCCGCTCCATCTCCTGAGCGGCGTCGACGATCGCCGCGCGCGCGTCGCGCTCATTCATGCGAACAGCCATACAGGCGCGGCGCCGGCCATGACAAGCGCGGTCCGAAAGGGCGATTTTGCGCGCCTTCGGGTTGCGGTATAGGAGAAGCCTCCCCTCTCGGGGCCGGTAGCTCAATGGTTAGAGCCGGCCGCTCATAACGGTCTGGTTGCAGGTTCGAGTCCTGCCCGGCCCACCAATTGCGCAACTTTCCGACCCCCTCGGAATGTACGCCGGGGCACGAGCCGGCATTGGCGCCGAAGAGGATAAGGGTAAATCGGCCGAGGTGCTTGCAGGGCTTCTTATCCTTTGGGCGCCCGATCTCACTGCGCTAAAGGCGTTTTTTTGCGATGCGCCGCCATAGATGCTAAAAATCCCGATCTAATTGAAGGGGCCTAAGCATGTCACTGCTTTCGTTTTTTAAACAAAAACACACCGAAGTTCCCCAGCCCAGAATCGAAGACTGGCCACTTACTTATCGGCAAGACGGCCTTTGGACCATCCACAATGCCGATTTTATGACTGAGCCGAAATTTGCCAGCGCCTACGCCCGCGCCGTACAGGCCGAGAAGGATCACAACATCCAGTGGCGCATCCACATCCTGACCTGGGCGGCGACCAACGCCATGAAGATCCCTGGCGACTTTGTCGAATGCGGAGTAAACAGGGGCGCGGCAAGCTCGGCCATTATGACCTATGTCGGGTGGAACGCGAACCGCGGCGCTCGGACATATTATCTCATGGATACGTTTCAGGGGCTCGTGCCGGAGCTCGTCAACGATGAGGAGAGAGCGATCGGCCGGCTCGATATGTTCGAGGACGCCTACCCGGAATGTTACGAGCAGACCAAGAAAAACTTCGATGAGTTCGACGACGTCGTGATGATCCGCGGGCCGATCCCCGACACGCTCCCGCAGAACAAGACGCAGCACATCGCGTTCATGCACATCGACATGAATTGCGCGGCGCCGGAAACCGCTGCGATGCGCTACTTTTGGCCGAAGGTCCAAAGAGGCGGCATCGTCGTGCTCGACGACTACGCCTACCACGGCTATCAGCCGCAGAAGGACGCGATGGACGCGCTCGGCCGCGAGATCGGCTTCATGGTCGCCTCGCTTCCGACCGGTCAAGGACTCATCGTCAAATCGTCGTAAGTCACCGGGCAGCAACTATCCGGTAAAACCGGAAAGTTCGACCTTCATAAAAGCCCCCGTGGTCGGTTCGCGCCGGCTACGGGGGCTTTTCGTCGTTTCAGGCCGCCTTCAACGCTATGGCGTCAAATTGCTCCATGCCGGCGCGATCCGCCTGTAGCGCGCACGAACGGCGACTGCCTCTCGCATCGAAATCTCGACGGCGCCGGCCTGCAGCGCGAGCGCCCGCTTGGCGAGGCAGATGTCGTAATGATCGCCTTGAAACCAGCGCCTGACGACGCCGATACGGTCAGCCATCGCGTGCAGCTCGTCAACCGAGTCGGCGAGCATGTGGCACATAATCATCCTGCGATAGGGCGCACGCATGTCGTCGACGTAAACGCTCATTCAGGCCCTCGCGATCACGAACAGCGCCAGCACGCAGGCGACCGCGATCATCAGCCGGACGCCTCCAAAAACCCCTAGCCAGATCGGCATTGATTTGATTCACTTGGTCATGTCGCGGAGGGAGCGGACATGTCCAAGGGAGCGCCCGGTTTCTTTGACGTGGATGAGCGTTTGGCGGATTTA
>VGDY01000046.1 GCA_016869555.1 Alphaproteobacteria bacterium | reverse complement strand
CCGCGCTCAACCGAACCACATACTTCTTGACGGCGATCTCCTTCCCGGCCACGAATCATCTCCATCGCTGCTGTGCAGCGACAGAGATTCAGAACTCGCCGTCAAAAGCAATGACGGGGGCCACTAGGTCAAAAGAGGGCCACGGAGGGCTATAGCGTAGACGTAGTTCTCTGTTTCTTCGTTCTCGGCGCGCCAGCTCCCACTTTGTCCAGTCTGGAGACATAGGTGACAAACTCGGGCCGCACGGGTTGTCGAGGGACGGCAAAGTCTCTTGTTCGAAACCGATGAAGCCGAAATCGTCGCTCATGAGGCTGACGAGCCAAACGCCGTCGTCGGTTGACCTCCTTGATTTCCAATCTTTGCCCCGTGCGCGCGCGTTCATGGGACGCGGCGCGTCGCGCATTCTCGCAAGCGCTCGCGATCGCGCCCGACGACGGGCCGTCGCTCACATTTCTCGCGCGCGTCGACGGTTTCGTCGCGGCGCCGCCCCCGATAGATTGGGACGGTTCCTGGCGGCTGGATCAGAAATAAGGCTCAGATCGCCGCGAGATAGGCGCTGAAGGCGGCGACGGCGAGCAGCAGCGCCGCCAGAAAATACAGGCTGGCGCTAGTTGTTTGCGCCGTATAGGGCTCGTCGCGCGACAACAGCCGCGCCGTATGAATGAAGCGGACGGTCGAAATCACGATGAGCGTGACGCCCACGGCGACGAGCGCGGCCCCGCCATAGCGCCCCGCCGGATTGTCGAACCGATGGATGCGCAACCGGTCGGCGTTGTCCGGCAGCGCGCCGGCGATGCTGAGAAGAAACAGATTGAACCGCTCGATGACAAAGCCCAGCGCGATCACCGCGACGCCGGTGCGCACCCATGCGAGAAACGTCCGCTCATTGGCCGCGACATTGCTGTAATCGCGAATCATTTTGTTCTCCCTTGCCTAACGGCCGCAGCGGCGCGTCATTGCCGCAGCGGCCGCGAGTCCCTATAACATTGGCGACGCGGCGCGACCGCCGCCCTACTCCCATTCTGCGAGACGATATGCCCTGGAGCGATCAAGGCGGGCCGCGCAATCAGAATAACAATCCCTGGGGTCAGCCCGGAGGCCCATGGGGACAAGGCCCAGCCGGCCAGCCGCCGGACCTTGAGGAGATGCTGCGCCGCAGCCAGGAAGGCCTCAAACAGATTCTGCCGAGCGGATTTGGCGGACGCGGCTTCGCGATACTGGTGCTGGTCGCCGTGCTCGCATGGCTGCTGTCGGGCCTTTACACGGTCGGACCCAATGAGATCGGCCTCAATCTGATCTTCGGCAAATATGTGGGCAAAACCCAGGCGGGCCTGAATTATAATCTTCCCGGTCCGATCGGCTCGGTGCTCAAGCTTGCGGTCACTGACCGTAACATTACCGACGTCGGCTTCCGCGAGGAGTCGGGAATCGTCGTCGACGGTCGGCGCCGCGGCACGCCTTCGGCGCCGCGCGGGCCGGAAGCGCCGGAAGAAAGCCTGATGCTGACCGGCGACGAGAATATCGCCGACGTCAAGTTTCGCGTCATCTGGCAGATTGATCCGGCGAAGCCCGAAGATTACGCCTTCAATGTCGCCAATCAGGCGGGAACAGTGAAGGCCGTCGCCGAAAGCGCCATGCGCGAGATCGTCGGCCAGACGCAAATTCAAAAGATTCTTACCGCCGATCGCAAGTTGATCGAGCCCGCCAGTCAGGCGTTGATGCAGAAGGTGCTCGACGAATATCACGCCGGCGTTCTGGTGCTGCAGGTGCTGCTGCTCTCCGTCGATCCGCCGCAGCAGGTGATCGCGGCGTTTCGCGACGTGACCGCCGCGCAGCAGGATTTGCAGCGTCTCGGCAATGAGGCGGAGGCTTACGCCAACCGCGTGGTGCCCGAAGCGCGCGGCGGCGCGGCGCGCATTCTGCAGGAGGCGGAAGCCTATCGCGAGCAGATCGTCGCCGAAGCGCGCGGCCAGGCGTCCCGTTTCGAGCAGATTTACGCCCAATATAAGAACGCGCCGACCATTACCCGGCAACGACTCTATATCGAAACCATGGAGCGCGTGCTGGGCGGCGCGGACAAGGTCATACTCGACGATCCGTCGAAAGTCGGCGCCAGCGTGACGCCTTTCGTGCCGCTGCCCGCCTTCGCGCCGTTCCAGGGAGGCCGCAAATGAGGTCCGGCCTTCTGTTTACGCTCGCCGTCGTCGCTCTGCTGGCGGTCATCGGTCTCGCCGGCGCCCTGTTCACCGTCTCGCAGACCGAGCAGGCGCTGGTGCTCCGTCTTGGCGAGCCGGTCGCCGGCCGCGGCCTCATCACTAAGCCCGGCCTCCACTTCAAAATTCCGCTCATCGAAAATGTTGTAACCTTCGACAACCGCATCCTCGATGTCGAAAGCCCGAATCTCGAAGTGCTCGCCGCCGACAATCAGCGGCTCGAGGTGGACAGCTTCATCCGCTATCGCATCGTCGACGCCTTGCGCTTCTATCAGACCGTCAACAGCGTCATGGGCGCGAACAATCAGCTCGGTTCGGTGTTGAACTCCGCCGTCCGCCGCGTGCTGAGCGAGGCCAACCAGCAGCAGATCGTGCGCGACGAGCGCGCCAGGCTGATGGTGAAGATCAAGGAGCAGGCGGACCGCGAGGCGCAAAAATTCGGCGTGCAGGTCGTCGATGCGCGCATTCGCCGTGTCGATCTTCCGCAACAGATTTCGGAAAAGGTTTTTGGGCGCATGCAGACCGAGCGCCAGCGCGAAGCCGCGGAATACCGCGCGCAGGGTTCCGAGCAGGCGCAAAAAATCACCGCCAAGGCCGATCGCGACGTCATCGTGCTGAAAGCCGAAGCGCAGCGCCAGGCCGACCAGACCAAGGGCGAAGGCGACGCGGAGCGCAACCGCATCTTCGCCGAAGCCTTTGGCCGCGATCCCGACTTCTTCGCCTTCTATCGGTCGATGCAGGCCTATGAAGCCGCCTTCAAGCCGGGAGAGACGCGGTTCCTGATCAGCCCGCGTTCTGAGTTCTTCCGTTTTTTCTCAGCTCCGGAGGCGAGCGCCGCGCCGAGCGCGGACAGGCCGTCTCCGGAGAAAAGCAAGTAAAGCGCAAACGGGGGACTCGACGGCGGTGAGCGGCATCGTCGGGCGCTGACGGCGCGAACAGCCGCCGCGCAATCACATCAGCTTGCGCGCGAGCGCGACGATTTCACCAACCGGCGCATCGAAGGAAAACGATTCTCCTTCATATGCCCGATTTTGGGGCGACTCCGCGGCGATCATCACGCGATAAAATTCGCGCCCGCAGAGATGCGAGAGGAACAGATATTCGTTCGAAACATAATTGCTCGTGGCGATCTCGATGATTTTCGCATGTCTTGGCGCAAAGCCCGTATTCCAGAGCGCGGCGCCGAACTGCCCGATGACGATCGCCGCATTCGACATCGCACGGATTTGCTCGGGAAAGCTCAATTCATGCGGCCGGATGACCGCGAAGCCGATACCCGCGAGCGCATCGGCAAGCAGGCGCTCATTGGCCATCAGCCGCCCCGACGCAAAGCCTTCCCGACTGATATAGACATATTTTGGCGCAATCCGATCTTGCGCGTCGCCGGCGAAGCGCTCCGCGACATATGTTAGAAATTGCGGGCAGGTCGCACCGGGAAACATGTTCGCGCCGGAGGTCAGCGGCGAAGGATAGATCACCTTCGACGCCCGTACGTAGCGGGACGATGCTTCAATGATGCTCGTCGTCGGCGCACCCAGACGAACGAATTCCTCTCGCTGTCGCGCGGATAGCGGTGGGCACAGCAGTTTCAGCCGCTCGGACCGGAGCTCGTCCAGCGCGAGGTAAACGGAAAACAACGAATTCATCAGCCAATGGCCGTGATTCACTCGGCTCGCCCAAAAACAGGCGAGCATCACGGGCGTCTCGACATCCATCGTCTCCGCCTCTGCGCGTCTGAGCCGACCATAGCGGCCGTCCAGCGGAAAAATGTCCGGCGCGCGATTCAGGCCGCCCGGCGCGAGCACCGTCGCAAAAAAAGAGTCGCCCCAGGCCTTGTCGCGCTCGAACAACAGAATTCCGTTCTCAAGCTCCACGCAGGCGTCGCGAAAAGCGGCAAGATAGACCGGCGCCGATCGCCATGCGCATTGCGTTGCAAGCGCGTCGAACTCGGGCTCTCCGGCGCCGATCGAATCTTCGAGGCGAAAGGTTTGCCTTGCGTCATGCGCTTCGCCGGGCGCCACCAGCGCCGTCGCGACCGCGCCTTCAGTCTTGAGCAGTTGCGAACGGCTCACTTGGTCAACGGCGACGATGTCGCCAATTTCGAAATTGGAGTCCTGAGAACGCGCCAGGCTCAATGGATAAACGAATGCGTCGCGGCAAGCGTCGCGACGAACCCTGAGCTGTCGCCCCTCTTCTCTTCCATGTGTGGAAAAATGAACGCGGGCTGAGGCGATCTCGCCGCGCGCGACGGCGTCGCCCACATCGCGATTGGCGAAGAGATAGCTTCGCTCGTCGAAATTTTCGTCCGTCGCCAGTTCGGGAAATCCGAACGTCGTGTCCAGAAATGCGCCGAAAGCGTGGTAAAAAGCCGCGGCGCCAAAACGCGTTTCGAGGATTTGCGCCGCTTCGGGATCGCGGGCGCGAATGTCGGCCCAGACATGAGCTTCCTCGCCGCCACGCACCCTGCGTTCCGCCAACAGACGCATTTGGGTAAAGTCGCCTTCTTCAACGCCGGGGAACGCGAAAAATTGTTCGGCCAGTCCGCCGAGCGTTTGAAGAAACACGGCGTCTTCCTTTGCGCGGAGACAAAGCGCATGAAAAGCAAGACACAGGCGCATGTTTCGAAAATGCTGTATTGTCGCTTGGACATCCTCGGCGCTTAGCCCATAAGATTGCGCATGTTCGCCTATCTCCGGGTCCGGCTCCGCCAGTTCGCTGATGCGGCGGATGATTGCATCGTGTCGTGGCGGCGCGTGAAATTCATTGATGCGGGAAGGGCTGCCGAACAGTGAAAATATTCCGCGGCCCAACATTCGCTCGAAAAGAGCGCGCAAACATCTCGACATTTTGCGTTCCGACAAATTCACGTCCCGACCGTCGCCATTTGACGCTAAAGCTCGCTTCGCGCCGAGACAACCGCGGAACGTCGTTTCGAAGCTCCAGCCGAAACGCCTCTTTTTGTCGAAGGCGTTTCCGCCTATATCTGCGTCCTCTCACCTACGGAGATATCGGATGAAGGTGCTCCAGGCTTCCGCGGCCGCTGGTTTTGTGGCCCTGCTTATTTCATTGACGCCAGCCGCCGCGAAAGGCCCGGATTCCCTGTCCGAACTCGCCGAGAAAGTTCAGGACGCCGTCGTCAACATTTCCGCGACGCAGACCGTCGAGGCCAAGCGCGGAAAGAACGGCGAAGGCCCGCAGATGCCGCCGGGAGTCGGACCCGGCGCGCCTTTCGACGATCTCTTCGAAGAATTTTTCCGGCGGCGCGGCCAGGGCATGCCCGAAATGCCGCGCCAGCGCAGGTCAAGTTCGCTCGGCTCCGGTTTCGTGATCGATCCTTCGGGAATCGTCATCACCAACAATCATGTCATCGCCGACGCCAATGAAGTGACGGTGATCTTCAATGACGGCCAAAAGCTCAAGGCGGAGGTTCTCGGCAAGGATCAGAAAGTCGATGTCGCCGTGTTACGGGTGAAGCCAGAAAAGCCGCTGAAAGCGGTCAAATTCGGCGACAGCGACAAGGCCAAGGTCGGTGACTGGGTGCTCGCCGTCGGCAATCCCTTCGGGCTTGGCGGGTCGGTGACGGCCGGCATCGTTTCGGCGCGCAACCGCAACATCGATAGCGGACCCTACGACAACTACATCCAGACCGACGCCTCGATCAACAAGGGCAATTCGGGCGGACCGCTGTTCAACATGGACGGGGAGGTCATCGGCATCAACACCGCGATCCTGTCGCCCTCCGGCGGTTCGGTCGGCATCGGCTTTGCGACGCCGGCGAATACGGTTCAGCCCGTCATCGATCAGCTGCACCAATTCGGCGAGACTCGCCGCGGCTGGCTGGGAGTCCGCATCCAGAACATCGACGACGGGATCGCCGAGACGCTCAATCTCGGCGCGACGCGCGGCGCGCTTGTCGCCGGCGTCGACGACAAGGGACCCTCGAAACCGGCCGGGCTGAAGGCCGGCGACGTGATCGTCAAATTCGACGGCAAGCCGATCAAGGAGTCGCGCGACCTGCCCAAGCTCGTCGCGGCGACCCCGGTCGGCAGGGATGTTGAACTCGTCATCGTGCGGGGCGGCAAGGAGCTGACCAAGACCGTCAAGCTCGGCAGGCTCGAGGATGGCGAGAAAGTCGCATCGAAGGACGGCGACAAGGAGAAGTCCGACGGCGCCGGCGGATCGTCGCAGAGCGTGCTGGGGCTTGAACTGTCGCGCCTCTCCGATGAGTTGCGGGCACGCTTCCAGATCAAGGACGCCGTAAAGGGCGGCGTCGTCATTACCGCGGTCGATCCGCGCTCGGATGCGGCGGAGAAACGCCTACAGCCCGGCGAGGTGCTGCTTGAGGTCAATCAGGAAGCGGTGAGCGATCCGGCGGAGGTGGTCAAGAAGGTCAAGGCGCTGAAGAGCGACGGCAAGAAGACCGCGCTGCTCATCGTCGCGAACGGCCAGGGCGACGCGCATTTCGTCGCCTTGCCGGTCGAATAAGCCAGATCCCTCTCCCGCTTGCGGGAGAGGATGAAACGCGCCTCACTTCGGCTTGCCCTTTACGGTCCTCGTGCCTGGCTTGCCGCCTGACGAGCGTGGCGAAACGCGCGGCGGCGGCATGAGCCGCCCCAAAGGCCGCGCTTCGCCGCCGCCGAAATTATGCGGCCCCATGTCGGCGTCGGTCGGCTTATGCGCCCGGGTGGCGAGTTTTTCCGCTTCGTCGCGGCGTATGGCGCCGCGCCCGAAGGACGCGCGAAATTGCGGGCTCGCCTCGGCGAGCAATTCGGCGCGCTGCAGCCGCTGGATTTCATCGCGCATCCGCGCCGCCTCCTCGAAGGCGAGATCAGCCGCCGCCGCCTTCATGCGCTTTTCGAGATCGGCGATCGTCGCCGCGAGATTGTGCCCCGGCGCGATGTCATAGCCGGTGTCGACCGTCACATGGTCCTGCTCGGCGACGCTGCCGAGAATGTCGGCGATGCCGCGCTTGATCGACGCCGGCGTGATGTTGTTCTCGCGATTATAGGCTTCCTGCTTGGCGCGGCGGCGATTGGTCTCGTCCATCGCCCGCTTCATCGAACCGGTGATCTGATCGGCGTATAAGATCACGCGGCCGTCGACATTGCGCGCGGCGCGGCCGATGGTCTGCACCAGCGAGGTTTCGGACCGCAGAAACCCCTCCTTGTCGGCGTCGAGTATGGCGACAAGGCCGCATTCGGGAATGTCGAGCCCTTCGCGCAGCAGATTGATGCCGACCAGCACGTCGAAGGCGCCGAGCCGCAGGTCGCGGATGATCTCGATGCGCTCGATCGTGTCGATGTCGCTATGCATGTAGCGCACGCGCACGCCGTTCTCATGCAGATATTCGGTCAAATCCTCGGCCATGCGCTTCGTCAGCACCGTGACCAGCGAGCGATAGCCGATCTGCGCGGTCGCCCGCGCTTCGTCGAGAAGATCGTCGACCTGGGCGCGCGCCGGGCGCACCTCGACCTGCGGATCGATCAGCCCGGTCGGGCGGATGACCTGTTCGACGAAGATTCCGCCAGTCTGATTGAGCTCCCAATTCCCCGGCGTCGCGGACACCGCCACCGTCTGCGGCCGCATCGCGTCCCATTCCTCGAAGCGTAAGGGCCGATTGTCCATGCAGGACGGCAGGCGGAAGCCATATTCGGCGAGCGTCGCCTTACGGCGGAAGTCGCCCTTGTACATGGCGCCGATCTGCGGAATCGAGACATGGCTCTCGTCGGCGAAGACCAGCGCATTGTCGGGCAGATATTCGAACAGCGTCGGCGGCGGTTCGCCCGGCCTGCGGCCGGTGAGATAGCGCGAATAATTTTCGACGCCGGCGCAGGAGCCGGTCGCCTCCATCATTTCGAGATCGAAGCGCGTGCGCTGCTCGAGCCGCTGCGCTTCGACCAGACGCCCCGAGCGGTATAATTCGTCGAGTCGCGCGCGCAGCTCCTCCTTGATCGCCTTGACCGACTGCAACAGCGTCGGCCGCGGCGTCACATAATGCGAGTTCGCGTAGACTTTCACGAATTCGAGATCGACCGTCTTCTTGCCGGTCAACGGATCGAATTCGGAAATCGACTCCACCTCGTCGCCGAAGAAGCTGACGCGCCAGGCGCGGTCCTCATAATGCGCCGGGAATATATCGACGGTGTCGCCGCGCACGCGAAAAGTGCCGCGCGTAAAATCCGCCTGCACGCGGCGGTAATGCAGCGCGACGAGATCGGTGACGAGCTGGCGCTGCTCCAGCTTCTCGCCGAGCGAGACCGAGAAGGTCATCGCCGTATAGGTTTCGACCGACCCGATGCCGTAGATGCAGGAAACCGAGGCGACGATGATCACGTCGTCGCGCTCCAGCAGCGCGCGCGTCGCGGCGTGGCGCATGCGGTCGATCTGCTCGTTCACCGAGGATTCCTTCTCGATGTAAGTGTCCGAGCGTGGCACATAGGCTTCGGGCTGATAATAGTCGTAGTACGAAACGAAATATTCGACGGCGTTCTTGGGAAAGAAGCTCTTGAACTCGCCGTAGAGCTGCGCGGCGAGCGTCTTGTTCGGCGCGAGAATCAGCGCCGGCCGCTGGGTGCGTTCGATCACGCTCGCCATGGTGAAAGTCTTGCCGGAGCCGGTGACGCCGAGCAGCACCTGATCGCGTTCCTGCGCGGCGATTCCCTTGACCAGCTCCTCGATCGCCGCCGGCTGATCGCCCTTCGGCGTATATTCCGAGACCAGTTCGAACCGCACGCCGCCTTCGGATTTCGGCGGCCGCTCGGGCCGATGCGGCGTCCAGGGCTTTTGGTCGCGGATATTCGGGTCGCCGAGGCGCAGCAGTTCGGCCAGTCTGTCGGCGGTCGCCTGCACCCCGCCGATATTTTGAGCGGCGCTTCCTGAAGTCGCGCCGCCGGCTTGAAAGCCTTCGCCGAGCCCGAATTTCTCGATGTCCTCCTCATCGAGGCCCTGGATCGAGGAGGCGTCATAGGCCGCCTGCGGCCCCTCGCCGAATCCCGGCGCCAGCGCGGGATTGAGCAGCTGCACGAGATGCGGCGCGAGCGGCGCGACCTCCGGCTTCGCCGCCTTGGCGCGGGTGGGGCGCGCAGGGTCTTTCGGCTTTTTAGGGGGAGAGGCCATGGCGGCAATATGGGGGAGACGCGCGCGGGATGGAAGCGCACCCGCCCCGCTTCCCGAATCTACTCCCTCTCCCGCGAAGCGGGGGAGGGCTGGGGAGGGGGCAACCGCTCCGCCGCGCGCATCCAGACCGTTTCCAGCACGCCCTCGAATTGCTCGTAAACCTCCGCATTCGTCACACGCAAAACCGCATAGCCGTTCGCGGCGAACCATGCGTCGCGTTTTGCATCGCGAGAGCGCTCCGCCCCGGTCGAATGAGTCGCGCCGTCAACCTCGACGACGAGCCTTGCGCCGTGACAGAGAAAATCCGCGATGTAGGGTCCGCACGGCGCCTGCCGGCGGAACTGCGCCCCGGCGAGGCCGTGGCGGCGCAGCGCGCTCCAGAGTTTCCGCTCGGCGTTGGTCATCTCGCGCCGCAGTTTTCGTGCGTGAGCCGTTGTCCGGCGAGATTGCCGCATGAGCTTCGCCCCCTCCCCAACCCTCCCCCGCTAAAGCGGGAGTGGGAGTCAGACTCGGCGCCTTGTCGAGATTGCGCCAATGCCGATCGTTGGCTGACGCCCGATATTTCCAATCCCCCTCCCCGCTTCCCGAATCTACTCCCTCTCCCGCGAAGCGGGGGAGGGTTGGGGAGGGGGCAAATCAAACCAAAGCCTCCAATCTTACGATCATCGCCACGCGCTGCATCGAAAGCGATCTGCCGCTACTCTACAGCGACTGGGATTTCGAAACCTTCGTCGAGCGCCTCGGTTTGCGCTCGGCGATGGCGTAGCGCGTTTCACGCAACTTCCTTGCAACATCGCCAACTGGTCGGTTGGCCAATGCCCCGGCCACGCTATTTACCTTGACAGGAGGCGGCGATGCGCAGAAGTCGAATGAGAATGAACAAGTTTTTCTCCGACGCGCTCAAGATGAGCTTCGTGGCCAATCAGGTGATCGGCTTGCGACTGCTGAAAATCGCCACCGGCGGCGCGCATGGCAGGCGCGAGAGCCAGCTGATGGTCGATGAAAAGATCAAAGCCGCAACCGACGCCGGCATGGAGGCCGCGAAGAGCATAGCGGCCGGCCAGCCGCATCTCGCCGCGGATCGCGCCCTCGCCGTTTACGCCAAGCGCGTCAATCGCAATCACAAGCGATTGACGAAGGGCTAACGCCTATCCGACCCGCTTTCCCGCCTCTGGTCGGGGCGCCTTGCTGCGGCGGCGCCACATGCCCAGCGCGGCGCCGGCGCCGATGAGCGACATCAGTCCCAGCGCGACATACCACTCCGCCGTCTCGCCGACGGAGAAATCATATTGTCCGACATATTCCTTGGCGCCGTCGTCGCTCGTCGCCCTGACGAGCGCGATATAATCGCCGTCGCTGACGAAATCATGGGTGAAGCTCGTTGTGCCCTTGTCCGCCAGATATTTCTTCGGCGGCAGGACGGCGACCGTGTTGGCGTCGAGATCGTCGCGCCAATCCTTCTGCCCGACGTTTCGTAGCACGCGAATTTCGATGTTCATCTCGCGCAGCTCGACCTGCTGCGCATCGAGAATGATCATGGTCGGGCCCAGCGTCGGCACATGCCGGCAAAATATCGCGTCGGTCCTGTTCTCCTGAAAGGCGCTGAACATCATTTGCGTCGGCCCGACGCTCATCACGCAATGGCGGGGATGCTCCGCCCTGATCTGCGCCCGGGCGGCGCCCGCTCCCAGGCAGACCGCGACGACAAACGGCACGAGAACGCGTTTCCTCGCCATCGGACTCTCCGGGCAAGACGACAACGCCGCCCTTCAGCCTACACGACCGCCGCGTCTTTGGATGCATCATTTGCTGAAAACTGGGGCGCGAGATGCGGTCCGACCAGAGAGGAGAGAAGCGCCCGGCTTACGCCTCGAATTCTTCCCGCTCCGCCTCCAGAAGCTTCGC
Organism: Alphaproteobacteria bacterium; assembly: GCA_016869555.1. Lineage (GTDB taxonomy): Bacteria > Pseudomonadota > Alphaproteobacteria > Rhizobiales > Beijerinckiaceae > Methylocystis. The sequence continues at coordinate 14,399 of VGDY01000046.1, read as the reverse complement.
GCGCGCTTCCGCCGCCTCGCGCTGGCGGTTCCACATGCCGGCGTAATGGCCGCCAAGCGCCAGCAACGCCTGATGCGTCCCACGCTCGACGATGCGGCCGTGATCGAGAAACAGGATTTCGTCGGCGTCGACGATGGTCGACAGCCGATGCGCGATGACCAGCGTGGTGCGGCCCTTGGCGACGCTGCGCAGCGCCTCCTGAATCTCATGTTCGGTGAAACTGTCGAGCGCCGAGGTCGCTTCGTCGAGAATGAGAATCGGCGGACCCTTGAGAATGGTGCGCGCGATCGCCACGCGCTGCTTCTCGCCGCCCGAAAGCTTCAACCCGCGCTCGCCGACCTGCGCGCCATAGGCCTCCGGCACGCTTTCGATAAAGCGGTCGATCTGGGCGAGCCGCGCCGCGTCGCGCACCTCCTCGTCGCTCGCGTCCCACCGTCCATAGCGAATGTTGTAGCCGATCGAATCGTTGAACAGCACCGTGTCCTGCGGCACCATGCCGATCGCCGCGCGCAGGCTCTCCTGCGTCACGTCCAGAATATTCTGGCCGTCGATCATGATGCGCCCGCCTTGCGGCTCGTAGAAGCGATACATCAGCCGCGAGATCGTCGACTTCCCTGCCCCCGAAGGGCCGACGATCGCGACCGTCTGTCCGGGCGCGGCTTCGAAGCTCACGCCCTTGAGAATCGGCCGGTTCGGCTCGTAGTGGAACGAGACGTCATCGAATACGATCCTTCCGTCGCGCACGACGAGCGGCGCGGCGCCGGGCCTGTCCAAAATCTCGGGGCTCTGCGCCAGGATCGAGAACATCGTCTCGATGTCGATGATCGCCTGCCGCACCTCGCGATAGAAGGTGCCCATGAAATTCAACGGCTGCGCCAGCTGCCCCATCATCAGGTTGATCAGGACGAAATCGCCGACCGAATTGCGGCCGGCCTCGATGCCATAGACGCACATCACCATCATGGCGGTGAGCCCGATGATGTAGATCACTGTCTGGCCGGCGTTGAGCACCGCCAGCGAGACATAGGATTGCGTGCTGGCCTGCTCGTAGCGGATCATCGATCCGTCGTAGCGCGTCGCCTCCCGCCGTTCCGCGCCGAAATATTTGACCGTCTCGTAATTCAACAGGCTGTCGATCGCCTTCTGATTGGCGTCGGTGTCGCTGTCGTTCATCCTGCGCCGAATGGCGATCCGCCAATTGGTGGCGAGCATCGTGTAAAGAAAATATCCGGCGAGAGTGGCGAGCAGCACCAGCCCGTAGCGCCAATCGAACTGATAGACGAAAATGCCGAGAACCAGCGCCATCTCCAGCACGGTCGGCGCGCCGGTCGACATGATGAGACGCGACAGCGTTTCGATGCCCGCCCGCCCGCGCTCGAGCACGCGCGTCAGCCCGCCGGTCTTTCTGCCGATATGAAAGCGCAGCGACAGCTCATGCATGTGAACGAAGAGATCGGTCGCCAGCCGGCGCACGGCATGCATCGCCACCGCGGCGAAAATGCCGTCGCGCATCTGCATCAGCACGACGGTGACGATGCGCATCGCGCCCATCAGCAGCGTGAAATAGATCGCCGCGGCCCCCGCCTTCGCCCATGCGCCGGCGCCGCCCTCGGCGAGGGCGTCCGTCGCCCATTTGAAGGCGAAAGGCGTCGCGGCGTTGAACAGCTTGCTCAAGACGAGCAGCGCAAACACCGCCGCCACGCGCAGTTCGAGATCGCGGCGGCCGCGCGGCCAGATATAGGGCCACAAATGCCGTATCGTCCTGATTAGAGACGATTCCGACAATTGCTGCTCAGGAACTGGCGGAGGCGCGGCGTCGTCCGGATCGAGCGCGTGGGGATCGCTCGATTCGCCTTGATCGGGTCTAATCATATGTCTCCGGATGAATGGGGCCGTCGTCGCGACCTTTGGCGTGCGTTATGGCTGGCTTGGCGTCATATATGACGTTTAGAAGCGATGCGCACCCCGCGCGAGGCGCCGTCGAACGCTGCATGAGAATGGACATGCGAGAAATCAAGAACGTGTGCGTCTATTGCGGCTCCTCGATCGGCGCCGATCCGCGTCACTCGGCGGCGGCGCGCGCGCTGGGGGCCGAACTCGCCCGCGCCGGGATCGGACTCGTCTATGGCGGCGGCGCGATCGGCCTGATGGGCGAATTGGCGAAGGCGACGATCGCCGCCGGCGGCGGCGTCACCGGAATCATCCCCGAATTCCTCGACGATCGCGAAATTCCCTTCACAGGCGCGACCGACCTCATCGTCGTCAAGGACATGCATACGCGCAAACGCCTGATGTTCGAACGCTCCGACGCCTTTGTCGCGCTGCCCGGCGGCGTCGGCACGCTGGAGGAATTGACCGAGCAGCTGACCTGGATTCAGCTTGGCCGGCACACCAAGCCGCTCGTCATCGCCGATATCGCCGGCTTCTGGCGCCCGCTGCTGTCGCTTTTCGCCCATATGCACATTCAGGAATTTATCCGTGCAGACTATGAGGTGCGCTATCTCGTCGCCGAGCGCGTCGAGGACATTCTGCCGATGATTTTCGCGGCGGCGCGACACGCCCCCAACATCAGCGAAACCGCGATTACCGAGCGACTTTGATATGAATTCGAGATGATCCGTTCGCTTGGACCATTGTCATTCCCGGCAGGCCGCAGGCCTGACCGGGAACCCAGAGCCGATCCAGGAACGCTGGTTCTGCTCTGGATTCCCGATCGCGCGCGTTGCGCGCGTCGGGAATGACCCGCGAGAAAGATTCAGAAACGGGGCCTGTAGATGGACTCCTTCAGGTTCTCAGAAAATTTTCTCGCCTTCGGCTTGCCGCACTGAAACCAGCAGCTTGTAGTTGATCGCGTCGACGAGCGCCTCGAAGGACGCGTCGATGACATTGGCCGAGACGCCGACCGTCGACCAGCGCGCGCCATGCGCATCGGCGCATTCAACCAGAACGCGCGTCACCGCGTCGGTGCCGCCCTGGAAGACGCGGACGCGATAGTCGACAAGCCGAACGTCCTCGATGAAGCGCTGATAGGCGCCGAGATCCTTGCGCAGCGCGAGATCGAGCGCATTGATGGGGCCATTGCCTTCGGCGGCGGAAATCCGGCTCTCGCCATGCACGTTGATTTTGACGATGGCCTCGGCGCCCTGATCCTCGAAGCCGCCGTTCCTGGCGAAGCGCCGATCGACGGCGACGCTGTAGCGCTCGATGTCGAAGAAATGCGGCGCCTCGCCGAGCACGCGCTTCGCCAGAAGGAAGAACGAGGCGTCGGCGCCTTCATAGGCATAGCCTTGCGCTTCCTTCTCCTTCACCTCGTCGAGCAGACGCGCCAGCCGCGGATCGTCCTTGTCGAGAACGACGCCAAGCCGCGCGAGCTCGGAAACGATGTTGGAGCGTCCCGCCTGATCCGACACCAGCACGCGCCGCATATTGCCGACAGATTCCGGCGTCACATGCTCATAGGTGCGCGGATCGGTGAGCACCGCCGAAGCGTGAATGCCGGCCTTGGTCGCGAAGGCGCTGGCGCCGACATAGGGCGCGTGCCGGTTCGGCGCGCGATTGAGAAGCTCGTCGAGCGCATGGCTCACGCGCGTCAGATGGGTGAGCTTCTCTTGCGTCACGCCGATCTCGAAGCGCTCGGAAAATTCGCTCTTGAGCAACAATGTCGGGATGATCGTCGTCAGATTGGCGTTGCCGCAGCGCTCGCCAAGCCCGTTGAGCGTGCCCTGAATCTGCCGCGCCCCGGCGCGCACGGCGGCGAGCGAATTCGCCACCGCCTGCCCCGTGTCGTCATGGCAATGGACGCCGACGCGGTCTCCCGGAATATGTCTGACGACCTCGGCGACGATGGCTTCGACCTCATGCGGCAGCGCGCCGCCATTGGTGTCGCAGAGCACGATCCATTGCGCGCCCGCATCATAGGCGGCCCTGGCGCAGGCCAGCGCATAGTCGCGATTGGCCTTGAAGCCGTCGAAGAAATGTTCGCAGTCGACGGCGACTTCCTTGCCGCGCGCGACCGCCGCTTTTACGGATTGCGTAACGCTTGCGAGATTGTCCTCTTCCGTTGATCGTAAGGCGACGCGGACCTGAAAGTCCCAACTCTTGGCGACGAAGGTGACGGCGTCGGCGCCGCTATCGAGAAGCGCCGCGACCCCCGGATCATTCTCGACCGAGCGGCCCTGCCGGCGGGTCATGCCGAAGGCGGCCAAGCGCGCGCGCAGCTTCGGAGGCTTCGCGAAAAACTCCGTGTCGAGCGGATTGGCGCCGGGATAGCCGCCCTCGATATAGTCGATGCCGAGATCGTCGAGCATGGCGGCGATCTGGCGCTTGTCGTCGAGCGAAAAATCGACGCCGGTCGTCTGCGCGCCATCGCGCAGCGTCGTATCGTAGAGCGTCAGCCGCTCCTTTGTCGGTGTATTGGCCATCAATGCGCGCTCCCGGCGACGGGCGCCGCCAGCGCCTTGGTCATCGTGGTATTGCCGAGCCACTGGCCGCCGATCTCGATCGTGTTGCGGGTTGTGGCGACATAGCCGCGCGCGGCGAAAAAGTCGCGGGCGGCGTCGGAGGCGTCGACGGTCAATGTCTTCGTCCCTCGCCCGGCGGCGATTTTCTCGATGGCGTCGGCGAGCGCCGAGCCGACGCCGCGTCGCGCCAGCTCGGGTCGCACATAGAGCATATGAAAATCGGCGTTGTCCTTGAGCGACGCGAAACCGGCGATCTCCCCGTCGACGAGCGCGACGATCGTCAGGTCGCCTGCGAGCAGCGCGCCGAAGGCTTCTTGGTCATCGGCCTTTGACGCCCAGGCTTCCCGCTGCGCGTCGTCATAATCATCGGCGGCGAGTTCGTCGACGCTCTCGCGAAAGAGCGCCGCCAGCATCGCGGCGTCCGCCGGAAGAAACGGCCGCAGGCCCGGCGTTTGCGCGCTGCGCGCCATCACACGACCTCGAAGGCGCGCAGCAGATGCCAGGCGATGAAGGCCGCAAGCGCCAGCACGAGAAGCTTGAACGCAAGATAGAACGCCCAGTGGCGTTTGAAGGGAAGCGTCTTCTTCCAGTCGTCGTGGGACATTTCTACTACCTCGCGGAGGTAACCCTCTCCGATTGGGAGAGGGTGGCCGCGGAGCGGCCGGGTGAGGGGTATCCAAATAAGCCGTTCTGGGCTTTTGTTGGCGCCCGATGGACGGAAAACACATCGACATCGCGCGTCGTCTGCGCCGCGACCGCACGCCCGCCGAACAGGCGCTTTGGCGAGAGCTGCGCGGCGGTCGACTCGGCGGTTTGAAGTTTCGGCGCCAAGTTCCGATCAATGGCTACATCGTCGATTTCTGCTGCTTCAGCCTTGCGCTCACGATCGAACTCGACGGCAGGCATCATACGGATCAGCCGCTTGCCGACGCCGCCCGCCGCGCCGCGATCGAAAGTCACGGCTATCTGGAGCTGCGCTTCACCAATGACGAAGTGAAGGAGCGACTGGACTGGGTGCTGCAGGAAATCCTTCGCGCAGCGGATATTGCGCGCGCCCGCGCGCCGCGACCGTCCCTGCCTCGCCTCGAGTGAATTTTGGTTACGCGCGGCCTCACCCTCTCCCAAAGGGAGAGGGTCGGACCGCAGGTCCGGGGTGAGGGGCAACGATCTTGGGCGTAAAGACGCGCGCAAACGATCAGCGCGGCAATCCCTCTCCCGGCCGCTCCGCGGCTGCGCTCTCCCTATTGGAGAGGGTTGCGCCGCCTCACCCTCTCCCAAAGGGAGAGGGTCGGACCGGAGGTCCGGGGTGAGGGGAAACAATCTTGGGCATAAAGGCGCGCGCAAACGATCAGCGCGGCAACCCCTCTCCCGGCCGCTCCGCGGCTGCGCTCTCCCTATGGGAGAGGGGTACGTGCCTTTCTTTGAGAGAGAAGCGGCTGAAGGCGCGGCGCCACCCTCTCCCAGGGGGAGAGGGTCGGACCGCAGGTCCGAGGTGAGGGGAAACAATCTGGGGCGCAAAAGCGCGCGCAAACGATCAGCGCGGAAACCCCTCTCCCGGCCGCTTCGTGGCAACCCTCTCCCTACGGGAGAGGGTTGCGCGCGTTTATTTGTGAGAGAAGGGCGCGCCCGGCGACGCAGGTTACGCGCGGCGCCACCCTCTCCCAGAGGGAGAGGGTCGGTCCGAAGGACCGGGGTGAGGGGCAACGATCTTGGGCGTAAAGGCGCGCGCAAACGATCAGCGCGGATACCCCTCTCCCGGCCGCTCCGCGGCCACCCTCTCCCTACGGGAGAGGGTTGCGCGCGCTTATTTGAAAGAGCCGCGCTCACCGCTTCACCTCCCTGCTCGTGGCGCCGTCCTTTTTGTCCTTGAGCGCGATGCCCATTGCGGCGAGTTCGTCGCGGATGCGGTCGGATTCGGCCCAGTTTTTTGACGCGCGGGCGGCGTTGCGGGCGCTGATGAGGCGGTCGACAATATCGCCATGTTTTTCGAAAAACGCCTGATCCCGAGCGTGCCTCGATGCCCGAAATGCGTTCAAATCGATGCCGGAAAGCCCTAGCATGATCGATAGAACTCGATCTGTGCGAGGTTCAGAAAATGCGCGATCTAAAATTTGCATTGCGAGCGGAGTGTTCAGGTCATCGGAAAGTGCATCCATATAGGTCGATGGAACCTCATCAGAGCGCAGAAGCTGATCGGCGATCCTCCCGTCCGAACCCAAAGGCGCGACGGAAAAATCCATAACGGTCATCCAATATGTAAGCTTCGTCTCCGCCTCCTCCAGCGCCTTCACCGTCCAATCGATCGGCTGACGGTAATGCGTGCGCAGCATCGCAAGCCGCAGTACTTCGCCCGACCAAGAACGCCCCCCGAACTTCTCCGTATGCAGCAGCTCATGGATCGTCACGAAATTCCCCAGGCTCTTGGACATTTTCTCGCCCTCGACCTGCAGGAAGCCATTATGCATCCAGTAATTCGCCATCAATTCGCGGCCGAAGGCGCAGCAGCTTTGCGCGATTTCGTTTTCGTGGTGCGGAAAGACGAGGTCGATGCCGCCGCCGTGAATGTCGAAGGTTTCGCCAAGATGCGCCCAGGACATCGCCGAACATTCGATATGCCAGCCGGGACGTCCCCTGCCCCACGGGCTGTCCCAGCCGGGCTCGTTCTCCTTTGACGGCTTCCATAGAACGAAATCCATGTCGCCGCGCTTATAGGGCGCGACGTCGACCCGCGCGCCGGCGAGCATTTCATCGAGCGAGCGCCGCGACAGGCGCCCGTAGCTCGGCATCGACGGCACGTCGAACAGCACATGGCCGTCGGCGGCATAGGCGTGTCCCGACGCGATCAGCCTCTCAATGATCGCGATCATCTGCGCGATATGCTCGGTCGCGCGCGGCTGCACGGTCGGCTCGAGACAGCCGAGCGCGCACACGTCCGCCTGAAAGACCTTGTTGGTCTCTTCGGTCAGTTCGCGAATCGAAATCCCGCGCTCGAACGCCCGCGCATTGATCTTGTCGTCGACGTCGGTGATGTTGCGCACGTAGATGACGTGTTCCGGCCCATAAAGATGGCGCAGCAGACGAAACAGCACGTCGAAGACGATGAGCGGCCTGGCGTTGCCGATATGGGCGTAGTCATAGACCGTCGGCCCGCAGACATACATGCGCACATTGGCGGGATCGATCGGACGAAAGTCCTCCTTCTTCCGCGTCAGCGTATTGTAAATTTTCAGCGCAGGCGTCGACATGAATTTCCCCGCAAGGCCGCCGGCCGGGGCGTCGCTTCATGTCATTGAGATAGACGTGACGGCTCCGGCCAGCGTGATCGCTAGCTGATAATGGTCTTCCGACAAAGGGTGAGCCGAGGCGTCATGGCGGCGACCATGCGCCAAAGCGCGCCGTCGCGTCAAGCGCGACGCCGGTTCGGGCTGCGGAGAACTTAACGGGCGTTTTACCGCTCTGCGCTAGTTCTGACGGCGAGCTCTCAGAGTCGTGTGGGGTTTGTCGGAAATGTTAAAATTCTGGGCGCCGATCGGTCGGCGCGCGTTTGCGCTTTTCGCCGGAGTTTTGATCGTCGCCGGCTGCTCCTTCGGCGCCTATGCCGAAGTGAGCCCAAGCGCCGCTTATATCATCTCCGACCAGGAGGGCTACGGCCTGCTGGAATGCCTTACCGGAAAGGATGATTGCGGCCAGATCGTCGCCGACTCCTGGTGCGCGGCGCATGGCCATGGCGCGGCCCGAGCCTTCGGCCGCGCCGACGATGTGACCGCCTCGATCGATTCGAAGGCGACGGGCGCGTCGATCGAGCCCGACGCCGCCATCGTCGCCTGTATGGATTAGCGGTTCAGAAACTCTCCGCACTGCGGAACTTCGTTCTGGCCCGTCCAAGGCTGGATCGCGACGGTCGAGGTCGAGCTTTCGGGCGAGCCGTCCACGAGCTTGTCCGAATAGACCATATAGACGAGCACATTGCGCTTGGCGTCGCAGCCGCGCACGATATGCATCCGCTTGAACAACAGCGAACGCCGCTCGCTGAACGCGGTATCGCCCTGGCCGAATTTCTCCTTGAATTTGATTGGACCGAATTGCCGGCAGGCGAGCGAAACCTCCGACGACTGCTCCGCAACGCCGAACATGCCGGCGACGCCGCCTCTTTCATGCGCCGTATAATAGCAAGCGACCCCGTCAATGATCGGATCGTCGATCGCATAGGTGGCGAGCTTGTCGTTCGGGGTCAGCAGCTTGAAATCGACCGATTTGCGGAAGATGAGGTCCGGCCCGTTATCCGCGAGAGCCGGCGCGGCGCCCAAACAAAGCATGAAAGCCGTCGGAATCAGTGCAAGCAGTCTGGAACGCTTCATTTCGGCAACCTCCAAGGCGACGCCGTCGCCGATATGGGCGAAGTAGCGCGGCAAGTGAAGGGCTTCGACCCTGGGCGTGGCAAAAAAATCCCGTGCGACGACGGCGGCCGGCGTTCTGCGCCGGCGCCTTGTTGCCGACATGATGCGCGGGACAATCTATGCCGGTTTGCGCTGGGCGCGGCATTGGCGAGAATGGCGCGATTCGTCGCAAGACGGCGCGCGCCGCGGATGGGCCGACAGCGGCGGCACGAGCGGCCCGCAGCTTCTTGCGAGCGTGTGACGAGAGCCAAAAGTTCAATGGGGCTGGGATCATAGTCATCTTTTCGACCAAACGCGCCTCCAGGCGGAGCAGATTGGCGGTCGTCGTCGCGGCGTTCGGCCTCGTCGCCGTTTCGCCCGCCGCGGCCGAAAGCCCCTACTGCACGGAGTTGCGCGCCCAGATCGGCCGCGCCGGCGCTGGCAGCCAGGCCGGGCGCTTCCAGGCCGCCGCCGCCAAGCAGCGCGGCGAATATGCGCGCGTCGCCGCGAAAGCCCGGGCGCTCGGCTGCGATCGCGGCCAGTTCCTGTTTTTCGGCGAGCCGCCGCCGCCTCAGTGCGGGCCGATCAACGCGCAGCTCAATCAGCTCTCGGGCGCCATCGCCTCCTTTGATCGCGCGGTCGCCGACGACGGCGGTCAGCGTCAGGCGCTCGCCGCCCGCTATGAGGCCGAGTGCCGCAATCCCCAGTCCGCGCAGGCGCGCCTGGCGCGGCCGCGCAATTTCTTCGAAGAGCTGTTCGGCGGCGGGCCCTCCGAGAACCCGGCCATGATGCCGCCGGATGAAGGGCTTGAATCCGGGGACGACACGCCGCGCGGCGGGCCGATGGCGATCTGCGTGCGCGACTGCGACGGCGGCTTTTTCCCGATCAGCTATTCGGCGCGCAGCTCGAATCTCGATGATCTTGCGTCGATGTGTCGGGCGCTCTGTCCAAACGCCGAAGTGAAGCTCTATACGGCGTCACAATGGAAGGGCGTGAACTCCGCGCTTTCGATCGACGGCGAGGCCTATCGGGACCACCCCAACGCGCGCAAGTTCGAAAAGGTCTACGATCCTTCCTGCGGCTGCAAGCCGCCGGGCCAGTCTTGGGCGGAGGCGCTCGCCGACGCCGAGCGGCTCATCGCCGAACGTCATGCCAAGGATCAGGTGGTCACCGCCGAGCAGGCCGAACAATTGTCGCGCCCGCAGGCGCCTGGCGTTTCGAAGGCCCGGAAGTCGAAAGCGCCGCTCCAAACGCCGGTGGCGACGCCAGAGCCGGCGGCGCAGGCGCAGCCCAACACTCAGGAAGGCGCCGCCACAGCGCCGGAAACCTATCGCGAAATCGTGGGGCCGGACGGAATCAAGCGCCGTGTGCGGGTGGTCGCGCCGGCCTTGTGAGGCTGAGGCGGCGCGCGCTCATGAGCCGGTCTGGAGTCACAGCGGGCCGTAGCGGCCAAATTGGCGGCAAGAAGGCGCCTTGTGGCTTAACGCTGCATCCTGATCATCCTCTCGATGGCCATCGACAGAGGCTCGAGGTGGACAGTGCAGACATCCCAGAGGATGACGACATCCACCCGCTTGTATTCGTGCCGTAGAATATTCCCGATCGCAGCAATTTCCCGCCAAGGAATTTCAACCGTAAGCTGTTTTTCGTCTTCGTTCAATCGCCGACTGGCTTCCGAGAGGATCGCGACTTGACGTTCAAGAATGGCGAGGCGACGCCAATCGTCTCGCAGGGCGTCCAAGTTTGTCTCCCCCGCCACCTCGCGGATTCGTTCAATCGCCGTCGCCATGTCGATCAGATGCAGCGGAATATCTCGTGACTCGCTGCCGGAGTCCTGCATCAGAACACGCGCACCATGCTCTTCGTCACCCGATCCTTGAGCGCGGGGGCCAGCGCCTCTCGGGTCGACAGATCAATTTTTCGTGAAAACAACATGCCCAGCAGTGTCTCCAACTCAAAAAATGAGGTCAGACCCAGTGCGCCCTCTCGGAAATCCGCAACGAAATCGATATCGCTATCGGTCGTCTCGCGCTCCTCAAGGACGGAGCCGAACACGAACAGCCTCTCCACGCCGAGCGTAGCAAGAGCGGGAGCCTTTGATTTAAGACGTGTTCGAAGTTCTTCTCGCAGCATTGCCTTATAAAAATAGCACGGCGGCGCCGCCCCGGCCAATGCATCGCTCGCGCAGCGTCACGGCATATGCGCCTTCACCGTTTCGATCAGCTGTTTGATCGAGAACGGCTTGGCCAGGAATCCGAAATCGCCTTCGGGCAGATTCTTGGCGAAAGCCTCCTCGGCGTAGCCTGAAACGAAGATGACCTTCGCCGCGACCCCGCGCTTGCGCAGTTCGGCGAACATGGCCGGGCCGTCCATCTCCGGCATCACCACGTCCGAGACGATGAGATCGATCTTGCCGTCGACGCGATCGACGACTTCGAGCGCCTCCATGCCCGTCGCCGCTTCGAGCACGGTGAATCCGCGCGAGGTCAGCGCGCGCGAGCCGATCGAGCGCACCGAGTCCTCGTCTTCGACCAGAAGGACGACGCCCTGGCCGGTATAGTCCGTGGCGGGTTTGGGCGAATCCGCCTTCTGCGAGGTCTCTTTTTCCTCCGGCACATATCGCGGCAGGAAAATGCGGAAATTCGTGCCGCGCCCGACTTCGCTGTCGACGAACAGATAGCCGCCCGATTGCTTGACGATGCCGAAAACGGTCGAAAGGCCGAGGCCCGTGCCTTTGCCGACCTCCTTCGTCGTAAAAAACGGTTCGAAGATTTTTTCCTTCACATCCGCCGGAATGCCGCTGCCCGTGTCCTCGACCTCGATCAGCACGTAGTCGGCGGGCGGCAACGCCTCTTCGCCGATCGAGGCGCATTCGGAAACGGCGACGTTGCGCGTGCGAACCTGCACGCGGCCGCCCGATTCCGGCATGGCGTCGCGCGCATTGACGACGAGATTGATGATCACCTGTTCGAACTGGGTGATGTCGGCCTTGACGAACCACAGGTCGCGGCCGAGACGCAGTTCGAGCTCGTTCTTCTCGCCGACGATGCGGCGCAACAGATTTTGCACCTCGGAAAGAGCGTCGCCGAGCTGCAGAACTTGCGGTCGCAACGTCTGCCGGCGGGAAAAGGCCAGCAATTGTCTGGTCAAACCGGCCGCGCGATTGGCGGTTTCCTTGATCTGACGGATGTCGCGAAAAGCCGGATCGGTCGGCCGGTGGCTGGAGAGCAGCAGATCCGAGTAGCCGATGATCGCGGTCAGCATATTGTTGAAGTCATGCGCGATGCCGCCGGCGAGCTGACCGACCGCATTCATCTTCTGGGACTGCGCGAAGTCCTCCTGCAGCTTGCGTTGCTCGGTCGTGTCGAGCGCATAGACCATCGCGCCCTTCTTGCCGGCGTCTTCGGCGGAAGACACGAAGAAACGCGCCGAACGGGGTCCGCCGCCGGCCTCTTCCTCGAACATGACATTGACCGGGCGGACTTCTCCCTTGCCTTCGATCGCCTCCTCGATCGCGGCGCGCAGCGCGGCGCCGTCGCGTTCGCCCATTCCCGCAAGCGCCAACCAGGGCGCCGCGGCTCCGCCCTGCCCCGACTTTAGGGCCTGCGGCAGCAATTTCGCGAAAGCCGCATTCGAGGACAGCACGCGGCCTTCGCCGTCGAGCGTCGCCATCGCCATCGGCGTCGAGTTGAAAAAGCGCGCGAACCGAACTTCGGCGGCGCGTAAATTCTCTTCCGGCTGTTCGCCGGAGGAGCGATTGAGCGCCAGGGTGCGCGAGGGACCGGCTTCCCCGTCCTGGCCGAAGGCCACCTGATGCAGCAGCCTGACCGGGAGCGATTTGCCGTTGCGGCAACGCAGATCGAGGTCGATCTGCTCGGTGCGCACGTCTCCAGAGGAACCGGATATAGCCGCGAGAAGCGCCGCGCCATTGTCGGCGACAATGGAGGAGAGAGTCGCGCCGCCCGACCCGACCTGGGTGAGATCGTAACCCAGCCAGCCGGCCAGCGTTTTGTTCATGTAAGAGATGGCGCCGTCGGAACCGGCGGAAAAAAAGCCAGCCGGCGCGTGATCGAGAAAGTCGATGGCGTGCTGGAGCTCCTGGAAGACGTTTTCCTGCCGCTGTCGATCGGCGGTTACGTCGGCGACGGCCCACAGGCAGCACCTGCCTCCCGTCGCCAGCAGCGGTCGGACGCGAATCCGATACCAGCCAACATGCCCCTGTCCGGAGAGCGGCGGCGACAGCCGCAAATCTTCGCTGTGCGAGAGGCCGGCGCGCGCCGCCTGCGCCAATCTGTATATCGCCTCGGAGACTTCGGGCGGTCCGGAGAACAGCCTCTCGACGAGCTGCACGCCCGATGAATCTTTCGCGTCGCACATCGCCCGATAGGCTTCGTTGGCGTAAACGATGCGCCCGTCGTTCCTTGCGACGAGCAGCCCCTCGCTCGAAGTGTCGGCGATGAGCTTGGTCACATCATTGTTCGCGACGCGGCCGGAGAACTGGATCAGTCCGATGGCGTAAGCGCAAAGAAAGAAAATTCCCGCCACGCCGAATATCGCCAGCGCGAGCACGGTGATGCGCGGCGCAAGATCCGAAGGGGTCAAGCTATAGGCGGCGGCCGCGCCGATCAGCGCAATGACGAGGGCGAGCGTCAATCCCACATTCGTGGACCGCTCGCCGCGCTCTATGGCCGAGGATCCCGTCCGATCGGTCATTTGTGAACCACCCGGCGTATATCGCTATCGCCGATCGCGACGGACGTGCTAACGCTGCCGTCCATGTTGACCCAGCGAACGCTTGGAGAATCATCCAAAACAATGGCCGCGGATGGCGACAATAGCAACGCCGGACGCAGGATTAGGACACTGATTCGTCGCAGATTAACCATTCATTAACCTTTTTTCGGCTCTTGCCAGAAAAGCTGTTAATTTGGCAAGGTTCACGCGCGTTCGAACCAGAGACCAGCCGTTCATGCCCGATAAGTTCACTCAGCTACTGCCGGCGCTTGGAGCGCTTGTTGCGTTCCTCGTCGCAGCGGTGCTCGTGCTTTATATTTTCCGCCTGTTGTTCGGACGGCGCGTTCGCGCGCCAGGTGGCCGCAATCGCGCGCGCCGCCTCGACATTGTCGACGCCTTCGACCTTGACCGCGAGCGTCAGCTCATCATTGTGCGACGCGACAATATTGAACATTTGCTGCTGATCGGGGGTCCTAACGACCTTCTGGTCGAGGGGACAATCAACCGGCTTGAGGGCGCCGTCAGCCGACCGCAAGACCAGCGCACAGCGCCGGCGGCCGCAAACTGGCCGGCCGGACCGACGGCGCCTTCACGAGAGCTGGAATCGCCCATGCCGGGTCCGGCCACGGCCGCGGCGGTCAATCTGCCGCCGGACCTTTTTGCGCCGGCGCCGACAAAGCCTGCGACGCCGCCTCCCCCGCCTCCCGGTCCGCGGATTTCGAGCCCGGCCGCCCCGCCCGCGCGGCCTGCGCCCGCTCGTTCGCCGACTCCGCCCTTCCTCGCGCGCGCTCAGCAACGTTTGGCGCCGCGCCCAAGGGACCCGGCCGCG
>VGDY01000045.1 GCA_016869555.1 Alphaproteobacteria bacterium | reverse complement strand
TTTTCCCAAGGGTCATTCACGAGATTCCGCTCGCCTCGCTCGCGGCGCTGCTGGTATTCACCGGCTACCGTCTCGCATCTCCGCTCGAGTTCAAGAAGACGCTGGCGATCGGCTGGGACCAGCTCGCCGTTTTTGTGATCACCATCATTGGCGTGCTGGCGACCGATCTGTTGATCGGCGTCGCGATCGGCATCGTCGCCGAGTTCCTGTTCCACATATGGCGCAGCGTCAATTGGAAGCAGGTCTTCAAGCTGCGCCGCAATGTCGTCGAGAGCGCGCCCGGCGTCTATGAGGTCAAGATCGGCGGCGCCGCCTTTTTCGCCAATTATCTCGCGCTCAAGAGCGACCTCGGTAAACTCCCAAAGAGAAAGACCATTATCATCGATCTCTCAGAGTCTTGGTGCATCGATCATACGGTGATGGAGAACCTGCACCACTTCTGCGAGGATTATGAATCAAACGGCGGGCGCGCCGAGATCAGCGGGCTCGATGAGCACGTTGCGACATCCAAGCATCCTCTCGCGCCGCGCAAGCGCAGCGCCTGATTCGCAAGGTTCGTGTGCGAAACGCGACCGACGCGGACCACGTCGACCGGAAGGTGACACGCATGCCGATTTATTTCGCGTTGACCAGCGTCAGCGCGCTGCTCGCCGTCGGCGTCTACGCCATCGTCGACAGGCGAAATCCGGATGTCAGCCGCAATGTCTATCGTATCTGCATTGCTCTGTGCGGCATTCTCTTCGTCGCGGCGGTCATGCCGAGAGGCGCCAGCGTGCTCTCGGCGACCCTGCCGTTCGGGCTGCCTTGGATCGGCGTGCATCTCAGGATCGACGTCCTCAGCGCGTTTTTCCTCGCCGTCGTCAATCTAGGCGGCGCCGCCGCGAGCGCTTACGCCATCGGCTATGGCGCGCATGAAAAGGAGCCGATGCGCGTGCTGCCGTTCTACCCGGCCTTTCTCGCTGGGATGAACATGGTCGTGCTCGCCGACGACGCCTTCAGTTTTCTCGTCGCCTGGGAGTTCATGTCGCTCGCGTCATGGGCGCTGGTGCTGACGCATCACCATGACGCGGAAAACCGGCGCGCGGGATTCGTCTATTTGTTGATGGCGAGTTTCGGCGGCTTCGCGCTGCTGATGGCCTTCGGCGTTCTGGGCGGGATCGAAGGCGCCTATGACTTCGCCTCGATTCGCGAATCGACGAAAGAGGGCTGGAAAACCGGCCTCGTTCTGGCGCTGGCGCTTGTCGGCATGGGCTCCAAAGCAGGACTTGCGCCCCTTCACATCTGGCTGCCGCTGGCGCATCCGGCGGCGCCGAGCCACGTCTCGGCGCTGATGAGCGGCGTCATGACCAAGGTCGCGGTCTATGGCTTCATTCGCGTCGTCTTCGATCTGCTGGGGCCGCCGGCGTTCTGGTGGTCGGTCGAGCCGATGAGCTTTGGCGCGGTGAGCGCGCTGATCGGCGTGCTGTTCGCCACGATCCAAAGCGATCTGAAAAAGCTTCTCGCCTATAGCACGATCGAAAATATCGGAATCATCTTCATCGCGCTTGGGCTGGCCCTGGCCTTCAAGGCCGACGGCCTGGCGCTGCCGGCCGCGCTCGCCTTCACCGCGGCGCTGTTTCACGTGTTCAATCACTCGCTGTTCAAGAGCCTGCTTTTCTTCGGCGCCGGCGCCGTGTTAGGCGGCAGCGGCGAAAGAAACATCGAGCGGCTCGGCGGCCTCATTCATTCCATGCCGAAAACCGCGTTTCTGTTTCTCGGCGGCTGCGTCGCCATCTCCGCGCTGCCGCCGCTGAACGGCTTCGTCTCGGAATGGATGGTGTTCCAGGCGATTCTGCTGAGCCCGTCGCTGCCGCAATGGACGGTGAAGCTTCTCGTCCCCGCCGTCGGCGTCGCGCTGGCGCTCAGCGCGGCGCTCGGCGCAGGCTGTTACATCCGCGCCTATGGCGTCGCCTTTCTCGGTCGCCCGCGCAGCGAAGCGGCGCGGACCGCGAAAGACCCCGATCGCTGGTCTCTCGGGTCGATGACGGCGTTGCTGACGCTCTGCCTGCTCGCCGGCCTGCTGCCCAGCCTCGTCATCGACACGATTTCGCCGGCGGCGAGAGACTTCGTCGGCGGCCGCATGCCGACGCAGGCCGAACTCTCATGGCTCTCGATCGCGCCCATCGCCGAAAGCCGCAGCTCCTACAACGGGCTTCTGGTCTTCGTCTTCATTCTCTTCTCCGCATATTCGGCGAGATGGGTGATCCACAAATTCGGCTCGGCGCGGTCGCGGCGCGCGCCCGCGTGGGACTGCGGCTACATCGAAACCAGCCCCGCGACCCAATATACGGGCAGCAGCTTCGCGCAGCCGATCCGACGCACGCTTGGCGTCATCGCCTTTTCAGTAAAGGAGCGGCTCGACATGCCGGCGCCGGGCGATATGCGGCCGGCGCGGTTGAGCATCGACATCAAGGATCGCATCTTCGATTATCTTTACGCGCCGCTGACGCGGGCGGTTGAGACCTGCGCCTCCAGTCTGAACATCCTCAGTCTTCTGACGATCCAGGAATATCTCGCGCTGGTTTTCGGCGCCCTGGTCTTCCTGCTGGTCTTGGTGGCGATATGAGTTTTCTCTTCGACCTCGTCGCGCAGGGCGCCCAAATGCTTTTGGCGCTCGCGCTCTCGCCGCTGCTGATCGGCCTTGTGCGAAAGCTGAAGGCCCGTCTCCTGCGGCGCAAGGGACCGCCGATCATTCAGCCCTGGCTGGACCTCATTCGGCTGCTGCGCAAGGAAGTCGTCCTCGCCGAGAACGCGTCATGGCTGTATCGCTCAGCGCCCTATCTGATTTTCGCCATGACCTGGGTCGCGGCGTCGCTGACGCCGACATTCGCCACGGGATTGATGTTCAGCTGGTCGGCCGATCTTATCGCCATCATCGCCCTGCTCGGCGGCGCGCGCTTTTTCCTTGCCCTCGCCGGGATGGACATCGGAACGAGCTTCGGCGGCATCGGCTCGAGTCGCGAGGCGATGTTCGGCTCGCTGGCGGAGCCGGCGACGATCATGATCGTCTTCACCGTCTCCTTCGTCGCCGGAACCACGCAGCTTTCCGAAATCGCCGCTTATATGGCGGGGAATCTGGAATTGCGCGCGTCGGTCGGCATGGCGCTCGTCGCTCTGCTGATCGTCGCCATCGCCGAGAATGGACGCGTGCCCGTCGACAATCCGGCGACGCATCTCGAACTGACGATGGTGCATGAAGCGATGGTTCTCGAATATTCCGGGCGCTATCTCGCGCTCATTGAACTCGCTTCGGCGCTCAAGCTGCTGCTCTACATCTCTCTCATCGCTTGCGTTTTCTTCCCGGTCGGACTCGCGCGGCATGACGCTGGCCTGCAGGCGATGGCCATCGGTCTGGGCGCTTACGTGCTGAAGCTTGTGATCGGCGGCGGCCTGCTAGCGCTGTTTGAGACATCGACGGCGAAGATGCGCGTCTTCCGCGTCCCGGACTTTCTTGGCGCGGGGCTGATGCTCGGCCTCCTCGCGACGTTGCTCGTTTTCGTTACGCGGAGCCTTTGATGGAACATCTCACAATCGACATCGCCCATATGCTCGCGGGCGCGCTCGTCTTAACGAGCTTCATGCTGCTGTATCAAGATCGGCTGTCCGGACTGATCAACATTTTCACGCTGCACGCCGTCATTCTCTCCCTGTCGGTCGCCTGGCAGGCCTATTATCAGGACGCGCCTCACCTCTATATCACCGCTGGCATCGCGGCGATTTTCAAGGCGCTGATCATTCCCTATAGCCTGCGCCGCATCATCGAACGCCTTCGCGTCCATCGAACCGTCGAAGTCGTTGGCGGAGTCGGCACAACCATGCTCATCGGCATCTTTCTGGTGGCGCTGTCGCTCGTGGTGATGCTGCCGGCGACCGCCGCCGCCGACCCGCTGGCGCGCGAAGACATCGCCTTCGCGCTCGCGATCGTGCTGCTCGGACTGCTGATGATGGTGACGCGCCGCAACGCGGTCAGCCAGATCATCGGCTTCATGTCGCTCGAAAACGGTTTGGTTCTCGCCGCGGCGGGCGCGAACGGCATGCCGCTCGTCGTCGAGATCAGCGTCGCCTTCTCGATCCTCATCGCCTTCATCGTGATCGGCATCTTCCTGTTTCGCATTCGCGAGCGCTTCGACAACGTCGATCTTTTCGAACTCGATCGCGTGCGCGGGGGACGATCATGAGCTCTGATCTTTTCCTGGTTTCGAACGCCCTAATCGCCATCCCGGCCGTTGCGGCTATCGCCGTCGCCGTCGAGCCGGAATACCGACGCTCGGCGGTGATCAATGTCTGCGCGAGCGGCGCGACCTTCCTTTTCGCGCTTGTTCTTCTCATCGTCGAGCCGGAGAACGGCGTCTATCTCTTCGTCGACGATCTCAACATCGTCTTCGTCGTGCTCTCGACCTTCATCGGCTTTACCACGAGCGTCTATAGCGCGAGCTATATCGACCATGAAATCGAAACCGGCCGGCTGACGTCGACGAATGTCCGCTTCTATCACGCAATGTATCAGGCGCTGATGTGCGCGATGAATCTCGCGCTGCTCGCAAGCAACATCGGGCTTATGTGGGTCGCGGTCGAAGTCGCGACGCTGACCACCGTATTGATGGTCGGCATCTACCGAACGCCGCATGCGCTCGAAGCCGCCTGGAAATATTTCATCCTCGGCAGCGTCGGCATCGCGCTGGCGCTGTTCGGCACCATCCTCATCTACATGGCGGCCGAGCCGGTTCTGGGCCAGGGCTATGACGCCATGGTCTGGAAGACGCTGATGACGCAGGCGCCGCAGTTCAATCCGCGGATGCTCAATGTCGCCTTCGTCTTCCTGATGCTCGGATATGGCACGAAGGTCGGGCTGGCGCCGATGCACGCCTGGCTGCCTGACGCGCATGCGGAAGGCCCGACGCCGATTTCGGCGGTCCTGTCCGGCCTTCTTCTCAATGTCGCGCTTTACGCCGTGCTGCGGTTCAAAATGCTGCTGACCGCCAATGCGGCGGCGATCACGCCCGGGCCGCTGATGATCACACTCGGCCTCGCGTCGCTCATCATGGCGGCTTTCATGCTCTATCGCCGCAGCGACATCAAGCGGCTGTTCGCCTATTCCTCGATCGAGCACATGGGCATCATCGCCTTCGCCTTCGGCATGGGCGGCCCGCTTGCCAATTTCGCCGGCCTGCTGCACATGACCATGCACAGCCTGACGAAGTCCGCGATCTTCTTTTCCGTTGGTCACATTGCGCAGGCCAAGGGCACACAGAAAATCGCCGACATCAGGGGATTGACGCAGAGTCAGCCGGCGCTCGGCTGGAGTCTCGTCGCCGGCGTCGTGGCGATCATCGGCCTGCCCCCTCTCGGCATCTTCATGAGCGAATTTCTCGTGGTGAGTTCGACCTTCGCGCGCCAGCCGCTTCTCGCGATTCCGCTCGTTCTTGGGCTGATTCTCGCGTTCGGCGCCTTGCTGTTGCGGTTGACGGAAATGGCGTTCGGCGCGCCGAGCCCCGATGTAGGCGAGGTGAAAGCGTCGATGTTGCCGCTCTATGCGCATCTCGCGCTTGTGTTGCTCGCCGGGCTCTATCTTCCGTCTCACCTTGTGTCCTGGTTCCAGAACGTCGCGCGCCTGTTGGGTTGAGATCGAAGGATGAAGAGATGAACTTCGCCAGCAAGCAAACCGCGGCCCAGCCGTCGCAGCCGATGTGCCTGCCCTGGCCGCGGGAGATCGTCGATGGAGCATGCTGGTGCGCCTTGGCCGAGAGCCTCGCACAAGGCGAGCGCGAACTCCTAAGCTTCTGGGGCGAGAGTTCATGCGTGCATTTGGCCGTATTTGAACCGCGCGAACCGCGCCTGCGTATCGTCACCTTCGAGTGCCGGGAAGGCGCGTTTCCATCGGTCGCACGACTGCATCCGCCGGCCGCCAGGCTCGAGCGCGCGATCCACGATCTTTATGGCTTAAGACCCGAAGGCGCATGCGACAGTCGCCGCTGGCTCGATCACGGCCGCTGGGGCGTTCGCCATCCCTGCAGCGCGCCCGAGAAGATCGAGTCGACCTGCGACCGCTATGAATTCCTTCCCACAGAGGGCGAACCGCTGCACCAGATACCGGTTGGGCCGGTGCACGCCGGCATCATTGAGCCGGGTCATTTCCGCTTCTCCGCGAATGGCGAAACCGTCGTGCGCCTCGAGGAGCGGCTCGGCTTTGTGCATAAGGGAATCGACCAGTTGATGGGCGGCGCGTCGATCGAGCGCGCCGCCCGGATAGCCGCGCGCGTATCCGGCGACAGCACCGTCGCCTACAGTCTCGCCTTCGCCCAGGCGGTCGAAGCGGCCTTTGACGTCGATGTCCCGCCGCGCGCCACATATCTACGCGCCCTGATGGCTGAACTCGAACGGCTCGCCAATCATTTCGGCGACATCGGCGCGATATGCAACGACGCGGCCTTCTCATTGATGCAGGCGCATTGCAACCTCGTGCGCGAGCGCATCCTACGAGAAGCGGCAAGCGCTTTCGGGCATCGCCTGATGATGGATCGCATCACGCCCGGTGGGGCCCTCGTCGATCTTAAGCAGGAAACCGCAACGGCGCTTTACGCGATGGTCGAGTGGATCGAACTGATGACTCCGCGGCTGATAGCGCTTTTTGGAGACACGACCTCGCTGCAGGATCGCACCGTAGGAACAGGATTCGTCAGCGAAGCCCTCGCGAAACAATATGCCTGCGGCGGATATGTCGGGCGCGCGTCCGGCCGGGCGTTCGACGCACGCAAGGCGATCGGTTATGCCCCCTATCCGCAGTTTGCGTTTGAGGTTGGCGGTTCAAAGGAAGGCGACGTCGACGCGCGCGTCTGGGTCCGCTTCGACGAGATCAGAGCATCGCTCAAAATCGTCCGCCAGATTCTCGACGAGGCGCCGCAAGGTCCGATCATCGCCGACTGGGCGCTGCCCGAAGACTGGACGCGCGAAGGCGCGGCGCTCGTCGAAGGATTCCGCGGCGACATTTTCGTTTGGCTTCGCATCCGAGCCGACGGCGTCGTGCAGCGTTGCCACTTGCGCGATCCGTCCTGGTTCCAGTGGCCGCTGCTCGAAGCGGCGATCAAGGACAATATCGTCGCCGACTTCCCCCTCTGCAACAAATCCTTCAACTGCTCCTATTCGGGGCACGACCTCTAGGACAGGCGCGATGCAAAAATTCCTGCTTCAGGGCTTGCTCCGAAGCGCGTTGTCCGAACCGGCGCCCACGCCGGATGCGGCGTCGATAGCCGAACTCGGCTATACGCTGGGACGCACGGCGCGGCAGAAACTCGGACGCAGCCTTTCGATCCGCGAAGTCGACGCGGGCTCCTGTAACGGCTGCGAACTCGAAATTCACGCGCTCAATAACGCCTATTACGATGTTGAGCGATTTGGCTTGCGTTTCGTGGCGTCGCCGCGTCACGCCGACGTCTTGCTTGTCACCGGTCCGGTAACGAAAAACATGCGTGAAGCGCTGGAACGCACCTATGCGGCGACGCCCAATCCAAAATGGGTGATCGCTGTCGGCGATTGCGCGTTCGACGGCGGCGTCTTTTGCGACAGCTACGCATGCGTCGGCGCCGTCGCCAATGTCGTTCCCGTCGATCTCCATATTCGCGGCTGTCCGCCCGATCCGACGACGCTGCTCAAAGGTCTGATCGCCTTCGTTGACAATATGCAATAAACGACCGCGGAGCCGCCAGAAAAAAGGCGGCGCACTGTTTGGAATATGGCGCCGCCGACTTTGTGAAATGCGCGAGCAATGTTTGCGTATGAGAAGATAAACTCAAGAAAAACCTACGCGTGAGACCGTCGCTAGAATGCGAACGGCGTTGAGCGCCTCGCATGTGCGACTTGCGCATTCAACGCAATGATCGGTCGATCTTGGTCGGCGCAGCGAAACGCCGCGGCGCTCCTTGAAAATCCAAACGCGCGCGAGGCTAACAATGGTGTTCTGGGGCCGGAAGGGTGGCGTTGCGACATGCGCCCTCATCGTGATTTTCTCAGCAACGGAAGCGAATGCGGCCTCAAGCGAGGCCATCGAGGCGAGGCTTCGCGCGCTCGAGGCGGAAATCGCAAAATTGCGGCGCGAAGCTCGCGACGCCAAGGCGGACGCGCGGCAGGCTGCTCACGCCGTTCAGCGCAGCGCCGCGCAAGCCGACGCGCCGCCTTCGCCGCCGCCAGTCTTCGTCTCATTCAAAAACGGCCTTTTCGTCGAGAGCGCCGACAAGGCGTATAATTTCAAAATTGGCGGACGCATGCAGTTCGACGGCGGCGGAACGACGCAGCCGCTGAACGGCTGGTCAAATCAGGCCGGCGTCCGCCAGGTGCGTCTGGAAGTCGAAGGCAAGGCGGCGCAATACTGGTTTTACAAGCTGCAATATGATTTCGCGGGCTCGCAATATGGCACGCCGTTCAATGCGCCCGTGCAAGGCGGCATTCGCGATTTCTATCTTGGCGTACAACATCCGCTTCTCGCCTTGCCCTTCACCAAGGACCCGGCGTTTATCCATATCGGCAGTTATTTCGAACCCTTCACTCTAGAATTCACGACTTCCTCGCGTTTCCGCGACTTCATCGAACGTGCGATGGCGGTCGAAGCGATCGGCGCGAGCCGCCACCTTGGCGCGGCGATCGGCGCCTATGGCGACAATTGGACGGCGAAAGGCGGCGTCTTTACGACGAGCTTCGAAGATCTGAACACCAACCCCGTTGTCGGCTCGCCGCCGCTCGTCGGCATCCCGGCGAAAGCCGGGTGGTTTCCGACCGGCGGCGGCCAGTATTTCGAATTCACCGGCAGAATGACCTATGCGCCGATCATGACCCAGCATGATCTCCTGCATGTCGGCGTTTCGGGTCGCTTTCACCAGCCCAACAGCGCCACCGGACTGTCGGACGATCGCGTGTTGCGGGTCGGCAACCGCATTCGCTCGGAAGCCTACATGCTTAACCAGGGCCTCCTCGGAACGCCCGATCTTTCTTGCGGCTCGGTCATCCTGCCGGGATGGACGTCGGCCGCCGCCGCGCATTGCGTCAACAACGTCGAGTCCTTCGGCGTGGAGCTCTCCGCGGCCCACGGACCCTTCTCGCTGCAGGCGGAATATCTGGGACAGCAGGTCAACCGCAATCCGACCAGGGTCGCGCTCGCGCGACTGGCGGGCGCTTTCGCGCCGGGCGGCGCCTCGCAATATTTCAGCGGCTTTTATGTCTACGGCCAATGGTATCTGACCGGCGAGGAACGCGCCGCCGCCTATGACGTGACCAACAAGCTTGGCGCGAATTTCAATCAGGTCCCGATCAAAAATCCGGTGAGCGCGGGCGGCTTCGGCGCCATTGGACTCGCGGCGCGTTACAGCGCGCTCAATCTCAACAGCGGGCCTTATTCCGGCTCAAGCCTATATAACATGCTCGCCTATACGACGCTGATCGCGCCCAATCCCGCGGCGGCTTCCTATATCGCCAACGCGGGCGTCGTCGGTGGTCGTCAGCAGAATGTCACCTTGGGACTCAACTGGTATCCCGAGAATGGATTCCATTTCCAGTTCAACTGGGTCCATGTGTTGCAGGCCTCCGCGCCATTTAACGATTACGCGCTGTACGCCACAGGCGTTCCGGCGCGACAGGGTCCCTATTTCAATGGGGCCCATCCCGATCTCTTTGAGGCGCGCGCGCAGGTCTATTGGTAGGACGCCCGACGACGATCGCGGCGCCGCCTGGCGCCGCGACAAATTTGCAACGCTCGCCGAAATTCGTCGAAGCAGACCGGAACACAGCTTGATTTCTTATGTTGTTGGGGTGACGCTTGGCATCGGTTGTTCAGTGGTCCATCTCTAAAAAGGAGATCCCCAATGACCACGAGAAAGCTTCAGCGGCGAAGAAACGCCATCAGGACGCTTCTTCAAAACCTCGATACTCGGCCTTTCTGTGAGGACACGCCGCCGCAATCAGGCGGATGGTTGAGCCATCCTCGGCCGCGGCTCTTACGAAGCGCTTCCGGCGCCGCCGGGCAAAGCGACCGCAGGTAAACTCAGGGCAGCCCGACGACCGGCGGGCCATTCATCTGGGCGGCCGAAGCGGCCGGGATGCAGCCTGCATTGACGCCATTCAATTGGAGAAGCGCCCCGACCGTGGCGTCACGGCGGGGCGTTTTGCGTTAATGGCGAGATGCGGCGTTTGTCGCGCCTCACGCCTGTTGCTCAAGGTGCGCTTCGCCGGACGCGTCGCCTTGCCCCTCTGTCATGACGCGGCGAATCTCGGCTATGATGTAGTTCGATCGCCGTCATTGCGAGGGACCAGGTGCTCCTAAAATTTTGGATGTCGCAGACGATGCCCGTCATGGCGCTCCTGCTTGCATGCGCCATGACCATTCTCGCGCTTGTTCTATGCTGGCTGAGTTTTGGCTCGCGCTTTGCGGTCCATGCGCAAGACTGGAAAGGGGTCACGCCGCCCTTCGTCGGCGTTCCAGCGACGCTGTTCGCCCTGTTGATGACTTTTCTTTCGCAGGATGTCTGGGATGCAAATCGTCGCGCCCATCAAGCCGTCGCGCTGGAGCACGAACAATTGGCGACCCTCTCCGCACTCTCCAGCAATGATGGAATCGACTCCGACGGCATCTTGACCGCCATACATCAGTATGTGGAGGCGGTCGTCGGCCTCGAATGGCAAGCTATGGAGGACGGCAGCCAATCCCCCGAGACCGAGGCGGCGCTCAACAAGCTCAACGCGGCGGTGAACGGCGCGAAGATTGGACCGTCCCTTCAGCGCGCGCTCATTGACGCCGTGATCGGTCTGCGATCGGCGCGAGATCAGCGGCTCGCGATTGCGGGCGCGTTTTCTGACGATCGCAAATGGGCGGCGGTGCTCATCATCGCCTTCATCACTCAAATCGCACTTGCCGCGACGCATCTCGACCGCCCGAAGCCGCAGCTCCTCGCGCAAGCGATTTTTGCTGCGGCGGCGATCGTGCCGATATCGCTCGTCGCCTCGGTGAATGACCCCTATTCGCCGCCAAATGCAATATCTTCCGACTCGGTGGCGCAGTTGCTCGAACGCTATCCACACAAGTGAACGGCAAATGACCGAAATCCAAAAAGTCGCCGGCACCGCTTTCGTCGTCGCCGAATTTCGCAATGACGAAAACAAGGAAGCGCGTCCGCTCTACCATGATCCTTTCGTCCGCCTGTTTCTCGATGAGGAATCGAAGAAGGCCGCCGATCGCATTTCGCAGTCCTTCCCGCCGATCAGAAACAATGTGCGCTTGAGGACACGCTACTTCGATGATCAGCTGCGTCGCCGGATCGATGAAGGCGCCCGACAGATCCTCATTCTCGGCGCCGGCCTCGACACAAGGCCGCAACGGATCGCCGTCGAGAACGTCGCCTATTTTGAAATCGACGCGCCTGAGACTCAGGCGTTCAAGAAGGCGAGACTCGAAGAGAGCGCCGTCGATCCCAACACGAATTATATCGGAGCCGATTATGTGAGGGACGGCATGCTCCATCTCCTACGACAGAGCGGATTGGATTTCAGCCTTCCCACCCATGTCATATGGGAAGGCAACACCATGTATTTGGATGACGGCGCGGTGCGTCGCATTCTGAGCGACCTGATGCGCGAGATGAAGCGCTGCTCGGCGTCCTTCGACTATTTCGCCAAGGATGTGATCGACAACCAAACCGGCGATCCTGAAATCACCGCCGTCGTTGAACGATTCGCGGCGATGGGCGCGCCCTGGACTTACGGGATCGACGATCTTTCCGCGCTCGCCGCTGGATGCGGCGCGAAAGTCATTGATCGCGTCACGCTCGCCGACCTTCATCGAACCTTCTGGCCGGATCAGCCGCTGGCGTCGCCGCTCTATGGCTATTATTCGCTCTGCACGGTCGAAAACGCCGTAGATCGGCTTTGAAGAGCCGAGGAATTGCAAGTCCCCGCGAGGCGCAACGGATCGGCGGCGATATCGGGGAAGGTCATCTGCGGCTTTCGGCTTGATCGACGCTACGTCACAGCTCGGCGATTTGAACGACGCGCACGCCATGACTCGAGCGGAATCGGCGATCGTTGGTGACGAAGATATCGCATTTCGCCATCGCGGCCGCGTGGAAATGCACGGCGTCCAGCAGTTTCAGGCCCAGACCTGCGCCGAAGCGCCCTGCCTCGATCAACGCCGTCAGGTTCACCGGATGGATGTCGAAGACTTCGTCGTGAAAGAAAAGTCGCTCGTACGCTTGTTCCACCAGCGGCTTTTGTTGCCGGAACGCCCCGAAAAAACACTCCGCGACGCCAATTTCGCTGGTGACGAGGCTCGCATTCCGATCAATCAGCCCATACCAAAGACTGGCGACTTTGCTCTGAAATTCGATATTGGCCTCGATGAAATAGATGATCGCGTTCGTATCGAAATAGGCGCGAGAAACACCGTTCAACGTAAGATCAGTCATCGCCGCGGATTTCGCGGATGCTGGCGTCGATCTCCTCGACCGTTCTTGGCCCGAGCAGACGCGCGCCTATGCCCTCCAGCTCCTTCAGGCGACGAATGCGCTCTTGCGGCGAAGGCTGGGTTTCCTTCTGCACGATGCGCGGGAGAAACTGCTTTAGCGTTTCCTCGACGAGATAAGAACGCGAGCGGCGCGTGCGCCGCGCCGCCTCGTCAAGGATTTTGCGCGTTTCGTCGGTCAGACGAACGGATGTGGGCGTGGGCGCGGCGGATTTCATGACTCGGAGAGGATTGACTACGATGTAGTCGATTGTAGTAACAAAACTGCAGAAGTCAAATCACTCCACATAACCTTCGTCACCTCGCCGAGAAACGGCTCAAGGCGGAGTGCGTTATCGGGCGTTTGGCCGTATCGCGAGCAGCGGCGTAACGTTCGGGCTTCAAAACGCTACCTTCGATGCGCCTGGCTGTGCGGACGCTCCCATTTAAGACGCTCCCTCAACTTGTTCCCTGCCCTGCCGCGAGCTGCTCCGGCAGCGCATAGGCCCATTGGGTGATGTTGCCGGCGCCCAGGCACACGACGTAATCGCCGGGCGCGACGATTTCGCGGATCATCGCCGGCAGCACTTCCGGCGAGGGCAGCCCCATCGCTCGGCGATGGCCGTGCGCCTTGATCGCCGAGACGAGCGCGTCGCGATCCGCGCCCGCGATCGGCTGCTCGCCCGCGGGATAGACATCGGCGATGATCACCACGTCGGCGTCGTTGAAGCAGGTGGCGAAAGCGTCGAAGAGCGACTGCAGCCGCGAATAGCGATGCGGCTGCATCAGCGCGACGACCTTGCCCTTGGTCGAGGCGCGCGCCGCGCGCAACACGGCGGCGATTTCGACCGGGTGATGGCCGTAGTCGTCGAAAATCTGCACGCCGTTCCATTCGCCGGTCTTGGTGAAGCGCCGCTTCACGCCGCCAAAGCCGGCAAGCGCCTTTCGAATTTGCTCAGGCGAAAGACCGAGCTGATTGGCGACCGCGATCGCCGCCGTGGCGTTCAGCGCATTGTGATGGCCGGGCATCGGCAGGACCAGATCTTCGAGATAGATCGCCTGCGACGTCTTGCGGTCGCGCAGCAGCACGTTGAACTTCGACACGCCGCCCTCGAGATTGACGTCGAGGAGCCGCACGTCGGCTTGCGGATTTTCGCCATAGGTGATGACCCGGCGATCTTCGATGCGACCGACGAGCTCCTGCACCGTCGGGTGATCGAGGCACATCACCGCGAAACCGTAGAAGGGAATATTCTCGATGAAGTTGCGGAAGGCATCCTTGATCGCGTCGAATGTGTGGAAATGGTCGAGATGCTCGGGATCGATATTGGTGACGATGGCGACGTCCGCCGGCAGTTTGAGAAACGTGCCGTCGCTCTCGTCTGCCTCGACCACCATCCAGTCGCCGGCGCCAAGACGCGCATTCGTGCCATAGGCGTTGATGATGCCGCCGTTGATCACGGTCGGATCGAGGCCGCCGGCGTCGAGCAGCGTCGCGACGATGGAGGTCGTCGTCGTCTTGCCATGCGTGCCGGCGATGGCGACGCATTGCTTGAGGCGCATCAGCTCGGCGAGCATTTCGGCGCGGCGCACCACCGGCAGGCGCTTTTCGCGCGCCGAGACAAGTTCGGGATTGTCGCGCTTGATCGCGGTCGAGACGACCACGACCGCGGCTGCGCCGAGATTTTTTGCATCGTGTCCGATGCTGACCGTCGCGCCCTTTTCGACGAGACGCTTGACATTGGCGTTTTCGGCGGCGTCCGATCCCTGCACCTTGTAGCCGAGATTGAGCAGCACTTCGGCGATTCCCGACATGCCGATGCCGCCGATGCCGACGAAATGAATCGGACCCAACTCTTTCGGCAGTTTCATTCTTAACTCCGTTTCGCAGCGCCCATCCGCGCCACGTCGATGATCAGATCGGCGAGCCGATCCGCAGCGTCGGCGACGCCGACGCTTTTTGCAGCTTCCGCGCGCGCGGCAAGCCGCGCCGGCGCGTTTATGAGTTCCGTAAGTCGTCGCGTCAGAAATTCCGGCGTGAAATCGCTCTGGCGCACGGTTTCGGCGCCGCCCGCCTGTTCAAGAAAGGCCGCGTTCGCCGCCTGATCCTGGTCGAGCGCATGTGGCAGCGGCACCAGCATCGCCGGGCGCCCGATGGCCGCAAGCTCAGAGACCGTCGACGCGCCAGCGCGCGAGATGACGTAATGCGCCGCCGCGAGCCGCGCCGGAAAATCGACGAAAAAGGGCGCGATCTCGGCGGCGACGCCCGCGCCGGCGTAGATCGCCTCGACCCGAGCGATATCTTCGGGACGCGCCTGTTGCACGACGGCGATTTTCGCCCGCAGCGCGTCGGGGAGCGCGGCGACCGCCGCCGGAGCAATGTCGGCCATGACGCGCGCGCCTTGCGAGCCGCCGGCGACGAGCAGCCGGAAAATTCCGTCGTCGAATGACCGATAGGGAGTCTTCGCGGCCTCGAGCACATTGGGACGCACCGGATTACCGGTGACGACGACCTTGCTTTGCAGCGCCGGCGGCAGGACGAGAGTCGGCAGGCCGGCGGCGATCCTGTCGACGCGGCCGGCGAGGAAACGGTTGGCCTTGCCCATCACGCCATTGGCTTCATGCAAGGCGCTCGGCACGCCGAGATAGGAGGCGGCGAGCAAGGGCGGCACGGTCGGATAGCCGCCAAAGCCGATCACCGCGGCAGGCTTGACCTGTCGCAGCAGCGCGACCGCTTGCGCCGTCCCGATGGCGAGACGGGCGACCGCCTGCGCCTTGACGAAAAGCGAGCCGCCGCGCGGCGTGGCGGCGGGAATCACATGCATCGCCCGCGCGGGAAAATCGCCGCCGTAGCGCAGCGCGCGCTCCTCGGTGACGAGTTCGACCGCCAGTTCACGCTCGGCGAGCGCATGGGCGAGCGCCTCGGCCGGAAAGAGATGGCCGCCGGTGCCGCCGGCGGCGAGAAGAACAGGCGAATCGATCATGCGAAGGCTTTTATCACGCCGCGGCCGGAACGCCGGTCGCGGCAAGTTCGCTCATCACCCTGGCCCGCGGCCGCTTGCGGGTGACCGCGAGCAGAAAGCCCATGCCGAGCGACAGCGAAATGAGCGACGAGCCGCCGTAAGAGACGAAGGGCAGCGTCATGCCCTTGGCGGGCATGAGATGCACATTCACCGCCATATTTATGCAGCTCTGCAGACCGAACAGCATCACCAGCCCCGCCGTCGCAAAACGGCAGAAGGGATCGCTGTTGCGCGCCGCCGAAAAGAGCCCGCGCACCACCACGAAGGCGAAGAGCCCGGCCAGCGCGACGCAGACGAGCACGCCGAATTCCTCGCCGATGACCGCGAAGATGAAATCGGTGTGCGAGTCGGGCAGGATGCGCTTGATCACCCCTTCGCCGGGCCCCCTGCCGAACCATGATCCGGCGATGAAGCTCTCAAGCGCCGTCTCCGACTGGAAATTGGCCGGGACGCCGGCGACCGGCGGCGGCGGCTCCAGGAAGGTCTCGATGCGCGCATGAACATGCGGCACGAATTTATAGGCAAGCAGCGCCGAAACGCCGCCGAGCCCACCAAGTCCGACGACCCATATCCAATGCAGCCCGGCCATGAAGAACAGCGCCGCCCAGACGATCGAAATCAGCATCGTCTGTCCGAAATCGGGCTGCAGCATCAGCGGCACGATCGCGATCGGCAGCAGCAGAAGGGCGATCAGATTTCCCGGAACGTCCTTGCGCCGCGCCCCTTCCGAAAACGCCCAGGCGACGAGGACGACGAATGCGGGCTTCAAGAATTCCGAGGGCTGAATGCCCAAAATCCATCGCTTCGCGCCCTTCACCTCCTGGCCGTAGAGGATCGTGGCGAAGACGAGCGCGAGCGAGACGATGAAAATGACGAGCGCGAGACGGCGCACGTGGCGCGGCGAAAGAAATGACGTCCCGATCATGACGGCGAGCGCCGGCACAAGATAGATCGCCTGTTTGTTGACGAAGTGGAAGGTCGCCAGATGCAGCCGCTCGGCGACGGGCGGGCTGCCCGCCATGGCGAAGACCAGTCCGGCGACGATCAGCAAGGCGAGGCTTGCAAGCAGCCAGCGATCAACCGTCCATGCCCAGTCGGAGAATGGCGTTCGGTGCGCGCGCGAGATCATATCGCTCCTCCTTTTCGCGCCGCGATGACGGCGGGAAGCCCCTCGACGAGGCCGCGAAAGGCGTCGCCGCGCGCCTCGAAATTGGCGAATTGGTCGTAGGAGGCGCAGGCCGGCGACAGCAGCACGACAGGCGCCGGCGCGCCTTCACGCAGCGCGTCGAGCGCAGCGCGCGTCGTCGCGATGTCGAGCGTTCCGCAACGCTCGAAAGGCAGCGTCCCCTCCAGCGTCCGCGCGAAATCGTCGGTCGCCTCGCCGATCAGATAGGCTTTGCGTATGCGCGAGAAATGCGGCCGCAGCGGCTCGACGCCGCCCTCTTTCGATCGGCCGCCGAGAATCCAGTAAATATCGGTAAAGCTCGTCAGCGCCTTTTCGGCCGCGTCGGCGTTGGTCGCCTTGGAGTCGTTGACGAAGAGCGCGCGCTCGATGCGTCCGACTTCCTCCATGCGATGCGGAAGACCCGGGAAGCTCAACAAGCCGCGCGCAATCTCGTCGTCGTCCAGTCCGCACTCCCATGCGGCGGCGGCGGCAAAAGCGGCGTTTTGCGCATTATGCGCGCCGCGCAGCGCGCGCGCGCCTTCGAGCGAGCCAATGAGTTCGACTTCGTCGGGCGGATGCCCCTCCTCGCGGAAGTAGACCTTTCGATCCTCGACGTAAAATCCCCAATCGAGCGCGCGCTTCGCCGACACGGGCACGACGCGCTTCTCGGGCGGCGCGGCTTCGGCGAGGCGTGCGCCGATCGCATGGCAATAGGCGTCGTCGACGCCGACCAAGGCCACTTCCGCCGCCGCGACCAGCCGTTCCTTGATCGCGGCGTAATTTTCGATCGTGCCGTGGCGGTCGATATGGTCCGGCGTAATATTGATCAGCACGCCGATCGTCGGCGCCAGCGATGGCGCGAGATCGATCTGGAACGACGAACATTCGATGACGTGAATACGCTCGTCGGACGGCGGCTCGAGATCGAGAATCGGCACGCCGATATTGCCGCCGAGCTGAACGTCGCGGCCGGCTTCGCGCAGGATATGCGCGATCAGCGCCGTCGTCGTCGATTTCCCGTTGGTGCCGGTGATCGCGACAAAGGGCGAGCCGCCGGCGCGCGCCTCGCGCTCGCGGCAAAAAAGTTCGACGTCGCCAATGATCTCGACGCCGGCAGCCTGCGCCGCCCGCACCACCCAGTGAGGTTCGGGATGAGTCAGCGGCACGCCGGGAGAAAGGACGAGCGCGTCGAATTCGCGCCAATCCGCCGCCGCGAGATCTTCGAGCGCGACGCCTTGCGCGACCGCTTTGAGCCGTCCGGCCTCGCCGTCGTCCCAGGCGGCGACTCGCGCGCCGCCGGCGATCAGCGCGCGGGCCGTCGACAGGCCCGAGCCGCCGAGGCCAAACAGCGCGACGCGCTTGCCCTTGAAGGTCTCGACCGGCGTCATCGTCACCTCAGCTTCAAGGTCGAGAGGCCCATGAGGGCCAGCACGAAGGCGATGATCCAGAAGCGGATGACGATCTGCGGCTCTTTCCAGCCCTTCTGCTCGAAGTGATGATGAATGGGCGCCATCAGGAAGATGCGCCTCCCGGTGAGCTTGTAATAGACGACCTGGATGATCACCGACGCGCCTTCGATGACGAAGAGTCCGCCGACGATGACGAGAATGAATTCCTGCTTCACCGCGACCGCCACCGAGCCGACAAGCCCGCCAAGCGCCAGCGAGCCGGTGTCGCCCATGAAGATTTGCGCGGGCGGCGCGTTGAACCACAGAAAACCGAGCCCCGCGCCGATGAAGGCCGAGCAGACGATGGTCAATTCGCCGACGCCGGCCACGTAATTGACGCCGAGATAGTTCGAAAAGATCGAATTGCCGACGAGATAAGCAAAGATCGCGAAGGCGCCGGCGGCGATCATCGACGGCACGATGGCGAGTCCGTCGAGTCCGTCGGTGAGATTGACGCAATTGCCCGCCGAGACGATGACGAAGGCGCCAAACAGGATGAAGAATGGGCCGAGCGTCGCGACATAGCCCCTCACCATGGGAATGGCGAGCTTCGTCATGTTCTCTCCGCCGCTACGCATCAGCGCATAGCAGGCGAGGCCGGCGATCAAAAATTCCAGCGCAAGCCGCAGCTTTCCGGAGAAGCCGGCGTGCGACTGCTTGGTCACCTTGAGATAGTCGTCGTAAAAGCCGATGAGGCCGAAGCCGACCGTGACGAAGAGCACGATCCACACGTAGGAATTGCGCAAATTCGCCCAGAGCAGCGTCGCCGCGACCAGTCCCGACAGGATCATCAGGCCGCCCATCGTCGGCGTGCCTTTCTTGGTCACGAGATGCGAGGCCGGCCCGTCCTCGCGGATCGGCTGCCCCTTGCCCTGCTTGATGCGCAACGCCGCGATCACGCCCGGTCCGAAAAAGAAGACGAAGAACAGCGCCGTCGCCGCCCCCATGGCGGCGCGAAACGTGATGTAACGGAAGATGTTGAGCGGACTGTAGAGATAGGAAAAGTCCGCAAGCAGCGTCAGCATCGTCTCTCCTCAATTCGCCATTTCGTCGGCGAATGCGGTTTTCAAGGCCGAGACGATCCGCGACATCCGCGAACCATTGGAGCCTTTCACCATCACCACGTCGCCGGGCCGAACGGCGGAGAGAACCGCCTCTTCGAGCTCCAGCGGCGTCGCCCGATGCGCGGCGCGCATCGAATCCGGCGCAGCGTAGCTCAGCCGCGACATCAACGGGCCGGAGGTGAATAGCAGATCAACCCTGGCGTCGATAAGGTCCCCGGCGAGCGCGGCGTGCAATTCGGCGGCCTGCGGCCCCAGCTCCAGCATGTCGCCCAGAACCGCGATCCGCCGTCCGCCGGGTCCTGTCGGCGCGCCGCCAAGCAGTTCCAGCGCCGCGCGCATCGAGGTCGGATTGGCGTTGTAGCTTTCGTCGATGAGCGTAAACGCGCCGTCCGGCGTCGATATTTTTTCGCGTTGGCCGCGTCCGGTCGGCGGCCTGAAATCGGCGAAGGCCGACGCCGCGTCCTCCAGATCCACGTCGAAAACGGCGCCGACGAGCAGCGCCGCCAGCGCGTTGACGGCGAGATGCTTGCCCGGTGCGCCGATGCGGAAGCGCAGTCGACGCTCAAGAATCTGCGCTTCGACCAGAGCGCCTTCGCCATCCGTCGCGTAAGACAGGAGCCGCGCGTTGGCGCCTTCCGTTTCGCCAAAACTGACGACATGGCTGGCGTTCGGCGCCGCCGCAGCAGCGAGACGCTCGAAAAAACCATCGTCGCGGTTGATGATCGCCACACCGCCGTCGAGCCCGGAAAAGATTTCGGCTTTGGCGTCCGCGATCTTTTCGGTCGAACCGAAATATTCAAGATGAACCGGCGCGATGCGGGTGACGACGGCGACGTGCGGTCGAACCTGGGCGACGAGCGCGGCGATCTCGCCCGCGTGGTTCATGCCCAGTTCGAACACGCCAAAGCGCGTTCCCGCCGGCATACGCGCCAGCGTCAAGGGCACGCCCCAGTGATTGTTGTAAGACGCCGCCGAGGCATGCGTGTCGCCAAAGCGCGACAGCATGAGCCGGGTCATGTCCTTTGTCGACGTCTTGCCGACCGAACCGGTGATGGCGGTGATGAAGGCTTCGGTCCGTTCCCGCGCGCGCTGACCGAGCGATTCGAGCGACTGTTGCACGTCCCTGACGACAAACAACGGCCCCGCGCCGGACAGTTCGGCCGCATGCGCTTCGTCGATCACCGCCGCCGCCGCGCCCTTCTCGAACGCCGTCCGCACGAAGTCATGGCCGTCGCGCGTTTCGCCCTTGATGGCGATGAACAGGTCTCCGGGCTGAAGCGTGCGCGTGTCGATGGAAACGCCTGCCGCCTCGCGCGCAAGGCCGCCGCAGGCGCGGGCGCGCAATGCGCCAACCAGCGCCAATCCCGACCATAGCGGCCTCCCGGTCATGGGCAATGCTCCTTCAGCGCCTGCGCGATCGCCTCATGATCGGAAAACGGCAGCACGCGCCCGCCGACGATCTGCCCGGTCTCGTGACCTTTTCCCGCCACCACGAGCGCGTCGCCTGTTTGAAGTTCAGCAACGGCGCTGGCGATCGCCGCGCGCCGGTCCCCGATCTCGATGACATGCGCCGCGCCGCCGCGGGTTCCTTCCAGAATTTCAGCGCGAATAGCGGCGGCGTCCTCGCTGCGCGGATTATCGTCGGTGACGATGGCGACATCGGCGGCGCGGGCGACGATTTCGCCCATCAGCGGCCGTTTGCCACGGTCGCGATCGCCGCCGCAACCGAAAACGACAATCAGGCGATTTTTTGTCAGCGGCCGCAAAGTGGCGAGCACCTTCTCCAGCGCGTCCGGCTTATGGGCGTAATCGACGAAGATCGGGGCGCCCTTGTACTGCCCCACGAGTTCGAGACGCCCCGGCGCGCCTTTGAGCGCTTGCAGCGCCGCAAACACCCGAGCGGGGTCATCGCCGCACGCGATGGCGAGGCCGGCGGCGACCAGCGCATTTGAGACCTGAAACGCGCCGGCGAGCGGCAGGTTCACTTCATATCCGGCGCCCTCGTAAGCGAGCCGCAATGGCGTCGCCAGCGCGTTCGGCGTCGCCGAGACGAGCCCGATCGCTTCCCCCTTCATACCGACGCTGAAAACCTTGAGGCCGCTCTTACGGCAAACTTCGATCACGCGAGACGCAACGTCGCTGTCGGCGTCGATCACGACCGTCTGGCCCGGACGCATCAGCGTATCGAAGAGCCGCATCTTCGCGGCGAAATAGTCCTCCATGTCGGCGTGATGGTCGAGATGATCGCGCGAAAAATTGGTGAAGCCGGCGACGTCAATCCGCATCCCGTCAAGGCGCCGCTGATCGATCCCGAGCGACGACGCCTCCATCGCAAGATGGGTGACGCCGCGTCCCGCAAGATCGTCCAGCGTCCTCTGCAACTCGACCGGCTCGGGCGTAGTCAGCGCCCCGTAATGGGCGCCGCGCGAATCGACGATCCCCACCGTGCCGAGCGAGGCCGCCTCATGTCCAAGCGTAGCCCAGATTTGACGCAGGAAGGCGACGACCGAGGTCTTGCCGCTCGTGCCCGTCACGGCGGCGATCATCGACGGCTGACGCGGATAGAATCGCGCCGCCGCAAGCGCCAGCGCGCGCCGAACGTCGTCGACGACGACGAGCGGCAAGGCGCATTCGCCGGCGCGCTGTGCGACGACGACGCAGGCGCCGCGCGCGGCGGCGTCGGCGACATAGGACATGCCGTCGCCGGCATGGCCGGGTATCGCAAAGAACGCAAAACCGTCGCGCGCCATTCGACTGTCGGCCGTCAGGCCGGCGATCTTGAGCCCGCGCAAGGCGGGCTCAAGGTCAGGCGTCGCGAGCAGTTCGGACAGCAGCATCAATGTCCTCCCCCGCCGCGGGCGGGAACATTGGCATAGCCATAACCCAATTTGGCGAGAAGCGGGAAAGGCTGGTGCGGCGGCTCGAAGCGCGGCGCGAGCCCGAGGATTGGACCGACGCGCTCGATGATCTCGCCCGTTACCTGGCCTGCGTTATAGGCCGCCGTCGCGTAGCCGCCGGTCTCCGGCAGGCCCTGCGGTTCGTCCATGATGGTCAGGAACAGATATTTCGGCTTGTCCGAGGGGGCGACGGCCATGAAGGTGTTAAACAGCTTGGTCTTCGAATAATGACCGTTGACGACCTTTTCCGCCGTGCCGGTCTTGGCGCCGACGTAATAGCCGGCGACGTTCACTTTTCGCGCCGTGCCGATTTCGGCGTTTAGGCGCATCAGATAGCGCATCGCCTCGCTGGTCTCAGGCCTTATCACGCGTTCGGCGCCGTCCTTGGCTTCCTCCTCGCTGCGCTTGATGAAAGTTGGCGTGATCAGATAGCCGCCGTTCATCAACGCGCCGACCGCCATCATCGCCTGCAGCGGCGCCACGGCGAGACCATGTCCGAAGGCGATGGTCATGGTGTTCAATTCGCCCCAGTTTTTCGGCACGATCGGTTCGGCGCTCTCCGGCAGTTCGGTGCGCATGCGGGTCAGCTGACCCATCTTGCGCAGGAACGCCTTGTGCCGCTCGACGCCCTGTCCCATCGCCATCCGCGCGGTGCCGACATTGGAGGAATAAGTGAAAACTTCCGGTAAGGTGAGCGCGCGATTTTGCGCGTGATAATCATGGATCTTGAAGCGGCCGAACGACAGCACGCCACGCGCGTCAAGCCTTGAATTGAGATTGACCTTGCCGGAGTCGAGCGCCATCGCGATGGTCAGCGCCTTGAAGGTCGAGCCCATCTCATAAACGCCGACGCTCATCCGGTTGATGTGGATCGGATCGAGGGCATCCGTCGGCTTGTTGGGATCGTAATCGGGGAGCGACGCCAGCGCGATCAATTCGCCGGTATTGACGTCCATGATCGCCGCGGCGCCAGCCTTCGCCTTGAAGTGGGTCACGCCTTTCTCGAGTTCGTCGCGCAGCGCATGCGTCGCGCGGATGTCGAGCGACAGCGAAATCGGCTTCAGCTCCTCCGGCGTCGCGCCAAAGCCGGCGCCGTGCAGATCGGCGAGCCCCTGCCCGTCGATGTATTTTTCGATGCCGGCGATGCCCTGATTGTCGACATTGGCGAAGCCGAGCACATGCGCGCCGATCGGCCCGTTGGGGTAGAC
Source organism: Alphaproteobacteria bacterium (assembly GCA_016869555.1). GTDB lineage: Bacteria > Pseudomonadota > Alphaproteobacteria > Rhizobiales > Beijerinckiaceae > Methylocystis. Next base: position 2,576 of record VGDY01000045.1, on the reverse strand, counting down.
GCGCTTGTTTTCGGCGATCAATCCGACCCCCGGCAGTCCGAGATGGAAAACTTCGTCGCGCTGATGCGTCGTGACTTCGCGCTTCACCCAGACGAATCCTTTTCTGGACCCGAGGCGCTCGCGCATTTCGCGCGAATCGAGCCCCGGCAGAGCGGCGGTCAACAGTTCGGTCGCTTCGTCCTTGTCGATGATGCGGCGCGGCTCGGCGAAGACCGACATCACCTTCACGTCGCTGGCGAGCACCTCGCCGTTGCGATCGAGAATGTCGGGGCGCGAAGCGGCGACGGCTTCCGCCGCGGCGCGGCGCGTCGTCGCCGCTTCCGGCTTGAAGCCGAGATAGACGAGCTTGATCGCGATCACCCCATAGAGCGCGAGAAAGCCCAAGGCGGCGAGCCTCATGCGCGACGCGCTCAAATCGAGACTCGTCGAAAAGATGGCGCGCAGCAGCCTGCGCAGCTCGCGCGTTCGAGAAGGCGGTGGTTGCGTATCGCGCACGGTCTGCGTCATGGCTTGCGTCGCTCTTGCCCCTGCGCCTTGGGCGTCGTTGGCGAAGCGCCGCCGGGCACAGGCGGCGTCGCCGGCATGCTCAGTCCGAGCGAGTCGAGTTTCTGCCCGATCGAATCGACGCGCGGCAATCTCTCGGGAAGCGCCTGGGCGGCCACGACCTGAGTCGCCTCGACCTGCTTCATGCCGGGCAGATAGGCGTCAGCGAGCTGCTGAATGCGCTCAGGCCGGGTCATATACGCCCATTCCGCGCGCAATACCGCGATCGCGTCGCGCTCCTGCCTGATCTCGATCTTGGTTTTTGTGATCTGCTCGGCGCGATAGCTCGTCTGATATTTTATCGAATAGGCGTAGACCGCCGAACCGACCAGGGCGAGAATCGCGACGATGTTGAGGAAGCGCAGCATCAGGCTTTCCCCTTGTCGCGATCAGGCAGTCGTGAAAGGCGCGCGAGTCTCGCTTCGAGCGGATGCGCCGGCGCCGCCGTGCGCGTCGCATGGCGCAGCTTGGCAGAACGCGCGCGCGAATTTGCCGCCGTCTCGGCGCCTGTCGGCGTGATCGGCTGGCGACCCTCGCAGACGAAGCTCGGCGCCGGCGGCGCGATCTCGCCGGGAAGGCGGCGCGAACCGGTTTCGCCGCGCCCGCTTCTTTCGGCGAGAAACTGTTTGACGATGCGATCCTCCAGCGAATGAAAGGTCACGACGGCGAGCCGGCCGCCTTTACCAAGCAGCCGTTCGGCGCCGATAAGCCCGTTCAGCAATTCTTCGAGTTCTTCATTGACCGCGATGCGCAGCGCCTGGAAGCTCTTCGTCGCCGGATGAATATCGCTGACGCGGTTGGGCGCGACGCGAGCGATCATTTCGGCCAGCGCTCTGGTCGTTTGAAAAGGCGCAATCTCACGGTCGTGGACGATGGCGCGGGCGATGCGCCGCGCGGCGCGCTCCTCACCATAGAAATACAGAATGTCGGCGAGAGTCTCTTCATCGGCCTCATTGACGATGTCGGCGGCGCTGCGGCCCTGCCCGCCCATGCGCATGTCGAGCGGACCCTCGGCGCGGAAGGAAAAGCCGCGCGCCGCTTCGTCGAACTGCATCGACGAGACGCCGATGTCGAAGACGATTCCGTCGACCGGCGCGAAGCCTTGCGCGCATGCGATGGCTTCAAGCTGGGAAAAACGCGCTTCGACAAGCGAGAGCCGTCCGCCCATCTCTTCGACCAGCGCCTCTCCGGCCTTCACCGCCGTCCGATCGCGATCGAGCGCAAGCACGCGCGTATCCGGCTGCGCGAGCAAGGCCCGCGTATAGCCGCCGGCGCCGAAGGTCGCGTCGATATAGCGGCCTCCCGGACGGATGCAGAGAGCGGCCATCGCCTCATCGCGCAGCACCGGAATATGCGGCGCCGACGTCATGATCATGTTCCTCATCCGGCGGCGCGCCACGCGAGGCGGCCGGCAGTGCGACGATGCTGTGCGCCCGCCGAGCGCTGGCTCGTCGAGACGCCTTAATTGGGGCTGGGCGGTCTTGATCGACATGGCACCGCGGGGCGTCGGAAGCAGGCTGGCCGCCACGCGCCAATCTTGGCGACCGCCTTCATTAGGCTTTGTTATCGTTAAGGGAGCGTTACGGTGGCCTCGAATTTGGCGGGCTTAAGGCGGCGCAAGCAAAATGACGCAGAGCTTCCCTGCCGCTGAGTTTGATTGACGACGAAACAGGCTGTTTGAGCGCCAGTCGGCCTGTAAGCCGGGTTCTGTACGTCCTTTGCAGAACGTGACGACCATTCCTCTGGGACGGACGTTGCCGTCCGCCTCTAGCAACCAACCCGGGCGACAGTCCCGGAGACGGGTTGAAGGCAAAAGCTCGCGCTTAAGGCCTTCCGTCGCCCCTATTCGGTCTTGCTCCCGGCGGGGCTTGCCGTGCCCCGAACGTCGCCGTTCGGGCGGTGCGCTCTTACCGCACCCTTTCACCCTTACCGCTTGCGCGGCGGTTTGCTTTCTGTGGCGCTATCCCTGGGGTCGCCCCCGCCGGACCTTATCCGGCGCCGTGTCTCCGTGGAGCCCGGACTTTCCTCTGCTT
>VGDY01000044.1 GCA_016869555.1 Alphaproteobacteria bacterium | reverse complement strand
CCGCTCGGCGCGGCATTCGCCGACCCCCAGCCCCGCTCACTTGGCCGGCTGGGGCTATGGGCTTGCCGAAAACCGTCAGTCGGGTGAAGATAGGCTCACAATCGCTGGCCATCTGGCGAATGTGGGTTGAGACTGTCGCCGCATCCGGGCAAAATCAGCGTCGTCGCGGCGACGGAGCATGCGGTAGTCGCCGTCGCGCGCGTCGCTTTTGGCGTGTGCCGATTTGTCTCTACAACGATCCCGCTGGCCTCGACAGCGGAAGCAGACGGACGGCCTGAAAAGCGAAGGTTCATGATCGATCACATGCGGCGGACGCTTGCTCCTTTTCTTCGCCTTTTCGCTTTTGGCGGCCTTTTGACCTTCGGCGCCGCCGCCACGCAAGGCGCGCTCGCCGAGAATCAGAATATTCCCCAGCCGATCCTGGTGAAGATCACCGAGGACCAGATGCGCGTCGCCGGCGTCGAGACTCAGCCCGTCGAGTCGGAATCGGGGACGGGCGAGCTTGTCGTGCCCGGCGTCGTCACCGTGCCGCCGCCGCAGTTGCGCATTGTCGCGACGCCGGCCGCCGGCCTTGTCGAGACCTTGCTTGTCGCGGTCGATGAGGATGTGAAGCAGGGCGCGCCGATCGCCACATTGAAGTCGTCGGAGCTCGTCGAGGCGCAGCGCGCCTTTCTGCACGCCGTTTCGGACGCGAATCTCGCGGCGGAGAAGCTGCGCCGCGACGAGCAGTTGTTCAAGGAGCATATCATCGCCGAGCGCCGGTTGATCGTGACGCGCGCCGAAGCCAGCCAGGCGCGCTCGGCGCTCGAAGAGCGGCGCCAAATTCTCGCGCTTGCCGGGATGACCGAGCAGGAAATCGAGACGCTTCAGCGCGACCGAAAACTTGCAAGCTCGCTCGTCGTGCGCGCGCCGATCGCCGGAACCATTCTTCAGCGCCATGGAACGACGGGCGAGCGCGTGCAGGCTTCGGCGCCGCTCGTCACCATCGCGCGGCTCGATCCGATCTGGGTCAATCTGCAAGTGCCGCTCGGCCGCGCCGCGGCGCTCGACAATGTCGATCGCGTCCATTTGCCTTCGGCGGGGGTCGATGGCCGGCTGATTCGCATCGGCCACACGGTCGATGCGGCGACGCAGTCGGTCACGGCCGTGGCGGAGTTTCGACCGGGGCGCAGTTCGCTGCGTCCCGGCCAGGCGGTGCAGGCGATCATGCGCGTTACGGGCAGCGGCGTCGCGCAGTGGCGCGTTTCCGCCGATGCGCTGGTCAATTTTAAAAACCACAATTGGGTGTTTGTGCGCGCGCCCGAAGGCTTTGTCGCGACCCCCGTGACGCTGCTTTCCGAAACGCCGCAACACGCGTCGGTGCAGGGGGCGCTCAAAGCCGGCGAGCGCGTGGCGACGCGCGGGCTGCTGACCTTGCTGGCTGAACTGGCCGAAGCCGAAAGGTGACGATACGCCATGCTTGAACGGCTGATCCGCGCCGCGCTCCACCAGCGGCTGCTCGTCTTTCTTGGCGCGCTCGGCCTCGCCGCCTGGGGCGCGGTCAGCTATTTCAAGCTGCCGATCGACGCTTTCCCCGATGTCGCGCCGGTGCAGGTGCTGGTCGCGATGCGCGCGCCGGGCCTCACGCCAGAGGAGTTGGAGGCGCGCGTCACCGTGCCGATCGAACTCGCGGCGAAAGGCATTCCCAGTCTCGTCCGCATGCGCTCGATGACGCGTTATTCAGTGACGCTGATCACCTTCGAATTTTCGGAAGGGACCGACATCTATTGGGCGCGCGCGCAGGTGAACGAGCGACTCGCGCAGGCGCAGAGCCAATTGCCCGAGGGTGTCTCCGGCGGCCTCGCGCCGATCGTCACGCCGCTCGGCGAGATGCTGATGTTCACCATTGTCGGCGGCGATCTCACGCCGACGGAGCAACGCACGCTGCTCGATTGGACGATACGCCCGGCGATCCGCGGCCTGCCGGGCGTCGCCGACCTCAATGTGCTCGGCGGCTTTGTGCGCACCTTCGAGGTGGCGCCGTTTCCCGCCGCCATGGCGTCCCGCGGCGTCACCGTGGAGATGCTCCAGTCGGCGCTCTCCAATAACAACAAGAACGACGGCGCGGGGCGCGTGCGCGACGGCGAGGAAGCGCTGCTGGTACGCGCCGAAGGCCGCCTGCGATCGCTCGAGGAAATTCGGTCCGTGGTTATCGCCGCGCGGGACACGGGCATCGTCCGCGTCGGCGACGTCGCCGAAGTGCGCAATGGCGCGCTGCCGCGCAATGGCGTCGTCGTGCGCAATGGCGAGGGCGAGGCGGTGTGGGGGCTCGTTCTGGGTCTGCGCGGCGCCGACGCGAGCATGGTCGTCAGGGGCGTGAAGGAGCGGCTGGCCGAAATCGAGCCGACGCTGCCGAACGGCGCCAAGATCGAAATCTTCTACGATCGCAGCGAATTGATCGGCAAGGCGGTCTGGACCGTGCAGAAAGTGCTGATCGAGGCGATCGTTCTCGTCGTCATCCTGCTCGTCTTGTTCCTCGGCGATCTTCGCGCCGCGATCGTCGTGTCGGTCATTCTGCCGCTCGCCGCGCTCTCGACATTCGGCATCATGCGCTGGTGGGGCCTTTCGGCCAACATCATGTCGCTCGGCGGTCTTGCGATCGCCATCGGACTTTTGGTCGATTGCGCGGTCGTCGTCGTCGAGAACGTCGAACATCGCATGGCGAATGCGCATGACTCCAATCTCTCGGACCGCATTTTCATGACGTTTGAGGCGACTCGCGAGGTCGCTGTGCCGCTGACGTCGGGCGTCGTCATCATCGTCACCGTGTTTCTGCCGCTGCTGTCTCTGGAAGGTCTGGAGGGGCGTCTGTTCGCGCCGGTGGCGCTGACTATCGCTTTCGCGCTCGGATCGGCGCTGGTGCTGTCGCTTACCGTCGTGCCGGCGCTCAGCGCGACATTGTTGAAGCCGGGTCACTCCGACGAGCCCTGGCTCGTGCGCAAGATCGCCGCGGTCTACGAGCCGCTGCTCAAACGCTCGCTCGACAAGCCTGTGATTGTCGGCGCCGCCGCCGTGCTTGGCCTCGTCATCGCCTTCATCGTCTATGCGCGCACCGGCCAGACCTTCATGCCGGTAATGAACGAGGGCACGCCCGTCATCACCATCCGCAAACATCCGACGATCAGCGTCAATATGGCCGCGGAAACCGACATGCGCATTCAGCGCGCGATCATGGAGCGCGTGCCGGAAGTCAAGGGCATGATGGCCCGCGCCGGCGCCGACGAACTCGGCATCGATCCCGTCGGCCTCAACGACACCGATAATTTCCTGACGCTCGCGCCGCAAAGCGAATGGCGCGGCAAGGATATGGATTGGCTGATGGGCGAGATCCGCGCCGTGCTCGATAGCATGCCCGGCATTTCCTATGCCTTTTCGCAGCCGATCGACATGCGCGTGCAGGAAATGATCATCGGCGCGCGCGGCGACGTCGTCGTCAAGATTTTCGGAGATGATATCCAGGAACTCAATCGCCTCACCCGCGAGGTGGCGGCGACACTGCGCAAAATCAAAGGCGCACGCGACGTCTTCGGTCTGCAGAATGATGGCATGCGCTATCTCACTGCGCGCGTCGACCGGCTCGCGGCCGGCCGATTTGGCCTCAACGCCGGGGAAATCCAGGACGCTTTGCGCGTCTGGGTCGACGGCCAGCCGGTCGGCATCGTGCTGGAAGGACCGATCCGCACGCCGCTCGTCATCCGCGGTTCGGAGATCTCGCGCCGCTCGTCCGTGGACTTCGCCCGCCTGCCGATGGTTTCCTCCGAAGGCAAGGTCGTCGAACTGTCGCAGCTTGCCGACGTGAAGGTCGAGGATGGACCGATCCAGATCATTCGCGAAGAAGGCCGTCGCTTCGCGACCGTGCTGGCGAATGTGACGGGACGCGACCTCGTCGGCTTCGTCGATGAAGCCAAGCAAGCAGTCGCCAATAATGTGAAGACGCCGCCGGGATATCGCTATCAATGGGGCGGGCAATTTGAAAACCAGCAGCGCGCTTCGGCCCGACTCGCGATCGTCGTGCCGATCGCGCTGGCGCTGATCTTTCTCTTGCTCTATCTGACTTTCAACTCGGTGCTGCAGGCGACGCTGGTGTTCTGCAATGTGCCCTTCGCGGCGATTGGCGGCATTTTGGGCCTGTGGCTTTCGGGAGAATTCATGTCGGTGCCGTCGTCAGTCGGCTTCATCGCGCTTATCGGCATCGCCGTGCTCAACGGCGTCGTGCTCATCTCCTATATCAACAAGCTGGTCTCCGAAGGGACGCGTAGCACGCGCGAAGCGGTTATAGAGGGCGCGCGCCGGCGCATGCGGCCCGTCTTGCTCACCGCGACGATCGCCGCCTTTGGCTTGATTCCGTTCCTGTTCGCTCATGGGCCGGGCGCCGAAATCCAGCGTCCGCTCGCCATCGTGGTTATCGGCGGGCTCATATCCGCCACAGTCTTGACGCTGATTCTGCTGCCAATTCTCTATGATCGAACAGCTAACATCGGCTTGGTTATCCGCCAGAAGTTCAGTGCGCGCGCGATGCGTCACGCCGCCGCGACAGGCCGGCGGGAGGACGCTCGCGCATGAGGCCGAGCGCGGTTCTCGCTGCATTCTCCTTGTTTGCGCTTGCTTGTCCTTTCGAGGCGAGCGTCTCCGCGCAGGAGCAGGAAGGGCCGGCCGAGACGCGCATCACAGCTTCGGTCAAACCGTCGCCGAAGAAAGCGCTTGAGAGATCGCCCAAGCAATCGCCCAAGCAAGCCCGTGTTCCGGCGCCGACCAAGCGAAACAGCGGCGTGTTGGCGAAACATCTCGAAATGGCTGTCCTGATTGATGCGCAGAGCCGTTCGCTCGAAGCGCAGTTTCGCGCCATCTCGGCGCGCTACGCGACGGCCGATTCGCTCACGCCAGGCTCGCCTTATGTCGCAGGCTATCAGCGCAACTCGGCCGCCGGCAATTTGCGCAATTACAATGAAACCGAGCTTGAGGCCGGCATGCCGTTGTGGCTGCCCGGACAGCGGGACGCCTTCGCCGGCACGGTGACCACCGGTCTCTTCGAGGTGGAACAGCGCTTGGCGCTTCGCCGATTGGAAGTCGCCGGGGTTTTGCGCGACGCCTGGTGGACCGCGCAACGCGCGGCGCGCGATGTGTCGGTGGCGCGAAATCGCGTCGCCACCGCGCGCGACATCGGCGCGGACATGACACGCCGCGTGGAGCTTGGCGACGCCGCCAAGGCCGATGCGTTGCTTGCACAGAATGAAACGCTCGCCGCCGAAACGGAGCTGGCGCAGTCAGAGGGCGCGGTCAAAGTCGCGCGGATCACCTACATGGCGCTGACAGGCGGCGCGCCGCCGGATGGCGCGCTGGAGTCGGTGCGGCCGCCCATCGACATTGAGGATCACCCAGCGCTGCGCACGCCCCTCGCGGTGCTTGCCCGCGCGCGCGCCCAGGCGGAACTTGTCGACGCGACGCCCATCGACAGCCCGGAAATCGGCATTTTCGGCCGGCAGGAGCATAATGATCAATATGCGACCGACCGTTCGCTCGATCCTTCTGACCCGATTACCAACCAACGCACCGATGCGACGACCGTAGGCGTCCGCATGCGCATTCCGCTCCCGACCTTTGGGCGAAACGAGCCGAGACGCGCCGAAGCGCTCGCCGAGATGGATCGCGCCACGGCCGAATATGAGCGCGCCAAGCGAGTGGTTTTGGCGGAAATAAAGGCGGCGCGCGAAGCGCTGGCGGCGGCGCAGCGCGCGGCGAAACTGGCCGACAGCCGCCTCACCGTCGCCAACGATCAATTCGAACTGTCGCGCAAGGCGTTCAAGCTCGGCGAGATCAGCGCCTTCGACCTTTATCGCGTGCGTCAAATCCAACTCGATGCGCAGCGCATGCAGGCCAGCGCGGCGATCAATGTCGGCGTCGCGGTCTCGCGCCTCAATCAGGCCCAGGGCTACTCCCCTTAACGCGATCGATCCGCATTGCGTCGTCTAGGGCGATGCCACGAAATTACTTAATCAGAGGAGCGTTGGCGAGCCTCCAGGCTCGCGTTCCAAGGGCGGCGCATCCTGGACCGCGAGCCTCCAGGCTCGCATGGTTGCGAACAAGCCGGAGTTGGCGCGTTTAATTCGCCGCGCCGTCTAAGGACATTTGCGGACGAAATCGGCGATGCGCGAAATTGTCGACTGATCGAGCAGCAGCGGCGCGTGTCCCTGGCCTTCGACCAAGACTTGCTCCAGGCGCGGCGCGCGCCGCGCCATCTCGTCGAAGACCTCGGGCGAAAGAATATCCGAGTTCGCGCCGCGGATCGCGAGAATTGGAACGACCGACAGCGCTGCGAAGTCGTCCCAATGTTCTTCGGGCGCAACGTCCGGCTTGACCGAGTCGAGCGTATGCGACAATTCCGGATCGTAGCGCAGCAGAACCTTGCCGTCCTTCTCGATGAAGGTGAGGCGCGCGTAGGCGTTCCATTCCTGCGCCGAGACGCTGGAGAAATCGACTCCCGCGGTCATCCGCATCAAGGCGATCGCCTCGCGCATCGAAGGGATCGGCGGCAGTCTGCCGACATAGCGCTTGATGCGCAGCAAGCCGGCATGTTCGATCTTCGGTCCGATGTCGTTGAGCACGGCGCCGAAAACGACTCCGGGCCGCCGCGCCGCGATGCGCATCGTGTGCAGACCGCCGCGTGACGTGCCGACAAATACGGCTTGCGCGACGCCCGCGTCGGCAAGCTGGGCCGCGATGTCGCGCTGTTCGACGTCAAAGTCGTAGCGACGCCAGTCAGGATCCCAATCCGACCCGCCGCGCCCACGGTAGTCGAGCGCCAGAATCCGCCGGCCATCGGCTTGCAGCGCTCTGGCGACGCGGTCGAAATCATCGGCCGAGCGGGCGAGCCCCGGCAGGCAGACGACAGGCAGCACTCGTTCGCCGCCCGCCGGCGCGGCATAGTCGAGCGCGTGCAGGCGCAGGCCGTCGGCGGCGCGAATGAAACGGCTAATCGGCTCTTGCGCAGACGCCATGGAGCGACCATTCCTGCATGGCGACCACCGCCAGTTCGACCGCCACAATTACCCCAAGACGCGCGCGCCGCAACTGCGCCGCCGGCGCTTTCGCTTCCTTGACTTAAGGGGCGGTTGCGGCGAGTTTGCGCGCGCCGGCAAAGGGTCTCTCTTTTGAGGAAAAACGTCGTCTCGATGCGCTCCTATCTCGATTTTGAAAAGCCGGTCGCGGAGCTCGAAACCAAAGTGGACGAGCTTCGCGCGCTGGCTGAAAACGGCGAGGCCGTGTCGATCGGCGAGGAGCTCGGCAAGCTCCAGGCGAAAGCGGCCAAGGCGCTCGCCGATCTTTATGCCGGCCTGACTCCCTGGCAAAAGATTCAGGTCGCCAGGCATCCCCAGCGGCCGCATTTTTCCGATTACGTTCGTCAACTCGTCGCTGAGTTCACGCCGCTCGCGGGCGACCGGCTTTTCGGCGAGGACGCCGCGATTGTCGGCGGCTTCGGCCGTTTCCGGGGCGAGCCGGTCTGCGTCATCGGGCAGGAGAAGGGCTCGGATACGGCGAGCCGGCTCCGTCACAATTTCGGCATGGCGCGGCCGGAGGGCTATCGCAAGGCCGTCCGCCTGATGGAGCTTGCCGACCGCTTCGGCCTGCCGGTGGTCTCGCTCGTCGACACCGCGGGCGCTTTTCCCGGCATCGACGCCGAAGAACGCGGCCAGGCCGAGGCGATCGCCCGCTCCACCGACGTGTCGCTGTCGCTCGGGGTGCCCAATGTCGCGGTGGTTGTGGGGGAGGGCGGCTCCGGCGGCGCGATCGCGATCGCCGCCGCCAGCAAGGTGCTGATGCTCGAGCACTCCGTCTATACCGTCGCCTCGCCCGAGGCCTCGGCCTCGATCCTGTGGCGCGATTCCGCCAAGGCGCAGGAAGCCGCGACGAGCATGAAGATCACGGCCCAGGATCTCCTGAAATTCGGCATCATCGATCTGATCGTGACGGAGCCGCCGGGCGGGGCGCATCGCGATCCCGAGGCGGCGATCGGCGCGGTCGGCGAAGCGCTCGCCAAGGAGCTTGCGCATCTGGCGAATTTTTCGCGGGAGCAGCTGAAACAGGCCCGCGCTGAAAAATTTATGGCGATAGGCCGGAAACTCGAAGAGAAGCGTTAAGGTAAATCCTGAAAGAATCGCCGCGATCGGCCCTTATACGCCAGACTCTCGCTGATTCGGACACGTTCTCGTCCCAATATTGGTTTTTCGTGGCCCGCGCTTGACGGCTTCGCTTTCGAGGCTGTCGCGGCGGCGCCCGCGCCGCCGGAGGGAACATCATGAAGATTGGAGGCATAGCGCCAGCTCTGGGGCTTGCCGTCTTGGCCGCCATTGCGCTTTCGGGGTGCAACCAAAGCGGTCTGGCGCACCGCTCGCTCGCGCCGATCCCCGCCGAGACCGTCGCTTTGATGGAGCGGGTCGGCACGACCCAGGACGCGCCGATGCTGATCCGCGCCTATAAAAAGGAGGCGGAGCTCGAAATCTGGAAGATGCGGTCGGACGGCCGCTACGTCCATCTCAAAACCTATCCGATGTGCCGCTGGTCCGGCCAGCTCGGACCCAAGCGCCAGCAAGGCGATCGCCAAGTGCCCGAGGGCTTTTATTCGATCGGCCCGGCGCAGATGAATCCGAACTCGAGCTATTATCTGTCGTTCAACGTCGGCTATCCGAACGCGCTTGACCGCGCCATGGGGCGCACGGGCGGCGACATCATGGTGCATGGCGCCTGCGCGTCGGCGGGATGCTTTTCCATGACCGACAATCAGATCGCCGAAATCTACGCCATCGCCCGGACCTCGCTCGCCGGCGGTCAGCGCGCGATCCAGATGCAATCCTTTCCGTTCAAGATGACGGCGGAGAATCTCGCCAAGCATCGTCTCGATCCCAATATCGAATTCTGGAAGCAGCTCAAGGAAGGCTCCGACCATTTCGAGGTGACCCTGCAGGAGCCGCAGGTCGCCTTCTGCAACCGGGGCTATGTGTTCAACGCTGAGGGGGCCGCGCATGTCGATCCCAACGCCGCCTGTCCGGCGCTGAAGCAGGATCCGGAAATCGCCCAGGCGGTGGCCGAGAAACGCGCGCAGGACGACGCGAAAGTGGCCGAACTCGCGCAAAGCGGCGTGAAGCCGGTGCGGGTCGTATACCAGGACGGCGGACAGCACCCGAGCTTTGCGTGGCGCGTCTCCGAGGTCAGCCGGCCGGAGACAATCGCTGCGCCCACTGAAATCGCCATGGACGAGAAACCAGGCCGAGACGCCGGGCAATCGGCGGCCAAGGTCGCCGCCCCATCGCCGATCGTGACCTCGGCTGCGGCGAAGGCTGCTGACGACAGTCGGCAGGCGGCGCGCGTCATGGCCATGGCGACGTCGCATGGCGACCGCCACGACATGTCGGCCCTCGCCGGTTCAGATCCGAGCCCGACCAATAGCGTGAAAAAATGGTTGGGTCCGCATAGGGCCGCGCCGGCGAACGACATTCCGATTCCGCCCGCCTCTATTGGAATCAGGAGGTCGGCTACCGTGCATTAGCCGCATTCAATTTTGTTTTCTCTTATGACATCCGTTCGAATGGCTCGGTTGTCATTCCAGACGCGCGCGCATCGCGCGCGATCGGGAATCCGGAGCAAGCCCGGCGTTCCAGGAGTGGCTCTGGATTTCTGGCAGGCGTTCGGCCTGCCGGAATGCCAAGACCCAAGCGAACGGATCGGGCGGAATTCGTATCAGGCCGTCGAGCAAACTTGAGCCGCGCTTTGGCCGCGTCCAGGCGCGGTTCTCTTTTTGCGTCCCGACTCTTGGCTGAAGCTTGTCCATGTCAAAAAAAATCTTGACGCTTGTGCGCCGCAGCAATATAACAGTGCAGCGCAGCGAGAGATTATGTCTCGCTCCGTAGCCCTCCTTGGGCGTTTCCTCCCTTGACTTGGGCCGCTGGTTCGTCCGGCGGCCCTTTTTTACGCTATCAGGTGAAAAAAGGAGCCTGAAACGCCCTTGCGCGCCAGTCCGGCTGGGCGCGGGTCGTCGCTATAGGCGTCATGCGCCAGCGCAAAAGGCGCGCCCTCTTCGCGCTGCACGCTCGCATAGTGAAATTCATGTCCGCGCAGCAGCAGGCCGGCGAGGCCGAGCGGATGGTCGCCCGCCAATCTAGCGCGGCGATAGCCGAGATGGAGCTTGCGCCTGGCGAAGCTCGTTTCCAGTTCGAGCAGGCCTGCCATTTCATGCGCCGCGCCCGCCGCGTCGATCAGCGAGCGCCCGAGAACCATATAGCCGCCGCACTCGCCGTGAACCCACCGCCGTTCGGCGAAACGGCGTAACCCGTCGATGAAGACGCGCGCCGCCGACAGCCGGCCGGCGTGGAGTTCCGGATAGCCTCCGGGCAGCCAGCACAGATCGCAATCGTCGGGCGGCGCTTCGTCGGCCAGCGGCGAGAAGAAGCAAAGTTCCGCGCCGGCGTCGCGCCAGCGCTGCGCGAGATGCGGATAGAAGAAGGAAAAGGCGTCGTCGCGCGCAATGGCGATGCGCTGGGCGGGGGGCTCAGCCCCCACCCCAGCCCTCCCCCGCTTCGCGGGAGAGGGAGCAAGACGGCGCGCTTCATCAGTGTCATGCGAAACCGGCGTGAGCGTCCCCTCTCCCGCCGTCAGGCGGGGGAGGGACAGGGAGGGGGCGCTGCGCGCCGACCCGATCACTGCCTCCATATCCACATGCGCCTCGATGAAATCGGCAAGCGCGTCGAGGCGGTCGTCGAGGCCCGGCGTTTCCCCGGCCTGCACCAAGCCGAGATGGCGCTCGGGCAGCGAGATCGTCTCATCGCGGGGAAGCGCGCCGAGCAGCGGTATCTCCAGCGCTTCGATCGCTCCGCCGGCCAGTCTGCGATGGCGCTCGGAGCCGACGCGGTTCAACACGACGCCGGCGATTCTTACGCGCGCGTCATATGACGCAAGCCCGCGGACGATCGCCGCGGCGGTCTGCGCCTGTCCGGAAACATCATGAACGAGAATGACCGGCCAGCCGAGCATCGCCGCGACGTCGGCGCTGGCCCCGACGCCGGCCGCGCCGCCCGGCGCGCCGTCGAAAAGCCCCATCGCGCCTTCGCCGATGACGATGTCCGCGTTAGAGCTGAACTGCGCCGCGAGACTTGCGATCAACGCTTCATCCATCGCCCATGAATCGAGATTGACGCCGTCGCGGCCGGTCGCCGCCGCGTGAAAGGCGGGGTCGATGTAATCCGGCCCGCATTTGACCGGCGCGACGCGCAGGCCGCGCCGCGTCAGCGCCCGCATCAGTCCGAGCGTCAGCGTGGTCTTGCCCGACGAGGAGCGGGCGGCGCCAATCAGCAGGCCGGGCGCGCTCACCTTTCGGCTCTCGGGCGAAACCGCCGGTCATAGCCGGCGTCGTAAAGCGCGCTTTCGCGAAAATCCTCGCTCGCCAGCGCCGGACCGACAAGAATCAGCGCGGTGCGCTCCATCGGCGTCTCGGCCGCGCGCGCTTCGATATCGGCGAGGGCGCCGCGCAGGATGCGCTCGTCCGGCCATGAGGCGCGATAGACGAGCGCGACGGGACAGCCGCCGCCGTAAAACGGCGTCAGCTCTTCCACGACCTGCGCCAGCACATGAATCGAGAGATGGATCGCGAGCGTCGCGCCGGACTGTGCGAAGGTCGCGAGTTTTTCACTTTCGGGCATCGACGAGGCGCGCCCCGACGTGCGGGTGAGCACCAGCGATTGCGCGACTTCCGGCAAAGTGAGTTCGCGTTTCAGCGCCGCGCTCGCCGCCGCGAAGGCGGGAACGCCCGGCGTCATCGTATAGGGGATGTGGAGCGCGTCGAGGCGGCGCATCTGCTCGCCGACCGCGCTCCAGATAGAGAGATCGCCGGAATGCAGCCGCGCCACGTCGAGGCCGGCGTCATGCGCGTCTTTCATCTCAGCGACGATGTCGTCGAGCGACAGCGGCGCCGTATCGACGATGCGCGCGCCGGGCGGACAATGCGCCAGCACGCCCGCCGGCACCAGCGAACCGGCGTAAAGGCAGACCGGACTGCGGGCGATGAGATCACGTCCGCGCAAGGTGAGAAGATCGGCGGCGCCCGGACCGGCGCCGATGAAATGCACGGTCATGAGCTTTCCTCTTCGCCGCGCTTCGCCAAAGCGCAGGCCGCGACCGGCGTCGTCACGCGCGGCGCGACAAGGCGGCTGTTCGCGCCGGCGCCGACCAGCGCGGCGGCTTCGGCGACGCTGCCGACGCCAAACATCGCCTGCACGCGCGGCGAATGCGTCGCCGCCGGCCCCTTGCGCGCGCGCAATTCAGCGAGCGGCAGAAAGACGAGTTCAAGCCCAAGTTCACGCGCCGCCTCGTGCAGCCCGGCTTCCTGCGCCTTGCTCTCAAGCGCGCAGAGCCTCGCGTTGCGCAGATCGATGTCGTGAGTCCGCGCGACGCGGCGCACGAGTTCGACGATATCCTGCGCCGCGACTCCGCGTCTCGCGCCGAGCCCGAAGGCGTAGAGCGGAGCGTCAGTCATAGGCGCGCGCCCACCCTCTCCCATCGGGAGAGGGTCGGACCGAAGGTCCGGGGTGAGGGGTATCCATCGACTGAAATTGGCTGCGCCGTTGGACCGAATGATCTTCGCAAATGAACAAGGATGGAAACCCCTCTCCCGGCCCCGCTGCGCGGGGCCTCCCTCTCCCATAGGGAGAGGGTATGCGCGCTGTTGCAACATTCATCTCTTCACCGCCCGCCATTGGGTGACCGCCATCGCCGAATCGAACGCCTGGAAGCGGCCGATCGGACGCGCATGCGCTATCTGCAGATGTAACAGCTCGCCGCTCTTTTCCCGATACGCGTCGGCGAGGAGCGCTTGCGTCTCGATCGTCACCGCGTTGACGACGATGCGCCCGAAGCGGGGCAGGGCGCTCCAGGCGAAGTCAAGCGTCACGGCGTCGGCGCCGCCGCCGATGAAAATCGCCTGCGGAGTCTCGAGATCGGCGAGCGCTTGCGGCGCTTCGCCATTGACGACGCGTAAATCCGGAACGCCGAGCGCGAGGGCATTGCGCGCGATGCGCGCCGCCCGCGCCGCGTCGCGCTCGATGGCGATGGCGCGGTTCGCGGGATCACTCAGCATCCATTCGATCGCGATCGAGCCGGCGCCGGCGCCGATGTCCCACAGCAATTCGTCCTTGCGGGGCGCGAGCGCCGAAAGCGTCACGGCGCGGATGTCGCGCTTGGTGAGCTGCCCGTCGTGCTCGAACCAGTCGTCAGGCAGACCCGGCGCCAGCGGAATGACCGGCGCATCGCCTTCGCCGTCGACTTCGATGGCGAGTGTGTTGAGCGGCGCAATGTCGTCGAGCGCGAATGCATCGGCGCAGGCGTCGCGCACGCGCTCATGCGGGCCGCCGAGTCTTTCGAGCACATGGAGGCGCGATGCGCCCATGCCGCGCAGGGTGAGATCGCGGGCGAGGCGCGCCGGCGTCGTTTCGTCCCAGGAGAGCGCGATGATTTTCGCGCGCGGCTGCAGATGCGGCGTCACGCGCTCGAAGGCGCGGCCGTGCAGCGACAGCAGCGCGCAATCCTGCTGGCTCCATTTCAGCCGCGCCGCCGTGAGCGAAAAGGCCGATGGCGCCGGAATGCAGAACATCTCGTCATGCGCGATATGGCGCGCGATGAGATCGCCGACGCCATAGAAAAACGGATCGCCCGAGGCGAGCACCACCGTCGGCCTGCCGCGCTGCGCCAGTATGCGCGGCAGCGCGTCGGTGAGCGGCGACGGCCATTGCAGACGTTCGGCGGGCGCGTCGATCATCGCGAGATGACGCGCGCCGCCGACGATCAGCGAGGCTTGCGTAATGAGCGCGCGCGCCGCCGGCGTCAGCGCATCCGCGCCGTCTTCGCCGAGGCCGATCAGCGACAGCCAGGGCGCGCTCATGTCGTCTTCCGCGACGTATAGACCCAGTCGCGCGCAGCTTCACGCGCAATGCGACGCGTGCCGCTCGCGCCGATGATGACCAGCGTCGACATGTCGACCTTTTCGCCTTCGGCTTGGTCGAGCCGCGTCAGGATGATTTCCTCATTCTCGCGGCCGACGGATTTGGCGAGGCCGACGAAAGTCTCGCCGGGCAGATGGCGACGCAGCAGCGCGAAGGCGTCATCGATGCGCGTCGGCCGCGCCCGCGACGCGGGATTATATAGCGCGATGACGAAATCGCCTTGCGCCGCATGTTCGAGCCGCTTGGCGATCACCTCCCAGGGCTTGAGATTGTCGGAGAGCGAAATTGCGCAGAAATCATGGCCGAGCGGCGCGCCGAGCCGCGCCGCCGCCGCCTGCATCGCCGAGACGCCCGGCAGCACGCGAATGTCGAGATCGCGCCAGTCGCGCGGACCGCCATCGATTGCTTCGAACACCGCCGCCGCCATGGCGAAGACGCCTGGATCCCCGCCGGAGACGATGGCCACGGTGCGTCCCTGCGCGGCGCGCGCCAGCGCCTCCTGGGCGCGGTCGATTTCGACGCGATTGTCGCTTGCCAGTCGAGTCTGCCCTTCGCGCTCGACAACGCGCGCAACGTAAGGCGCATAGCCGATGATGTCCTGCGCATCGCCGAGCGCCTCTTGCGCTTCATGCGTCAGCCAGCGCGCGTCGGCCGGACCAAGGCCGACGATGTAGAGCGCGCCGCTCAAGGGCGCCGGCCTCGCCCCGGCACCAGCGCCATCGAAAAATAAGGCGCGTCGTCGTCGCGCTTGTCGGAAAAACGCATGATTTTCTCGCCCGGCATCGCGCCGCGCTCGACATAGATTGCGCGATCGATGACGCCGGCGCGAGTCATGGCGCGCCGCAGCTTGGCGAAATTGCCGCCAAGCTTCATCACCACGGCGGCGTCGGTCGCGGCGAGACGCGAGGCGAGTTTGTCTTCATCGAGCGTCGCCGGCAGAACGGTGAGAATATCGTCGCCCCAGGCCATCGGCTGGCGCGCAGCGGCGAAACAGCCGGACATGCCGGAGACGCCGGCGCAAACTTCGATGCGGAAGCGCGTGTCGAGCCGCGCGAACATATGCATGAACGAGCCATAGAGCAGCGGATCGCCTTCGCAAAGCAGCGTCACGTCGCGGCCGGCTTCGAGCACGTTGCGGATGCGCATGACGCAGTCTTCGTAGAATTGCTGCAGCGACTCGATATATTCCGGATTATCGAAAGGAATCTCGGTCGTCACCGGATAATGCAGCGCAATCTCCTCGCAGCCCGGCGCGAGATAGGGCGCGGCGATCGCGCGCGCATGACTCTCACGCCCGCGCTTGGCGAAAAAGGCGACGACTTTGGCGGCGCCGATGAGTCGCGCCGCCTTGACGGTGACAAGCTCAGGATCGCCGGGGCCGAGTCCGACGCCGATCAGCGCGCCGAGCGCGGCGACGCCGTCGCGCGATGTCGACGCGAGCGCGTTCATTCCGTTTCGCTCGCCAGCGCATTGATCGCGGCGGCGGCCATCGCGCTGCCGCCCTTGCGGCCCTTGACGATGACGAAGGGAACGCGCCCGTCTTGGCGCAGCGCCTCTTTCGATTCCGCCGCGCCGACGAAACCGACCGGCATGCCGATGATCGCCGCCGGCGGCGGCGCGCCTTCGTCGATCATCTCAAGCAGGCGAAAGAGCGCCGTCGGCGCATTGCCGATGGCGACCACCGCGCCGTCGAGTCGGTTGCGCCACAGTTCCAGCGCCGCGGCGCTGCGCGTGGTTCCGATCTCGGCGGCGAGCGCCGGCACGCTCGGATCGAGCAGCGTGCAGACGACCTGATTGTCCGCCGGCAGGCGCGAACGGGTGACGCCATGCGCGACCATGTTGGAGTCGCAGAGGATCGGCGCGCCCTTGTGCAGCGCGTCGCGCGCCGCGGCGACGAAATCGGGCGAGAACGCGATGTCGTCGGCGAGTTCCGTCATGCCGCAGGCATGGATCATCCGCACGGCGATCTTTTCCTGCTCCGGAGTGAATCGCGAGAGATTCGACTCGGCGCGAATGGTCGCGAAGGAGCGCGCGTAAATCGCCGCGCCGTCGCGGATATAGTCGAAGCGCAGAGTCATTGCGGCATTCCGCTTGCTCGCGCGGAAAGTTCGCGCATAACGGCTGCAAATGTCAGCGATCGCAAATGCGGCGCGCCGTCGGCGCCGCCGTTCTCGATGAGATCGAAGCCGTCGACGCAAGCCGTCAGCGTGATCGGCGCCGCGCTCTGCCGGGCGCAGCCTTTGGCGCAGCCCGAAAGATGCAGGCCGACTCCGTCGGCGCCGACGAACTTCTGTGCGAGCGGCGCCAGATCCATGACATGCGCGCGGGTCTCGGCGAGCGCTTGCGGACATTCGGGCGCGCCGGGACAAGCGACGACGGCGAGGCGCTCATCGTCAGCCGAGGTGATTAGGTCATGGTCTTGCGCCTGCGCAACGATTTTTCGCGCCGCCTCGATTTCGGGCGTGACGATCAGCAAGGCGCGCCAGGGCGTGAGGCGAAGCTCGCCGGCTCCCGCGCCTTGCGCAAAGTCGGCGACCGCCGCGAGTTCGCTTTCGCGCCAGCGGCCGAAAGGCGCGCCGACGCCGGCGTAAGCGATCGTGCCGCAGCGCTGCGCGCCATAAATATGCGCGCGCTGCGCGGGCGCATGCGTTCGGGCGAAACCGCGCAGTTCAAGCCCTGCCGCGCCGGCCAGCGCCTGCGCGCCGAGCGCCTCGACAAGCGTGCGAACGCGCCTGAAGCGATTGGCGTGACGGTCACGCAATTCTATGAAGGCGCGCGCCAGGCGCAGCGCCGCGTCGAGCGCATCCTTCTCGGCGACCAACGCCGCGCGATCGGCGACGCCGGCGACGCGGAGCGCTATCTCTCCCTTTGTGGCCGCTTCGATGCGGATGTCGGCCTCGACGCCTTTAAGCGACAGTGCCCCGCCATCGTCGAGAAGAAACAGAAATTTCGGCTGCAGCGCGCGCAGCGTCGCGTCGCGCTGCAGCGCGGCGGCGAGTTCCGCCGCTAACGCATTGGCGTCAAAGGCGCCAGGCGCGAGTCCCGTGAGCGGCGAGGCAAT
Organism: Alphaproteobacteria bacterium; assembly: GCA_016869555.1. Lineage (GTDB taxonomy): Bacteria > Pseudomonadota > Alphaproteobacteria > Rhizobiales > Beijerinckiaceae > Methylocystis. Next base: position 9,043 of record VGDY01000044.1, on the reverse strand, counting down.
GACATTGGCGACACGCTCCGCATCCGCATTGGGCGCCAGCATGCCGATCGTTTCGAGTCTGCGCAGAGCTTCGACGATCGTCGCCTCGCTGATCCCGCGCAATTGCAATTGCGCGCGCTGCGACAGGTCGATGAGCCCATTGCCGCAGTCTTTCGCGATCCTCGCAATCTCGCGCGCCTGCGCCGCGGTCAGCCGCGCGCCGATCGCCTTGGCGCGGATCAGCAGGCCGTCGCCGCTCGGCATCGGCGCGAAGGCTCCGGGACACCAGCCTTTGATCTCAGGCCTCGGCTGCAAAACGCACTCCCTCTTGTCGTTCGATTTGGCGTTCGACATCGCTTAAGGCGTCGCGCACGCTGTTGCGCTGCGTCTTCCAAAGCCCGCGCGCAAGAGCGTCGCCAAAAACGCGCGCGATCGACTCCAGCGCGCGAGGATTTTCCGCGACCAGAAAATCGCGCGTCGCATCATCGCCCAAGGTGGCGTCAAAAGCGAGGTCGAATTGCGCATCGCTGATGAGGCCGCTTGTCGCGGCGAAGGCATAGAGATTGTCGATCGTCTCCGCAATCTCGCCGGCGCCGCGGTGGCCGTGCCGCATCTGGCCCTGGCGCCACCGCGGATTGGCGAGGCGCATGCGCAGAACGCGCGCGATCTCGTCTTTAAGCGCGCGCACACCCAAATGCTCGGGCCGCGTCGCATCGAGATGCAGGTGATCCGCGTCGCCGCCGAGCATGGCGTTGGCGGCGGCGAATCCCCCTTCAAAATCGGCGAAGGCAGGGCCGATCAGCACGTCGACCTCGGCCATGTCCTGAACATGGACATGCGCGTCGGCGTCGGCGACGCGCGCGCCGAACGCCGCGACGGCCTCCGTGCTGACGCCGGCGCGATCATAGGCGTGGCCGGCGGCGGCAAGATAGGCGCGGCCGAGATCGTCGCGGTTCGACCAGTCGCCGCGCAGCGCGCGATCGCTGACGCCAAGTCCGTAAGTTCCGTCAGCGGCGCCGAAGACGCGGCGCAGATCGTCTGCGCCTTTCAGCGGATTGAACGCGGCGTCTTCGTCGAGCGCGGCGACCGCGTGCACCGCATCGTCGAACAGCGCGATGAGATTTCCGAACATGTCGCGAAACAGGCCGGAGACCTGCAGCGTCACGTCGACGCGCGGAAAGTCGAGCCGCGCCTGCGGCAGAATTTCGAAGCCGGTGACGCGCGCGCTGGCGGCGTCCCAATGCGGCGCGACGCCGAGCAACGCCAGCGCCTGCGCGAAATCTTCGCCGCCGGTGCGGATCGTCGCGCTGCCCCAGAGATCGAGCATGATATGGCGCGGATATTCGCCGTGCTGCTGCGCGTGACGCGTCATCACTTCCGCCGCGGCGCGACGGCCGATGTCATAGGCGGTCTGCGTCGGCGCATGGCGCGGGTCGATGCAATAGAGGTTGCGGCCGGTCGGCAAAACGTCGGCGCGTCCGCGCGACGGCGCGCCGGCGGGACCGGGCTCGACGAAACGACCTGCAAGCGCGGCGATGAGCGCGCCGCGTTCGGCGCGGGCGCAGGCGTCGCGCGTGCAATCGCTGTCGGCGCGCCCGAAGACATGCAGCCCGTCGCCGATGCGCATCTCCTTGAGATCGCACATCCAGGCGTCGAGCCGCGTCAAGGTCTCGGCGATATCCGTCTCGCGCGAGACGCCGCATTCGGCCGCGAACCCGCTGCGCTCGGCTTCGTCGATGATGGCGCCGGCGATGAGCTGCGCGCGCCGCGCGTCGAGCGCGCTCGCGCTCGCATATTCGTCGAGCAGCGTTTCGATCTTCGCGGCTGTGTCGAAGAGTTCGGCGTTAACCAGCGGCGGGGTCAGATGGCCGATCGTCACCGCGCCTGTGCGGCGCTTCGCCTGCGCGGCCTCGCCGGGATCATTGACGATGAAGGGATAGATGAGCGGCGTCGGGCCGAGCACGGCCTCCGGCGCGCAGGCTTCGGACAGCATGACCGATTTGCCGGGCAGCCACTCGAGCGTGCCATGCGCGCCAAGATGAATGAGCGCGTCGATGTTTCGCACATGCCGCAGCCAGAGATAGAAGGCGACATAGGCATGACGCGGTGGGCGCCGAACGTCGTGGTAGCTCTCGTAACGCTCCGTGCGCGCGCCGCGGTCGGGCTGCAGCGCGACGACGAGCTTGCCGTATTCGAGACAGGAAAAGCGGAAGGCGCCGTCGACGACGGCAGGATCGTCCTGCGGCGCGCCCCATGCGTCGCTGACGCTGCCGACGAAAGCGGCGGGGAGAGTTGCGAGTAGCGTGAGATAGTCGTTGAGCGGGAAGTTAATTGTATGTGTATTTTCTTCCAGCGCGCGCACCACCCTGCCCTTAAGGGGGGAGGTGGGGATTGCGCCCACGTCATATCCCGCGCCGCGCAGCGAGGCGACGATCTCATGCACGCTCGCTTCCGCGTCGAGGCCGATGGCGTAGCCGGCGCGGCCGCGTCGGGCCGGATAGTCGGAGAGAATAAGCGCGAGGCTTTTGTCCTTGTTGGGCGTGCGCCGCAGCCGCGCCCAGTTCGACGCGAGGTCCGCGACGAAGTCGATGCGCGAGCGTTCCGGCGCATGGCGCGTTTCGCTGAACTGCGCCGCAAGGCGCAGCGGCGCTTCCTCCTTGAAGGAAATCGCGCGGGTGAAGATGCGTCCGTCGACTTCCGGCAAAACGACATTCATCGCGAGATCGGCGCCATTGGCGCCGCGAGTCGACGCCGCCCATGCTTCGCGTGAAGAGGTTGCAAGGGCGACTTGCAGCACCGGCGCATCTGCAAGATCGAGCACGCTTCCCGCATCGCGCCGCGCCGAAAAGGCGGTGGCGTTGAGGATCGCGTCGGGCGCGAAGGCTCCGAGCGCGCGTGACACGAAGGCCTCGCTCTCGGCCTCCTTCAGGCTCGCGACATAAATCGCCTCGACCGCGAAACCGCGCTCGGCGAGCCCATCTGCGAGCGCGACGATCGGCGCTGAGTCGTTTGCGAGAAACATGGCGCGATAGAAGACGATCGTCGCACGCAAAGCCCCGCCAGTGCGGCAAGCGTCCTCAAAACGTCCGGCGCTGGCGACGGGAATGCTTTCGCGCCACTTCGACGGATGGTCTGCAAGCGTCGTCGCATAGCCGAGGAAGGACCGCAGATTGTCGGGACCGCCGTCCTGAAAGAACCGCCAGATCCGATCGAGCGTCTCTGTATCGAGCGTTGAAGCATGCTGAAGGCGCGCATCGCCATGGGCGTCGCCGGGAATGATCGCGAGCGCGGTTCCATTCGCGCGGACGAGCGCCTCGAGCTGCTCGACGCCATAGGCCCAATACTCCTTGCCGCCGAGCAGCCGCACGACGATCAGCCGCGCATGTCGCGCGACGGCATCGAGATAAAGATCGACGGAATAGGGGTGCTTCAACTGCGCCAGCGACGCGCAGCGCAGGCTCGGAAGAGTGGCCGACTCTCGCTCATAGAGCCGCGCCAGCAGGCGCAGCTCGGAATCAGAGAATGACAGAAACACGATCTCGGCGGGCGATTGCCCAAGGTCGACAGCCGCGCCGGCGTCGTCGAGACTATGAAGATCGCGCGGGAGGAGATGCATCGCGCGTCACGGCTGCGCCAGCGTCGCGACGACGGCGTCGCGATCGAGGCCCTTTTCGCCGATGATCACGATACGGCTCAAGCGACGCTCGTCGGGCTTCCAGGCGCGATCGAAATGATGCTCGATGCGCGCGCCGACGCCTTGCACGAGCAGGCGCATCGGCTTGCCGACGACTTCGACGAAACCCTTGATGCGCAGCACGTCATGCGCCCGCGCAGCCTCGGCGAGTCTCGCAACCAGCGTCGCCGGGTCGGCGACGGCCGAAAGCGACACGACGAAACTGGCGAAGTCGTCGTGATCATGATCCGGCTCGGCGTCATGATGCGAAGGACGGTTAGCGAGATCGTCCTCGGCCGCCGCGGAAAGGCCGAGCAGCACCAGCGGATCGACTCGACCTCCGCTGGCGCGAACGATCTTCGCCGCCGGGCGCGCGCCTTGCGTCAGACGGTTCGCAACCTCGCGTTCTTCATCGGCGCCCAGCAGATCGGTCTTGTTGAGGATGACGAGATCGGCGCAGGCAAGCTGATCTTCGAACACTTCTTCGAGCGGATTGTCGTGATCGATTGTCTGCGCGTCTTCGCGCTCCTTGGCGATCGCGTCGAGATCATCGGCGAAACGGCCCTCCGCCACGGCCTTGCCGTCGATCACGGCGATGACGCCGTCGACTGTGAGCTTCGAGCGGATCGCCGGCCAGTCGAAGGCCTTGACCAGCGGCTTCGGCAGCGCGAGCCCGGAGGTTTCGATGATGATGTGGTCGGGACGCTTTTCATGCGCCAGCAGCGCCTCGATCGCCGGAACGAAATCGTCGGCGACGGTGCAGCACAGACAACCATTGGCGAGTTCGACGATGTTCTCTTCTGGGCAGTTGTCGACGCCGCAGGCGCGCAGGATGTCGCCGTCGACGCCGACGTCGCCGAACTCATTGATGATGAGCGCGAGACGTCGGTCCCCGGCGTTTTCCAGCACATGACGAATGAGCGTCGTCTTTCCCGCGCCGAGAAAGCCGGTGACGATCGTTGCAGGAATTTTGACGCCGCTCATGACGCTTCCTTTTCATGCGACAGCAGTCGCCAGACGAGTCCGGCAAGCACTCCCGCCAGCGCCCAGCTGACCGCTTGCACCGCGAGCGACGCGGCGGCGAAGCGCGCGGCAAGTTCGGCGGGGGCGGTGCTTTCCGGCGCGGCGGGCTGCGGCGCGAAGAATTGCGGCGCGACGATCAGCGCGACGCCGACGATTTTCGCCGCCGGCGAGTCGAGCCGCAGCAGAGCGAAAAGGCCTGCGCCGGTCGACGCCGCCGTCGCGAGCCACCAGATTTGACGGGCTGTGAGATCGGTTTCCGCCATGCCGGGAAGCTGCGGCGCGAGGCCGAGACTCGTCGCGAGCCCCGTCGCGGCGAAGGCGCAGGCGCCCCACAGCGCGGCGCGGCGCGGCGCGATGGCGTCGCCCGACAGAAGCATCGCGGCGAGCAGGATGAGCGCATAGCCGATCGAGACGGCGATCGTCGCGGCGCTGGTCGCCGCGGTGCGGCTCAATCCGGACAAGGCCGCGCCGGCCTCGGCGCCGTCATGCGCATGCTGCGCCTTCTCATAGACCTCGGCGGCGAGGATGAGCGGCGTCGTGGTGACATGCTGCAGGGCCGCGACCGCAAGCCCGGCGACAAGGCCGGCGATGACGCCGGTCGTCAAGACGCGCGCGATCAAGCGCGTCGCGGCCTAGTGACAGGGGAAGGAGAGCGCGTGGCGCGTATCATGCGCCGAGTCGTGGACGCTTTCGGGATTGGCGAAGCCCGCGAGCCAGACGAGGCCAAAGCCGAGAACAAGCGCGACGGCGGCGGCCCGCAGCGCCTCGAGTCTCGAAGAGGCGAGGGCGGCGGCGTTAACGGATGAGTTGGCGGTCATATCGGTCTCCCTACCGCCCCACCGGCGGCGATGCGAATAGCGCGGCGATCGGCGACGATCGCCCCATGACGGCAGGTCTCCTGGCTCCCGGGTCGTCGGACCGCGCCGCCTTCCCAAGCATGACGCTCAGTGGCCGATGGCGCGGACCTTGCCGGCTACAGTTGCGGGGGCAGCCGCGGAAACAGGCGTAACGCCCGCGCCGCGTTCCCTTTTCACTTCTTGCGAAGGACCGTCCCGACTAGTCATATGCGCGCGTCATGCCGCCGTCAAACGGGCAAAGGAGCGCCTCGTGACCGAAATGAACGAAGACGACGAGGCGCGCCGCCATCGCCTCAAAATGGAGAAGCGCAAGGCCGTTCAGGACGCCGAGGTCGCCGGCAAGACGATCGTCCGCAAGGGCCTGCTGATGGTCCACACCGGCGCCGGCAAGGGCAAGTCGACCGCGGCCTTCGGCCTCGCGCTGCGCGCGCTCGGCCACGGCTGGAAAATCGGCGTCGTTCAGTTCGGCAAGGGCCAGTGGCGCAGCGGCGAGCGCAATATGCTCGAAAAGCTCGGGCAAGAGCAGGGCCAAATTTCCTGGCACACGCTCGGCGAGGGCTTCACCTGGGAGACGCAGGATCGCGTCCGCGACGAGGCGGCGGCGCGCCGCGCCTGGGACAAGGCGCGCGAACTGATGGACGACCCCGAGATTCGTTTGCTGGTGCTCGACGAGCTGAATATTTCGCTGCGCTATGAGCATCTGCCGCTCGACGAGGTGCTTGGCGCGCTTGCCGCGCGGCGCGCGGACCTCAATGTCGTCGTCACCGGACGCAACGCCAAGCCGGAGCTCATGGCGGCGGCCGACCTCGTCACCGAGATGACTCTGGTCAAGCATCACTTCGCGGCGGGGGTCAAGGCGCAGGAAGGGATCGAATTCTAACCTCGAACGCAAGCCATGAAGGCTGACGGCCGATCGCTCTTGGCGCCGGCGCGCGTACAGAATACGCTTTGCGGCCAGGCGGAAGGATGAGCAGCTGGAGCCTGCGCCGGCGACGCGCGAAGGGTAAGGATTCTCCCGGCGCGCGGCGGTCCCGGACGAAGTGTCAAAATCATCTGGACCAGAAGGCTCGATGGACGTTTACGACGCGCTCCGCTTTTCTGTTGCGAGAATATCCAACGAATTGTTATCGGCGGGATCGATCTTTTCGGTCTATTCCCTGGCGACGACCTTTGTCATCGCCTTTTGCGCGTTAGCGTATCGGCACAAGATGCGCCGGGGACGCGCCAATCCGCGGGCCATCGCCCGCGCGATCTTCAACCGGAAAATCCTGCTTACGGCGTCGTTTGCCGCTGACGTCAAACTCTTCGTGCTGAGCGTCGTTCTGATGCCGGTCGTGGTGGGCGCGCTTGTCATATCCTCGAACGCCGTCGCGACGACGGTGAGCGCGGCGCTGCGCAGTTCATTCGGCGCAACCGCGCCGGTCGCCTGCTGCGATCTGTCGATAAAGCTTGTTTCGACCGTCGCGCTGTTTCTGGCCTATGAGATCGGCTATTGGGTCGATCACTGGCTCAAGCATCGCATCCCGTTCTTGTGGGAGTTTCACAAGGTGCACCACACGGCGGAGGCGCTGACGCCGGTCACGAATTTTCGCAATCATCCGATCGACAACATTTTTTTTGGCTACATGCTCGCGTTATTCATCGGCTCGGCGGCGGGCGCATTGGCCTGGCTTTTCGGGCGAACCACGGAATCCTTCACGGTGGACGGGAAGAACATCCTGTTCCTTTTCTTCCTTTGGACAATCGGCCATCTCCAGCATTCGCAGTTCTGGATTCCCTTTCGTGGACTCCTCGGACATATCGTCCTAAGTCCCGCGCATCACCAGATTCATCACTCGTCTGACCCTCAGCATTTCAATCGCAACTTCGGCAGCGTCCTCGCCGTTTGGGATTGGATGTACGGCTCGCTCGAGATGCCGTCAAAAACCAATCCCCGCCTCAAATACGGCGTCGAGGAAGAGGGCGTGGACCCGCATTCGTCGTTCGGATTGTTGGCGATCCCGATCGTGAAAGCCGCCCTTGCGCTCTGGCGCGCGCTCGCCGATGCATGGCGTGCAGGGATCGAGCGAATTGAGCAGCGCCGTCAGAGGGCGAAGAGCACAGGCATATTATGAGCCGCATTCGCGCCGATCTGCTGTCCGAGCGTCTGACGGGGTCCGCGATCCTGGGCGGCGTGCTGATTTTGCTGGGAATCGTCCTGGCCGAAGCCGGACCGGCGATGCAAAATATTCGGCTGCCGCGAATTTTGGTTTGGTTGACCCAAGAGCCGCTATACCGAAATTGGTTGACGCAAGTCTGGGCTAAGGCGCGCTAAAGCGCATGCATAAATCATCGATTCAGAAATGCGCCCCATTTTTCAATTGACGCATTTTCTATCCCGAACCGGCGTCTGGCTCCGGCGGAAAGCTCGAGCAGCGTGAAAAAGCGGAAGCCGACGCTCGATCATGTCGAGAACGTCGGCTTCAAGTCGATCTGCGCCGTCGCCGGGCCGATCGTCCTCCCTAACAGACAAGAGCCGGGAGCTTACGCGCCCGGCAAGTCGTTCGGCAGGGGTATTGGTTACTGAATCATGCGGGCGGTGGAACCAACGCCATCGCCCTGAATGCCGTTGCGGTTGCCCGTGCCGTTGGTCCCTTCGGGAGAAATCCAGTCCGGAACCCAGGTCAGAGCGACGATAACAAAGGCGACGAAAGCGGCGATCCAGATCAGCATCTTGCCGATATCGCCAGAGCTGTGAACGTTGACGGCCATGCGTTTTCCCCCTGTTCTTGATTTTACGTGAATGCTTGCCGCACCGACAGGGAGCCTAGCTTGTTTCCAAGCGGATGGCAATGCGGAGATGAGGGGCGCCCGTCATCCCCACGCCCCTCCGAAATTCCACAAGGATCACAAAGGCCGCTCACAGCAGGGACAAGCCTCAATGCTAAAAGAGCCCCTTGGTTGCGCTCGGGGGGCAACATTGCGGGCGACTCACGACAGGTGTCGGATTTTTGTAATAATTGATGATTTTGTTAGCCAGCCAGCCATGATCATCGGTATTACTAAAGTTCTTAATTACGTTAGTGGTGTTGCCTCCGCCCCACAAAATGGCGAACACGTTGCTGGCCGCCGCTTTTGTCAATTTACCATTGTCTTTGCCCCAGTTATAACTATTGGCATTGCCTAGGAAATTATTGGCCTTGCCTTGGTACGCCAGGAGGTAAGTTTTATAGTTTGAACCAGCTAGGCATTGATAGGCGGACATACCCGCCACCTGAGGGTCAGCGCTACACTTTAGCAGGTAATTGCCCACAGCGCTTTGCGCGGAAGCTCCAGATCCCGCGATAATGTTGCTTAAGTCTGCTTTCAAATTGCTGTCCCCGAAGAAATATACGGGCGCCGTGCGTAATTGCTCACGTTCCCGTCACGCCGCGAGCGTCAAGGGCTTTCCGGCGAGGGTGAGGCGGATGGCGTCCAGGGCGCCGATGGCGCGGCGTCGGGCGGTTTCGATCACCGAACGGATGTCGGCGTA
>VGDY01000043.1 GCA_016869555.1 Alphaproteobacteria bacterium | reverse complement strand
GAGGTCGCCGCATGGCAGGACAATCGCAACAAGCGCTGCGTGAAGGCCAACTGGCAATTCACAACCGACGATGCCCGCGTTAAGCTGAGAACTCTTTACCCTCAGTTCGAATGACTCGGGCCACTAGAGCAGTCACGCCGTGTCGATGAACGGGCGACCTTGCTTGTCACTACAGCCTTTCCTGCCGTACTTTCCGACATGCTTCATTGCTTTTACGAAGCATTAGAAACCTCACGAAAAGCAAAGCTAACTATCAGTTTTATGCTTGTACGTAAGCCATTGCAAGAAAGCCTCTATCTTCTTGAGTCAGTGATAGCAGATCGATCTGATTTTGCGGAAAAGCTGGCCTTCGACCCCGTGAACCTTTGGAGTCAAACAGGTGGAGGTGTAGAAGTTCATGCGAAGCGGATACAGAAAGTTATTGATTCTCTTGGAGAAGGCGACCGATTCAATGCTGAATATATTGCTCAATTGCGTTACGACAAAAATGCACGGGACGGTTTTGATGGCATTTGTAACAAAGCCATGCATCTTTTTACAAATCACGACGCTATTCGTACAGATCCGCTAAATATTAACTTCATATTCTCCGGTATGGACGCCAAGCTGACGCAATGGTCATATTTATATAGCCGCCTCCCTTATCTTCTCGCTTATATGTACTGTATCGTCGAACACGTATATGCAACCATTATTCCCACCGATCCGGTCTACCTTCAGGATATGGACCGGAGGATATCTGCTCTCATCCTTCTCTGGTGGGAAACAATCGAGCCATCATACAGAGAGCTTCATTTGGAAAAATTCGTCCTGACAACGCGGCATCGTCTTTTCGAACATTGCCGCGAGGCGGGCTATCGCTTTCCTAATCGCCTCGATCTTGAGACGATGGCGGACACAGGAACTTTTCCTGATGAACCGCAGGCCAAAGTAGCCGAGCGAAATCTACGATACTCACAAGCCGCTGAGATCAGTGGTTCGCCGTTAATTCCACCAGCAATCGGCAAGGGACCGACCCTTCTGCTAAACTTGCTGCTGAAAATCCGAAGGTGGTTGGGGAAAAAAGCCGCATAAGTCCCAATCGCATAACCAGCCATTACGGAACTTTGCTTGAAGGACTGCCTCCCGCGCAATCCGGCCGCCTCGCCCGCCACCAAAAATTTCCGCTTCCCGCCAAAGGCCTACCCCGCCCCCTCCAGCAGCCGCGCCGCCGCCGCGCGCGCCTCCTCGGTGATCGCGGCGCCTGACAGCATGCGGGCGATTTCCTCGCGCCGCTCGCCCTCGGCCAGCACGGCGACGCTGGTGGCGACGCGCTTGTCCTTGCCGGGCTTCGCCGGCGCGCCCTTGCTGATCCGCAGATGCTGGCCGGCGCGGGCGGCGACCTGCGGCGCATGGGTGACGGCGAGCACCTGGGCGCGTTTGGCGAGACGCCCGAGCCTCTGGCCGATAGCGTCGGCGACCGCGCCGCCGACGCCGGTGTCGATTTCGTCGAAAACCAACGTCGGCGCCGAGCCGCGATCGGCGAGCACGACTTTGAGCGCCAGCATGAAGCGCGCGAGTTCGCCGCCCGACGCGACCTTGGTCAGCGGACCGGGGCGCGAGCCCGGATTAGTCCGCACCCAGAATTCGACGCGATCGATCCCCTCAGGCCCGGCTGCGTCCGGATCGCTCGTCACCTGCGTCGAAAAATGCGCGCCCTCCAGCCGCAGCGGCTTCAATTCGGCGTCGACCAGCGCATCGAGTTTTTTTGCCGCCGCCTTGCGCGCGGCGGAGAGCGCCAAGGCAGCTTCGTCAAACGTCTGCTTCGCGTCGGCGAGCGCCCGCGCCAGCGCGACGAGCCGCGCTTCGGAGGCGTCGAGCGCCGCGAGATCGTCGGCGAATTTCTCGGCGAGCCTGGCGAGGTCCGCCACCGCGACCTGATGCTTGCGGGCGACGCCGCGCAGCGCGAAGAGGCGCTCCTCGACCCGCTCCAATTCGGCGGGGTCGAATTTCGTCTCGGCGAGCGCGCGCTCCAGCGCCTCTTCGGCAAGGCCGAGCGCATCGACCGCCTGCGTCAGCGCGCGGGCGGGCGCGTCCAGGAGCTGCGGCGCCTGAGCGAGACGCCGCTCCAGACGCCGCGCCGCCTGAGCGATGTCGCGCGCCGGCGACCCGTCATTGGCGAAAGCCGAGAGCGCGTCGGAAATATCGGCGGCGACCTTCTCGGCGCGCTGCATGAACAGGCGCCGCTCGGCGAGCGCGTCTTCTTCGCCGTCCTGCGGCGCGAGTTCGGAAAGCTCGGCATGGGCGTGGCGCAGAAAATCGGCGTCGGCGCGCGCCCTGGCGATTCGCGCTTCTTCTTCGACAAGCGCGCGGCGCGCCGCCTGCCAGGCGCCGTAGCGCGCGCGAACGTCACTCGCTTGCGTCATGAGCCCGCCATGCGCGTCGACGAGCGCGCGATGGGCGCTTGGGTCGACGAGCGCGCGCTCGTCATGCTGACAGTGTATCTCGACGAGTTCGCGCCCGATGGCGCGCAGCGCCTGCGCCGTCGCCGGCTGGTCGTTGACGAAGGCCCGCGTGCGGCCGTCCGCCGCCTGCACGCGGCGCAGCACCAGTTCGTCTTCGCTCGCAAGGCCGAATTCGCGGGCCGCGAGATGGGCGGGATGGCCCGGCGCGAGATCGAAGACCGCCGTCACCTGACCCTGTTCGCAGCCGGCGCGCACCAGCGAGGCGTCGCCGCGCCCGCCCAGCGCCAGGACGAAGGCGTCGAGCAGGATCGACTTTCCCGCGCCGGTCTCGCCGGTGAGCGTCGTCAGACCCGGCGCGAAGTCCATGTCGAGCGCGTCGATCAGCACAATGTCGCGGATGGAGAGACGAACCAGCATCAGGCCCTGCACAAGTCCCGGCGTCGCGGCGACTCAGCCGCCGCGACCCGGAAACGCGCCGGGATTATAGTCGCGGGGGACCTTTTCCAAATGGAGAATTTATGGAGAGCTTCTTGCCCGATCTCGGCATCGACGACATCCGCGCCCTGCTCGGCGCCAAGCCGAGGCCGGTCGGCTGGCCGGCGCGGCGCGCCCGTATCGAGGAAGTCGGCGCGGCCTGGCCGGCGGCGCCCGATATCGCGTTTGAGCCGGTTTCGATCGACGGCATGGCCGCCGAATGGTCGCGCGCGCCGACGAGCGACGCCTCGCGCGCGCTGCTCTTCTTTCACGGCGGCGGCTATTGCTCAGGTTCGATCCTCAGCCATCGCCGCATGGCGAGCGAGGCCGGACGCGCCGCCGGCGCAAGCGCGCTCGCCGTCGCATTCAGACTGGCGCCGGAACATCCCTTTCCCGCCGCCTATGACGATGCGCTCAAGGCTTGGCGATTTCTGCGCGAACAGGGGTTTTCCGCCGATCGGATCGCGGTCGGCGGCGACAGCGCCGGCGGCGGGCTGACGCTCGCCCTCCTCATGCGCCTGCGCGATCTTAAGGAGGCGCTGCCCGCCTGCGCCTGGCTCGCGTCGCCGTGGACCGATCTGACGCTGTCGGGCGATACGCTGGCGACCAAGGACGGCGTCGATCCGCTGCTGCACAGGCCCTATCTCGAGGAGCTTGCGCAAGCCTATGTCCCGGCGGGAATCGATCGCCGCGACCCGCGCGTTTCGCCGCTCTTCGGCGATCTCGCCGGCCTGCCGCCGCTCCTGATTCAGGTCGGCTCCAACGAAACGCTGCTTTCCGATTCGACGCGCCTCGCCTCGGCGGCCGGCGCCGCCGACGTCTCGGTCACATTGGAAATCTGGCCGCGGATGATTCACGCATGGCCGCTATGGAACGCGCGGCTTGACGAGGGCCGGCGCGCCCTGGCGCATGCCGGCGCCTTTATGCAGGCGCGCTTTGCAAAGGACGGCTAAATCGCGTGCAGCGTCTTGCCGACCTTGGATATCCAGGAGTCGGTGTATTCGTGCGGCTCCAGACCGTCGCTCTTTAGCAAGGCGTGGGCGTCCTTATACCACTGCGAGTCGGGGTAATTATGCCCGAGGATGGCGGCGGCCGTCTGCGCCTCATTGGTTACGCCCATGGCGAGATAGGCCTCGGTGAGGCGATAGAGCGCCTCTTCGGTATGGCGCGTCATCTGATATTTGCCGAGCACGTCGTGAAAGCGATTGATCGCCGCAGGGTAATTCTTGCGCAGGAGATAGAAGCGCCCGACATTCATCTCCTTGGCGGCGAGCTGGTCGCGCGTCACCTGAATTTTGTATTTCGCGTCGTTCACATATTCGGATTTCGGGAATTTCTGGATGAGCTGGGTGAAGACGTCCAGCGCCTTCTCGGCCGTCTGCTGGTCGCGCATCACGTCGGGCACTTGATTGTATAACGACATGCCGGCGAGATAATAGACATAGGGCGTGTCCGGCGAATTCGGATAAAGGCCGATATAGCGCTGCGCCGACTGCACCGCGTCGTCATATTTGGGTTGCTCGTACTGAGCGAAGGTTATCATCAGAAGGCCTTTGCGCGCCCAGTCCGACGACGGATGTTGCTTCTCCAATTCGCCGAATTTTTTGGCGGCGCCCTCAAAATCCTTGACCTTCATCCGCGCCAGACCGGCATTGTAGAGATCGTCGGCCGGAATGTCGGGCAGGATCTCGGTTTGATATTTGGTCCCGCCGCCGCCGAAGAGGCCAAAGCCGCTGGTGATCGAATCCATGAGGTCGGCGCGCGCCGGCGCGGCTCCGATCGACAAGACCGACGCCAAAGCCAACACACTGAATGAACGAGCGAAAATCGACATTTGTTGCCCCGTTGCGGCGCATCGCGACGCCCGCGCGTCCCGACGCCTTCCAAGCTCGATCAACGAAATCGCGCCGCAGGACGCCCCTGTCCTGCGCCAAAGGCGCGGCTCCGCGCCCCGCCTTTGCGGTCGCCTGAAAAAAGAACCTTCATCTGGCGAGATTATGGCGACAGGCTTCTGCCCGCGTCCATTGGGCATTCCTTGCGCGCGCGCTCGAACTCCGGCGCCAGGGCCCCGTCGCGCGCCGCGGCTTCGAGCAGCGCGATATTGAGGCCATGTCCGCCGCGATAGGAACGGAAGGCGCCGATGATCGGCGCCCCGGCCAGCGCCAGATCGCCAATGACGTCAATCATCTTATGGCGAACGCATTCATCGGCGAACCGCAGTCCTTGCGGATGGATCGGCCCGCGCGCGTCGAAGACCAGCGTATTGTCGAGATTGGCGCCGAGGGCAAGGCGCTCGCGCCAGAGTCGCTCCGCGTCGTTGAGGAAGCCGAAACTGCGGGCGTCGGCCAAATCCCGCCGGAAATTTTCCGGCGTGAGGTCGAGCGACAGCCGCTGCCGGCCGACAGGGCTAGGAAAAGCGATTTCCACATCGAGATGCAGACCGGCTTTGGCGGGCCGCAGTTCGGCCCAGCCGGCGCCGTCGGAGACCCGCGTCGATTTCACGACGCGCCAGCAGCGGCGCGGCGCAGCGAGCGCGGTGACGCCGGCCTCGTCGATCGCCGAGACGAAGTCCCGGGCCGAGCCGTCCATCGCCGGAACCTCGTCGCCGTCGAGCAGCACGAGCGCATTGTCGACACGAAGCGCCGCCAGAGCGGCCATCAGATGTTCCACCGTCGAGGCGCTGGCGCCGCTTCCCGCCAGCCGCGTGCGCAATTTCGATGCGTCGACGCGCGACCAATGCGCCTCGATCTCGGCGCCGCCGACGTTGAAGACGACGCCGGCGTCGGCGCCGGCCGGGGCGATGGTCAACCTGGCGCGACGGCCCCCGTGCACGCCTTCTCCGATGAGCGTCACGCTGCGGCCGATGCTCTGCTGAGTAGCTGGCGCGGCGGCGCTCAAAGCAAGCGCAGCGCGGCGCGTGCGCGGCGCGTGTCGGCGTAATTCCGAGCGAATGACGCAACCCTCCCTAAAGCCCGGACAAAAGATAGCAAATTCGAGCGCCGGCGCTCCAGTCACGGTTTCTTACAGTTTGTTACAAAGGCAGGCGCCCAAAAGAAAAGGCCCGCGCGAGGCGGGCCTTTTCATACTGTCGCGAAACTCAGTGGTTGGCCTGTCGGCGCAGGAAGGCCGGGATTTCAAGATGATCCTCCTCGGCCGAGCGCTGCTGCAGGGCGCGGCGGACATGCGGATCGAGCGACGCATGCCCGCCTTGTCCCACTGGGGCGGCCGGACGCTTGCCATATTCGGCGTGCGTCGATGACGGCTGGCCGCCCGACGGCGCCATGTGCGGGCGCGGCGCGGGCGCCGCGGGAGCGCCATACAGCGCGTCTTCCTGACGGCTCGCGCCGAAGGAAGCGAGACGCTCGAAGAGCGATTTGCGACGATGGTCGCCGCCGCCCATCTGCTGGCGCAGCTGGTCCTGGATCGGCTGGGGAAAATCCTCGATCTGAGGCATGCGGGGCGCGCGCGGCTGCTCCGGCGCCGGCGGCACATAGGCGCCGGCCGGCGCTTCGTGACCCTCGGCGTCGTACTGCGGCTCGCCATAGGCGAGACGCGGCGGCGCCGGCTCGAAATAGACGCCATGGGCGGGCGCCTGTTCGGCGTAATAGCCGGCCGACGCCTGCGGCTCCTCGGAATGCCGCACGAGCGGCGCCGGCTGGACCGCCTGCGCGGATTGCTGCTGGGCGCGCGCCTGCTGCAATTGCGCGCGCAGGCGCTCGGCGGCCTCGGCGAGGCGCGATTCGCTCATCGGATCGTCGGCCGTGATCGCGGCGAGATCGATGCCGGTCGCGACGACGGAGACGCGCACCACGCCCTCGAGCGACGAATCAAATGTCGCGCCGAGAATGATGTTGGCGTCCTCGTCGACCTCCTGACGAATCCGACTCGCCGCTTCATCGACTTCATAAAGCGTCAGATCATGGCCGCCGGTGATCGAGATCAGCAGGCCGCGGGCGCCCTTCATCGACACTTCGTCAAGCAGCGGATTGGCGATCGCCGCTTCCGCCGCGAGATTGGCGCGATTTTCGCCCGTCGCTTCGCCGGTGCCCATCATCGCCTTGCCCATGCCGCGCATGATCGAGCGGACGTCGGCGAAATCGAGATTGATGAGCCCTTCCTTCACCATCAGATCGGTGACCGACGCGACTCCCGAATAGAGAACCTGGTCAGCCATGGCGAAGGCGTCGGCGAAGGTGGTCTTTTCCGTGGCGATACGGAAGAGATTCTGGTTCGGGATGACGATCAGCGTGTCGACGCATTTTTGCAGTTCGGAAATGCCCGATTCCGCGATGCGCAGGCGGCGCTGGCCTTCGAAATGAAACGGCTTGGTGACGACGCCGACGGTGAGAATGCCCATCTCGCGCGCGATCTGCGCGATCACCGGCGCGGCGCCCGTGCCGGTGCCGCCGCCCATGCCAGCGGTGACGAAGCACATATGCGCGCCAGAAAGATGCTCGCGGATTTCTTCGCGCGCTTCCTCCGCGGCGGCGCGGCCGACTTCGGGCTGAGCGCCGGCGCCCAGTCCTTCCGTCACCTGCAGGCCCATTTGAATGATTCGTTCGGCCGCCGACGAGGCAAGCGCCTGAGCGTCGGTATTGGCGACAAGGAAATCGACGCCGGACAGGCCGGAGGAGATCATGTTGTTGACGGCGTTACAGCCGCCCCCGCCGACGCCGCAGACCATGATGCGGGGCTTCAATTCCCGAAGTTCGGGGGCTTTAAGATTAATCGTCATTTGCCAGGCCTCTCACCATTGCATTCACAACTCGGCGCCAGTTGTCCTTCGCCAGTGGACGCCCGGTCGCCGAACGCGTCGTCCTCGGCAATCATTCCCGGCGCTTGGCTGTCGAACGGCGCCGGATCGAAAGAATCAGTTCCACGCGACACTAGAAGCTTTCTCTTAACCATCTCCCTACGCGCGAGATGTATCCATCCGTTCCCGTCGCCGCGCGCTCGATCCGTCGCGGTTCGAAATATTCATGGCCGGCGACCTGCGGATAGACGAGCAGTCCAGCGGCCGCGGCGAAGGCGGGACTCTTCGCAGACTTGGGCAGACCTTCGACGCCGATCGGACGTCCGACTCTCACCTGGCCGCCGAGAATGCGGCGCGCCGCTTCGGCGACGCCGGTGAGCTGGCTGGCGCCGCCGGTCAGCACGACGCGGCGGCCGGGGCCGCTCGGATGTCCGGCCTTCGCCAGACGGTCGCGCAGGAATTCAAGCGTTTCCTCGACCCGTGGACGGATGATGCGCACAAGATGCGATTTCGGCGCATGCGCCTTGTGATCGCTCTCTCCGACATGTTCGAAGGAGATGGTTTCGCGCTCGTCGGACGACGAAGCGATCGCCGAACCGTGAAAGGTCTTGAGTCGCTCGGCGTCCGAGAGCCGCGCGTCGAGACCGCGCGCGATATCCATCGTGACGTGAACGCCGCCGAGCGCGACGGCGTCGAGATGAATCATCTCGCCTCTTTCGAAGACGGCGACCGACGTGGACCCGGCGCCCATGTCGATGACGACGACGCCCATCTCGGCTTCGTCCGGTTCGAGCGTCGAAAGACCGGCGACATAGGGCGCGGCGGCCATGGACTCGACGCTGAGGTGCGTGCGCTCCACCGCGAGAATCAGATTGCGGGCCGCCGCCTGATCGCAGGTCGCGACATGCAGGTCGACTCCCAGCTCCTCTCCGATCATGTTCTTGGGTTCACGGATTCCGGACATGCCATCGAGCGAAAAGCCCATCGGCAGCGAGTGCACGGCGATGCGGCCGCGATTGAGATGATGCGCCGCCGAAGCTTCGAGAACGCGATGGATGTCGTGTTCGGCGACCTCGCGGCCGCCGATTGCGCGCTTCGCCTGGAAATGCTGCGACGACAATCGTCCGCCGGCGGCGGTGACGATGACGCGGTCCGCCTGAATGCCAGCCATGCGCTCGGCGGCGTCGACAGTCTGTCGGATCGCGGCGTCGGCGGCGTCCATGTCCACGACGAGGCCGTTCTTCACGCCGAGAGAGCGCTGGTGGCCGATGCCGACGACGCGAACGCGATGCGTGCGCCAGTCGCCGGGCGCAACCGCGCCAAGCGGCGTCAGCCGCGCGATGAGGCAGGCGATCTTCGAGGTGCCGACGTCAAGCGCGACGAAAGTCGCCGAGCGACGCGGCGACAGCGGCTTCATTCGCGGCGGGACGATGGGCGATATCATGCTGCTAACCACCACTCTTTGACGACTTGCGCGGCGCAAGCTGGGCTTCGCGCGCCGCAGCGGCCTCTTCCGTCAGCCGAACGGCGACCCGATCGGGAATGCGTAGGTCGATCGACATCACGTCCTTGTCGAGAATCCGCGCTTCTCGCTGCAGACGCGCCAGCGTGTCCAGCGCGCCGAACGGATCCATCTCCGGCAGCTTCACGGTGACGCCATTGGTCATCTCGAGATTCCAGCGGCGGCCGGCGACGAGCACGCCCGCCTTGATCCGATGCGCGAGATCGCCCGCCCTCGCCATCAGCATGTGATATTCGAGCAAGCGCTTCTGCGCGCCCTCGCCGACGACGAAAGGAAGGCCGAGATAGCGCTGATCGCGCAATTCATCGATCGGCACGCCGTCTTCGGAAATGACGGCCACGCGTCCGTCGCGCTGCCAGAGGGCGTTCGGCTGCCGCTCTTCGATCGCAATGACCAGACGATCCGGATAGAGCTTCATGACCCGCGCTGATTTGACGAGGGGCGCCTGCATCAGGCGCTCCCGCACCGCCGTCGCATCGAGGAAGGGCAAGGAGTTTCGCGGTCCGACGCCTGCCGCGTCGAGCAATTCGCGTTCGCGCAAGCGCGACTGGCCAGTGATGGTGACCGCCGAAATCGGAAAGCCCGCGGCGCGCGCCGCGATGTCGTAGAGTTCGCCTTCGCTTTGGACGAGAGCGGCGTAGCCGCCGTTCTCGATAAAGCCCGCCGCGCCGACAAGGCCAAAGAGCGCGAGCGTCGCAAGCGTGCCGACTCCCGGACGGCCGAGAAGCGCCAAGTACGCCACAAGGCGTTTGTTGCGGCTTTTGCGCGCCGGCGCGCGCGGCGCGACCACTGCGGCGGGGGCGGCGGCGCTCGCCGGCTGGACGGACGCGACGGCCGCCGCTGCCGCAAAGGCGTAAGGAGCTTCCGTGGAAACGATCGGGACGAGCGAGTGCCGAGCCGTAAACGACTCTTTCAACGATCGCAGGACGCGTCTTCCACCATCCATCTGACCAGCTCGCCGAACGAAAAACCTGCGTATGCCGCCATTTCTGGCACGAGCGAGGTCTCCGTCATTCCCGGCTGGGTGTTCACTTCCAATACGACGAGTTCGCCCGTACCTCCGGGGCGGTCGTCGTATCGAAAGTCCGCGCGGCTCACGCCGCGACAGCCGAGAGCTCGATGAGCCTCAAGGGCCAAATGTTGGACCTCTTGGTAAATATTCAGTTTAAGATTCGCCGGAAGTACGTGTTTCGAGCCGCCTTTGGCGTATTTCGCGTGATAGTCGTACCAGCCGCCGTCGGCGGCGAGAATTTCGATCACGTCCAGCGCCTTGTCGTTCATGACCGCGCAGGTGAGTTCGCGCCCGGCGATGAACTGCTCCGCCAGCATCATGTCGCCATGCGTCCAATCCTCGCGCCATAATTCCTGCGGTGGATGCTCCTGCCCCTCATTGACGATGAAGACGCCGAAAGAGGAGCCTTCCGATATCGGCTTGAGCACATAGGGAAGCGGCAGCGCATGCGCCTTGGCGGCCTCCAGCCTGTGCAGGACACGTCCTTTCGGAACCGGAACGCCAGCAGCCGCCATGACCGTCTTGGCCACGTCCTTTTTCATCGCCACAGAAGACGCGAGCACGCCGGAATGCGTATAGGGGATGCCCAGAAGCTCCAGCACGCCCTGAATGCAGCCGTCCTCGCCGAACTTGCCGTGGAGCGCGTTGAAGGCGACGTCGGGCGCGAGCGCCGCAAGGACATTCGCCACGTCATGTCCGGCGTCGACGCGCGTGACCTTGAATCCCTGCTCTTCGAGGGCTTTCGCGCAGGCTTCGCCCGATCGCAGAGAGATTTCGCGTTCGGCGGAGAGCCCGCCCATCAGAACAGCGACATGTTTGGTCATGTTGATCTCGAATTGAGAAGAGCGAACTAAAGATCGCGGTAGGCGGCGTCGTCAGCGTCCGATGCCCATTCGGCGAATGTGGCGAAAGGGCAGACGACCTTGCTGAAATCGTCGGACGTCGCGAGGTCTCGATCCTCGAGCGAAGCCTGCGCCTTGGCGCTTCGAGCATTACGGCGCCTCAACGTCGCCGCCTGTTCAGCGGCGCCAGAGGCGGTGGGCGATTTTTTGCGCGGCGGCATCATTCTCGTCTCCCAAACGTCCACGCTAGAGCAAGTTCCGAAAAAGTTGACAGACTTTTTCGATAAGAACTTGCTCCAGCTTTTCTACTTGGCGCGATTTCTTATCGATCAGACGATCCCGTCTGATCGGAAAGCGCGCTAAGCTCTCGGCGCCAACCATGCAATTTCGCCTTGGCCCTTCGCCTCAAGCGACGCCGATCCGCTTGATTTCCCAATGCAGCTCGACGCCGCTCGTCTCGCGCACCCGCCGGCGCACTTCTTCGCCAAGCGACTCAATGTCGGCGGCGGTCGCGCGCCCGCGGTTGATGAGAAAATTGCAATGCATGTCGCTCACCTGGGCGTCGCCGACGACAAGGCCGCGGCAGCCGGCGGCGTCGATCAACTGCCACGCCTTGTGGCCGTCGGGATTCTTGAAGGTCGAGCCGCCGGTTTTTTCCCTGATCGGCTGCGAGGCCTCCCGCGCCGCGGTGATGCGGTCCATCTCGGCCAGGATCGTCGCAGGGTCGCCGGGCCGACCTTGATAGAGAGCCTGGGTAAAGATCACATCGTCGGGCGCCGAACAATGGCGATAGGAATAGCCGAGATCGGCGTTGGAAAAGACACGGATGCGGCCGGCGCGGCCGACACCGCGCGCTTCGATGAGCGCGTCCCTGGTCTCCCCGCCATGGGCGCCGGCGTTCATCCGCAGCGCGCCGCCGATCGCGCCGGGAATGCCGCGATAAAAGGCGAGGCCGTCGATCCCGGCCTCGGCGGCGGCCCGCGCCGCCTTCACGTCGGGAACTGCGGCGCCGACCCGCAGCCTGCGGCCCTCTTCGACGACGATCTCGCCGAAGCCCTTCGCCGAAAGCCGAATGACCACGCCTTCGACGCCGCCGTCGCGCACGATGAGATTGGAGCCGAGCCCGATGACAGTCACCGGAATTTCACGCGGCGCATGCGCGAGGAAATAGGCGAGATCGGCTTCGTCGGCCGGCATGAAGAGAATTTGCGCCGGCCCGCCGACGCGAAACCAGGTCAAGGGCGCGAGCGGCTCATTCGCGCTAACGCGCCCGCGCAATTGCGGCATGGCGGCGGCTATGTCGGCGGAAAGGTCTGGAAAGGTCATTAGCGCCCACAAGCCTGAATGCGTTGCGCGCGGCGTCCGCCGTCCGGCCTCGCCTCGCGCCTGTTCCTCTCGCATATCGAGGGAAGGATGGAAACGTCGCTGGCGCGTTCTTTAGACCTGAAAGCCTTAAGAATTTGCGCGCAATCCCAACTCGCGCTCTTATGACAATTCCTCGCGTTGCACGATTCAAAATGCCGTAGCCTCGTCATGCCGATCCAGGGGCGAGCGTGAACGCAGCGAGGATCGTCACGCAAGCGGCCGGCGCTACATGAACATCATCAGCAGAAGTTGGGAGACGCTTTATGCCTCAAGCCATTCGATTCGACGGCGCTTATGAAGTTTCCGCATTGCCGGCGCTTATCCCCGGAGGCTGGTATATCGGGTTTGGATGCAAGCAGTGCCGTCAGCACTTCGCCATTCTGAACGAACCGACCGACACGGGCGCCCTGGAAATATCCGGGACGGCCTCGTTCAGCGCGACCTGTCCGAACTGCGATGCGCGCGGCGACTGTTCGGCGACCGAACTTGTCCAGTTTCAGGCCGCCCAGGGAGGTCCGTCGTCAACTTCATAGAAACGGCTCTCAATTCTCGGCCGGTTCGTAATGCGCGGTGAAATGTCTGAGAAACGGCGCATGTTCGGTAATCCGGTAGGCCCTGATCGACGCGCGCTGG
Source organism: Alphaproteobacteria bacterium (assembly GCA_016869555.1). Lineage (GTDB taxonomy): Bacteria > Pseudomonadota > Alphaproteobacteria > Rhizobiales > Beijerinckiaceae > Methylocystis. The sequence goes on along the minus strand of VGDY01000043.1, from coordinate 13,303 downwards.
CGCCAGACAACATCCAGCGTTTCGATTAGATAATCGAAGTGGCTTTGCGTATAGACCCGGCGGGGGAAGGCCAGCCGCACCAATTCATGCGGCGCGGCGACTTCCCCGCCGCCGTCCGGCGCGGGCTTGCCGAACATCACGCTGCCGAGTTCGACGGCGCGAATCCCGCCTTCGAGATAGAGCGCGTTGACCAGCCCGATGCCGGGATAGTCGCTGGCGTGAAGATGCGGGCAGAGGGCGGCGGCGTCGATGAAGATGGCGTGGCCGCCGGCCGGCAGGACGATCGGTATGCCGCGCGCGATCAGCGCCGAAGCGACATAGTCGACAGTCGCATGTCGATAGCGCTGATAGTCAAATTCCAGCGCTTCCATCAGCCCGACGGCGATCGCCTCGAGATCGCGGCCGGCGAGGCCGCCATAAGTGGGAAATCCTTCGGTCAGGATGAGCAGATTGCGGAAATCGTCGGCCCAATCGTCGTTATTGCAGGCGAGAAATCCGCCGATATTGGCCAGCCCGTCCTTCTTTGCGCTCATTGTCGCGCCGTCGGCGAACGAAAACATCTCTCTTGCAATGTCGAGAAGGCTTCGGTCCGCGAAACCCTGCTCGCGCGCCTTGATGAAGAATGCGTTTTCGGCGAAGCGGCAGGCGTCGATGATCAGCGGGATATCATGCGTCTTCAGCAGTTCCTTGACGCGCCGGATATTTTCGATCGAGACCGGCTGACCTCCTCCGCTGTTGTTGGTCACGGTGATCATGCAAAAGGGAATGTTGGCGGCGCCCTCGGTCTCGATCAGTCGCGCCAGCGCGTCGAGGTCCATATTCCCTTTGAACAGCTTCTCGGACTGGAGATCGCGCGCGTCAGCCGACGGCAAATCCGTCGCGACGGCGCCGACATATTCGATATTCGCCCGGGTCGTGTCGAAATGGCCGTTGTTGGGAACGACGTTCCCGGCTTTCAGACGGGTCGCGGCGAGAATGCGCTCCGCCGCCCGCCCCTGATGCGTCGGGAAAATATGTTTGAAGCCGGTAATGCCGCGTATGGTTTGCTCGAACCGCCGCCAGGAGCGGCTGCCCGCATAGCTTTCGTCGCCGAGCATCAGCGCCGACCATTGGCGGTCGGACATCGCGCCCGTGCCGCTGTCGGTCAGCAGGTCGATGGTGACGTGGTCCGCGTCCAACAGGAAGACATTGTTGAAGGCCCTCGCCAGATAGTCTTCGCGCGCGCCGCGCGTCGTGATCGGCAGCGCTTCGGTCATCTTGATGCGAAACGGCTCGATGATCGTTCTCACGGGATTGCTCGCGTCTCATGGAATGCAGAGACCGACACGGCTCTTTCGACCAGCCTGTCGCGTGATCTTCAAATGGGCATCGTCGCGCGCCGGGTCCAATAAACCCTTGCGCCGCGGACTGGCAAAATTTACTGGCGCACGCCGAGCCGCCCGAAAAATCTGCGAACCGAATTGGCGGTGCGCTTCAGCAAGGCCGAAAGGCCGTCGGACTTCCCGGAAGGATGCCGCGCGCCGTTCTTGCCCTTCGCCTGCTGCTTCGGCTTCGAGTCGCTGTTGGCGTTTGGCGCACTGCGTTGCGGGTCAGAAGCGTTTTGATCCGGTTCGGCGCCGGAGCCGATGGACGCGGGCTTCGCAGTTGAATCCGTGTCCGGCTTTGCAGGCGACGCCGCGTCTTTGGGGCCGGCCGGAACTGGCGCGGCCGGCGCGGCCCGATTGTCTTGGGCAGGCTTGTCGCCCTGCTGGGCAGAGGGAGACGGCGCTTGCGGCTGCGGCTGGGGAATCGGCGCAGCCGGATTTGGCGTTGACGTTTGCGGCTTCGGGGGCGCTGGGGCGGCGTCGCCGGGCTTTGCGGGCGCGGCGTCGGCCGGATGCGCTGGCGGATCGCCGCCATCGGCCGGAGCGCGAGTCTGCTTTGGCGGCGGCGCCACGCTGGTTTTTGGCGGCGGCGGGTTTGCTTTTGGCGGGCCTTGGTCGAAGCTGCGCGGCGACTCGCCCAAATTCCACAGCGCCGTCTTGAGGCCGAAGACGGAAACCAGGCCGACGACGATAACGCCGGCGATGGCGATCAGACGCGCGGCGCCTCTCGGCCTCGTTACGAGAGCGGTTCCGCCGCGTCGGGCGACGAGCGCGCCGAAATCTCCAGATGATGCTTGACCGCCGGCGCCCGCCTCGCCGCCCGCGTTCCCGGCCTGCGCCGGCTTGCCGATCTCGTCTACGACGACAAGCGCCCGCATCGACGCAGAAGTCGGATGATCGTCTCCTGCGGCGTCGGCGACGGCTTCTTCCGATCTGGCGATGATTTCGAGGCGTCGCTCTTCTTCCTGATGGCGCTTGAAGCCTTCGACGAGCCAATTGTCGACGGGAACTTCCCTGCTGGCCGCGTCAGCGCGATCGCCGGAAGGCGGATGGCTCGCCGCCCTGGCGCGTTCTTCCTCTTGTCGGCGCCTGAAGGCCGCGGCGATCCAATGATCGCCTGACATGTCCGGAGCGTGAGACGCTTGGATCGTTGGCGCGTCGCCCTCACGCGCGGCGCGCTCGCTCCTTAGCCGCTCCTCTTCGCGACGTTTAACGGCGGCGAGCGTCCAATCGCTTTCGAGAATGTCTTGCAAGAGGCATCCCCATTCTACCGGCCCGTCTCCCGCGCGCATGGGCTGCAGCGACAGTCGTCCGGGAACGCATGAGGCCTAAAGAACGGGAGATGCTAGCCGACTGACGCCATTCGTCAATGATGGCGTCCTTCCGCGGGCCGCGATCCGATCGCGTCGAGACGCGTCGGAAGCGGGCGCGATTTTGCGATCGAACCGATCCGAACGCCGCGCCGCTCATTGGGCGGCTCTGGCGCGCGCGGATCGACTCAAGTCAAGCTTACGATCGATACGCGGCGGTGGCGCAAAAATGTCCATTCAGGGTAAGCTCCCGTTGAAAGCAGGATGAAAGAGCAAAGAGAAACGGATAGGCTGCGCCGAACGGCGCGAAAGCCAACGCCCGATGTTGAAGCTCGAAAAAAACTCGTTCAATGCTATTGGGACAAAGGGGAAAACAGCTATGCGGACTGTCCTCAGAATTGCCACTGCGCTCGCTTTTGGCGCGATGATTCATCCGGCGGCGGCGGCCCAATGCGGAAATTCGGGGGCGGGCTTCGAGAATTGGAAGCAGGAATTCGCCCAGGAGGCGCGCGGCCAGGGCATAGGTCAGGCCGGAATCAGCGCCTTAATGGGGACGCATTACAATACGGCCACGATTTCGGCCGATCGCGGCCAAAAAAGCTTCCGCCTGTCCCTCGACCAATTCCTGGCGAAACGGGGCGGCCCGGCGATCGTGGCGCGCGGGCGCACGCTCAAGCGGTCCTACGGCGGGCTCTTCTCGCAAATCGAGCAGCGCTATGGCGTGCCGCCCGGACCACTTCTCGCCATTTGGGGGATGGAGACGGGGTTTGGCGCCGTGCACGGCAATCAGCACGCGCTTTCGGCGGTGGCGACGCTCGCCTATGACTGCCGACGCTCCGACTATTTCACCGATCAGCTTTACGCCGCGCTGACTCTGGTCGATCGCGGCGCGCTGGCGCCGAACGCGCGCGGGTCGATGCATGGCGAGATCGGCCATACGCAGTTCTTGCCGAAAAACATCCTGAATTATGGCGGCGGGGGGAATCTGGACAACGCCGCCGCGGCGCTTAACGCCACGGCGAACTTCCTTCACGCCCATGGCTGGCGCGCCGGCGGCGGCTATCAGCCGGGCGAAAGCAATTTCGGCGCGATTCAGGCGTGGAACGCCGCCACCGTCTATCAGCGGGCGATTGCGCAGATCGGCCGTCAGATCGATGGCGGCGGGGCGTCGCCCGAACAGTGAAATCAGTCTGTGCGCGACGCCAAAAAAACGCCGACGCACTAGATCACGCTGCATTTGGGCGGAATCGCCCAAATGCAGCGTGATCGATTCCAAAAGTTTAGAGCGCGCTTTACGCGAAAAACCGGTTCCCACTTTTTCGCAACGCGCTCTAGCGCCGGCGCGAATTCCGACGTCAAGGCGAACGGCCATTCACTCCGCTGGAGTCGCCTCCGGGCCGTGATCCTCATCCGGCGTCGTCGGCGGCGGCGCGGGCGGCGGCTTGTGGGCCTTGGTCGCCGCCGTTTCGCGACGGCGATGGACCAGATAGATCGCGAAGACGGCGAGCGTGCCGAGCCCGAGGGTAATATAGACGGGGAGATCGCGCATGAAACTCTTCCCCACCGAGAAGGGGAAGCGCGACACCCATCGCTCGCCATGATCGCCCGTCACCGTGACGATGCCGACAAAATAACCCGGCTCTTCGAATGTATGCTCGAAATTAATCGTGCCGCTCGGATAGTTTTTCGGATCCTTGTGGGCGACCGTGACGGCCTCGAGATTTTCATTCTCCTTATCCTCGCCGCCGACATCCTTGACGATGCGCAATTCGACTTTCATGTCGCGCAGTTCGATCTGCTCGGCGTCCAACACCATGATCATCGGCCCGGTCGCCGGAATGTCCTCGCAGAACTCGTTCTTGGAGGCTTCGGGCAGATAACCGGTAAATTTCATGATGTCGGGGCCGATGAACAGTCGGCATTGGCCTTCCGCGGCGCCCAGGCGGCCATGAGCTTCGGCGGGAGCTGGCGCGCCGGCGACGGCAGCCGCGAGGACTGCGGCGACTGGAAGAACTGAGAGACGAACGCCTTTGGCGAAACGGCGCATGCGCTCCGAAGCGGAGCGGACTTCGCCCCCCTGCGGCGCGGAATGCGCGTCCGGATTTCCACCTTCACGCATGATGACCTCCTGGGTCTTCGTGTGCAAGAACACGGGACTCTCAGTAATGCCGCTTTGCGCCGCACAAAGCAGTTCCGTCAAGCTTACGCTTAAGACAACGTCGCGAGGACGCCTGAGACTTGATGTTAGCGGATTCCCGGCCATCAGCAAGGGTGTGACGATCGGCCGCCATCCCGCGCTGCGCAACGCGCTCTCCAGTCCGGCGCGCGCCTGTCTCGAGACCGGCAGACGCCAAAAGGCCCGATTCGCTGCGGGCCGCCCTGTGCAGCGCAACATAAATTGACAAGCATCAGAAAAGCGTCCAGGACGCGTCGACTTTCGTGAAGGCGCCTCAATTCGCAACCACCTTAACAAGAGTTCATTCGTCGCCGGCTTGCCACTCAATTGAGGCGGAGCCATATTCAGCGCGAGGCTAGGGAGCGCTTTCCCTGACGCGAGGCGCGGACCAGCCACCAGAGCAAGAGGATCACATGTCCAACTTCGACCGCAACACCAGCTTCGGCTACGGGCGCGGGGTCGCGCGGCCGACCACGGCTGAGATCGACCAGGGCCTGCGGGCCTATATGCTTGGCGTTTACAACTATATGACGCTCGGCCTGGGCGTGACGGGACTTGTCGCGCTCGGCACCTACATGCTGGCGGTGGCCAAGACGGCGCCTGGCGAGATCGCGCTGACGCCCTTCGGCCAGATGCTCTACACGACGCCGCTGCGCTGGGTGGTGATTCTGTCGCCGCTTGCATTCGTCTTTTTCATCGGCGCTCGCGCCAACAAGATTTCGGCGGCGACGGCCCGCAATCTTTTCCTCGCCTTTGCGGCGGTGATGGGATTGTCGATGTCGTCGCTCCTGCTGGTCTTCACCGGCGCATCGGTCGCGCGCATCTTCTTTATCACCGCGGCGGCGTTCGGCGGTCTGAGCATATACGGCTACATGACGCTGCGCGATCTTTCCGCCTTCGGCTCATTCCTGGTGATGGGCGTCTGGGGTCTCGTGATCGCCGGCCTCGTCAATCTGTTCCTGCAATCGACCGGCCTGCAGTTCGCCCTGTCGATTATCGCGGTTCTGGTGTTCGCCGGGCTGACCGCCTGGGACACGCAGAACATCAAGGACATGTATTACGCGAGCGACAGCCATGAAGTCGCCCAGAAGAAGAGCGTCTTTGGCGCGCTCTCGCTCTATCTGGACTTCATCAACATGTTCCAGTCGCTGCTGTTCCTGTTCGGCCAGCGCAACAACTAGCAATCGAACCGGCGGATAAAAACCCCGCTTCGGCGGGGTTTTTTCTTGCGCGCCAAGCTATGCGCGCCGACGCGCCTGTGGCAGAAGTCGGCAAGCGATCGTGCTGAGGACGCTGAATGACGAATGTCACCTTCCCGGCGGCTGCGGCGGCGGGACTATTGTCTTTCCTGTCTCCCTGCGTGCTGCCGCTCGTGCCGCCCTATCTGACCTATCTCGCCGGCGTCAGCATGGAGGACCTCGAAATCGAAACGCGCTCCGCGGCGCGTCGCGACATTCTATTGTCTTCGATCCTGTTCGTTCTCGGCTTCACCACGATCTTCGTTCTGCTAGGCGCCACGGCCAGCGCCTTCGGTGGCGTGCTGCGCGCCAATCTGCATATTCTTTCCTGGGTCGCCGGCGCGATTATCATTCTGATGGGCCTGCACTTTCTAGGACTGTTGAAAGTCAGCCTGCTCTACCGTGAAAAGCGCGCCGAGATCACAAAGCCGATGGGACTATTCGGCTCTTATGTCATGGGGCTCGCATTCGCCTTCGGCTGGACGCCCTGCATCGGGCCGATCCTCGCCGCCATCCTCGCGGTCGCCGGAACGCAGGAGACAGTGACGCTCGGCGCCGCTTTGCTCGCCACCTATTCGCTGGGACTGGGCCTGCCCTTCATCGTCGCCGGACTGGCGCTCGGCCGGTTCCTCGCCTTCGTCGCGCGATTCCGGCGCCATTTCGGCAAGGTCGAAAAAATCGTCGGCGTCCTGCTTGTCTTCACCGGCGTCGCCTTCCTGACGGGCGGCGTGCAGGAGATGTCCTATTGGTTACTCGAGCTGTTTCCGGGCCTCGCCAGGCTCGGATAAGCGAAGCGCAAAATCCGCTTTACGACGAACATCGACTGCCAGAGATCGACCGGCTGCGCGGGCTGGTTATGGTGCTCATGGCGCTCGATCATATGCGCGACTTCTTCGACGCGGACGTGATGCGCTTCTCTCCAACGGATCTGGATCGCACCTATCCGTTTCTGTTCTTCACCCGCTTCATCACGCATTTCTGCGCGCCGACCTTCACCGTGCTCGCCGGCGTCAGCGCTTATCTCTATGGCGTCAAGGTCAAAGACCCCTCGGCGCTTTCGAGATTTCTCGCGGCGCGCGGCCTGTGGCTCATTCTTCTTGACGTCGTTGTCATCAGTCCGATCTGGAGCATGGGTTCGGGACGCATCGAACTCGGGACGCTCTGGGCGATCGGCTGCGGCCTGTTGGCGCTCGCCGCGCTGTCGCGACTGTCGCCGCGAAACGTGCTGCTCGTCGGCGTCGCAATCATCTTCGGCCATAATCTCCTCGATGGCGTTCACGCCGCCGACCTTGGCGCGTTCGGACCTTGGTGGAGTCTGCTGCATGAACAGGGCAAGCTGCCGTTCGAAGCGCCCGGCGGCGTTATCTATCCCGCGCTTCCCTGGATCGGCGTCGCCGCGCTCGGTTACGGAATCGGTCCGCTGTTCCTTCAGTCCGCAAAACTGCGCGACCGCGCGCTCCTAGTCGCCGGCGGCGCGGCGCTCGCGCTCTTCGTCGTGCTGCGTTTCTCGAATCTTTATGGCGATCCGCGCCCCTGGAGCGCGCAGCGCGACCTTGTTTTCACCCTGCTCTCCTTTCTCAACGTCACCAAATATCCGCCCTCGCTTCTGTATCTCCTCGTGACGCTTGGCGGCGCGGCGCTGGCGCTGCCCGCGCTGGCGCGCGCCGGCGGACGCATCGGCGTGGCGCTGACCGTCTTTGGCCGCACGCCGCTCTTTTTTTACGTGCTGCATCTTTACGTAGGGGTCGCCGTGGCGCTGGCTTTTGTCATGGCGCAAGGCTATTCGCTGTCGGACGTCGCCGGCTGGGCGAAAGCCGGAGGGCCTCCGCCGGAATTGGGCGCGGGCCTCGTGGGCGCTTACCTCGCGTGGATACTCGTTGTTTTGGCGCTTTACCCGCTTTGCCGCTGGTTTGCGGAGGTGAAGCGCCGGCGCCGCGATCTTTGGTGGCTGACCTATTTGTGACGAGATCGCGTCATATTGACGCATGGAGTCGTAATTAAGGTTTTGGGGCAAGTCGCCTTGGTGGTCGCGCCGCGCGCTTGTATAGAGAAGCGCGACCGAAGAGCGCCGAGCCCCGCGCCAATGAGGTCTTGTCGCCAAAAGGCGGGAAAAACAGAATGCTCGAAAAGTTGGTCGCCTTTTGCCTCCGCTGGCCCTGGACAGTGGTTCTGCTCACTTTCGGTCTGACGGCGGGCGGCGTTTATGTCACCGTCGAACGATTTGCGATCGACACCGAAACCGCCAATCTTTTTTCGCCGGACGTCGCCTGGCGGAAGAACGAAGCGGCGCTTTACAAAGCCTTTCCTGATCTTCTCGACGTCATCGTCGTCGTCATCGACGCCAAGACGGGCGAAGAAGCCGACGACGCGGCGAAGCGCCTCAACGGCGCCCTGCAGGGAAGTCCGCTCTTCTCGCGGGTATGGCGTCCCGACGAGCACGAATATTTCCGCAAGAACGGCCTGCTGTTCCTGCCAGCGTCGGACATTGAAAAGCATATCGGCGTCATGATCGGCCAGCGCGACGTTTTACAGCCGCTCGCCGAAGACCCCACGCTGCGCGGTCTGTCGAATGTCCTCGTCGGCAATTTCAAATCCGCTTCCGGCAGCGAACGCGCCTTGAAAATGTACGTCGGCGGGGTCGAAGAGTTTTCCGCCGCGATTGAATCGACGCTCGCGGGAAAACCGGCCGAGGTCGACTGGGGCAAGCTGTTGGCCTCCGGCGGAACCGCGCCGGCGCCTCCGGAACTGGAAAAGCGGCGGATCGTCATCGCCAAACCGATCGTCGACTATACCGACCTTGAGCCGGGAGGCGACGCGATCAAACTCGTGCGAAAGACCGCCGCGGATCTGCGTCTCGACGAGGAACATGGAATCAGGCTTCGCCTGACGGGCCAAATCCCGCTCGCCGCCGACGAATTCGCCACCATTTCGGAAAACATGGCCTTGAACACAACCGGCACGCTCGCCGTTGTGACGCTCATTCTGTTCGCGGCGCTGCGTTCGCCAAAGCTCATCCTTGCGGTGCTGATCACGCTGATCGCCGGTCTCGCCATGACGTCGGGGCTCGGCATTTTGATGATCGGCCGCTTCAATCTCATCTCGGTGGCCTTCGCGGCGCTGTTCATCGGGCTGGGCGTGGACTTCGGCATCCAATTCGCGACCCGCTATCGCGAAGAACGGCACAATGACAATGATCTCGAACGCTCGCTACTCTCGGCGACCCGCGGCATCGGAAGCTCGCTAACCCTCGCCGCCGTGTCGCTGCTTGCCGGTTTCTTCTGCTTTTTGCCGACGTCGTTCAGCGGCGTTTCCGAACTCGGACTGATCGCCGGCGTCGGCATGATCGTCGCTTATGTCGCAACGCTCACTTTTCTGCCGGCGGCGATCAAACTGCTGCGCCCGCGCGCCGAACATGTGCCGATCGCGACGACGTCCCTCGCCGCCGTCGACCATTGGATCGCGCATCACCGCGCCTTCGTGCTGATCGCCACGGCGGTCGTCGTGCTCGCCGGCATGCCCGCGCTGATGCATCTGACCTTCGATTCCAATCCGATGAATCTGCGCGATCAAAGGGTCGAATCGGTCGCGACCTTCCTCGATCTTTCGAAGGATCCGAAAACCGCGCCCAACAAGATCGAGGTGCTGGCGCCGTCGCTTGAAGCCGCGCGCGAATTGGAAAAGAAAATCGCCGCGCTGCCGGAAGTCGATCACGTCGACTCGATCGAATCGCTGATCCCGAAGGACCAGGACGACAAGCTCGCCCTCGTCGACATGGCGGTGTCGCAATTGCGCGGCGCGCTGTCGCCGAAGCTGAAATCGCCGCCAAGCGACGCCGAGACCGTCAAAGCCTTGATCGGCGCCGCCAAGGCGCTGCGCAAGGCGACCGCCAAGAAGCCCATACCGGCCGTGACGCGCTTCGCCGACGACCTCGACGCGCTTGCGAAAGCGAGCCCGGAAACGCGCGCCATGGCGCGCCAAGCGGTGTTTGGCGGCTTCGACAAAATGCTGAGCGAAATTCGACAGGCGCTGCAGGCGCAGCGCGTCACGATCGACACGCTGCCGGCGGATTTGCGTCGCGACTGGATTTCCGACGCGGGCGTTGTGCGAGTCGAGGCGACGCCGAAAGGCGACAGCAACGACCGCGTCGTCATGACCACCTTCGCCGAGGCGATCCAGGCGATCGCGCCGGAGGCGAGCGGTCCCCCGGTGATCGTGTCGGAAGCGCAAAAAACCATCACGCGCGCTTTCCTTGAAGCTGGTCTCTACGCTTTCATCGCCATCTTCATCATTTTGGCGGTTGCGCTGCGCAATCCAATCGACGTCGCCTTGACGTTGGGCCCGCTGGTGCTCGCAGGCATCATGAGTCTCCAGGCTGCCGATCTGCTCGGCATGTCGCTGAATTTCGCCAACGTCATTGCGCTGCCGCTGATGTTCGGCGTCGGCGTCGCCTTTCATATTTATTATGTCATCGCCTGGCGAAAGGGCGTCGTCGACATGTTGGCGTCAAGCCTCACCCGCGCCATTTTCTTCAGTTCGTTGACGACGGGCACCGCCTTTGGCAGCCTGATTTTGTCGAGCCATCCCGGAACGGCGAGCATGGGTCAACTTCTCGCCATCTCGCTGTTCTTCACATTGCTCGCCGCGTTTATAATCGTGCCGGCGTTTCTTGGTCCGCCGCGCAAGCCGATAAAGGATGCGGCGGACTCGGCTTGACCGAGTCGGCGTTCCAGCGTTCGCTAGCTTGAGCGAATCGCATTCATCGCAACAAACAGAGGTCCGGCGTCATGAGAAAAGCATGTCTACGCGTTGCTGTGGCGATAGCCCTCTGCGCCCCGACGGCGGCGAACGCCGTCGACGCCATTTACGGGGTTTGGGTTCGCGAAGGCCATCCGGACGACAAGCTGGAGTTTTACGACTGCACAGGCAAGCTTTGCGCCAAGGGGATCGAGCCGATGCCCGACGGCTCGCCGCCGCCGGTCGTATTGAAGAACGCCGCCAAGACGACGCCCAACCATTGGGAGGGCGATATCAATGATCCCGAAAGCGGCAAGACCTATATCGGCAAGATCGCGCTCGATTCGCCGACCTCGCTGACGATGACGGGCTGCCTCGTCGCCTTCCTGTGCCAGAGCGAGACCTGGACCAGGGTTTCCGGTCCCACCAAGCCGGCGGCCGACGCCAAGCCGTCTGGACAAGAGCCTGCGGCAAAAGCGGCCGCGCCCGCGTCAGAAGCCAAGGAGCCCGTCGCGAAGGAGCCCGTCGCGAAAGAGCCGATCGCGAAAGAGCCAGCGACCAAGGAGACGCCAAAGCCGGCAGCCAAGGAGGCGCCGAAGCCGACCGCGAAACCGGCGAAGCCGGCGAAGGGCAAGGCGCCCGCTCCCGCCGCCGAAACGGAATAGCGACGAGAGGGTCTGGCGCGCGGCAGCCGCGCCGGTCCTTACCGATACGTAACTTGACCCTCGCGCCGCCGCGCGCGACCTTGCAATTCACAGCTTTTCGCGCGTTGACGGCCAGCGCGCGCCTCCTCGCCGCCGCTTGGGAAGGCTTGCGATCCGGCGCTCTTCCGTTCTGGGCGGGCGAAGTGGAGCCACAGGACCCTGGGGCGCGGGCCTTCCCCACGCCCCCACTGGCGCTTAAGGAAGGGGACGCTCAGGCCGTTCCCGCCGTCCCTTCTCCGGAGACGTCTACTCCTTGACCGCGTCCGCTCTGTTTCGCTCTCATCGCCTGGCGTTAGCCGTCGCGACGCTCGCGGCGGCGCTCGCCGGCTGCGATCTGGAGTGGGACAAGCCTGACCTCTCGGCGCCGCCGCCGGCGCGTTTCGTGGAAGCAAAGCCGCATCCGGCGCCGTCGATCTCAGGGGGACGGGATTTCGCCGTTAAATTCGGCTCCAGGGAATTGACCCAGCTCGTCGAGCGCGCGCTCGACGACAACCTCGACATCGCGGCGGCGATCGCCCGCATCGCCGAAGCCGACGCCCAGGCGCGCATTTCAAGCGCCGCGCTATGGCCGTCGGTCTCCATGTCGAACATCGCCCGCACGACGCGAACGCCCGGCACCACGATCAACGTCGGCTCGGCGAGCTCCGGATTTAATCCGGCGACGTCCAGCACCGGCACAACGTCGGCTGCGCGCGCGCGCAACTTCGGCTTTTTCCAGCTCGGCCTGACCGCAAGCTATGAAGTGGACTTCTGGGGCAAGAACGAGGACGCCTCGATGGCCGCGCGCATCCTCGCCAACGTCTCGCGCTTCGACCGCAACGTCGTCGAAATCTCGACCGTCGCCGCCGTGCTGAACGCCTATTTCCAGGTGCTCACGGCTCAGGACCGACTGCGCATCGCCCGCCAGAACGTCACCATCGCGCAACAAGTGATGGACGCCATCAACGCAAGGCTCGAAGTGGGCGTGGCGACTGTGCTCGACATTTCGCAGCAGCAAACGATCCTGGCGCAGCAGCAGGCGACCGTCCCGCCGCTCGAACAGACCCTGCGCCAGACCCGCAACAATCTTGCGGTGCTGCTGGGACAGACGCCCGAGAGCATGACGATCAAGGGCGGCTCGCTGATTCAGCTGGCCTTTCCGCGCATCGCGCCGGGTCTGCCGTCGGAAGTGCTGTTACGCCGCCCCGACGTGGCCGAGGCGGAAGCGCGACTCGCCTCGCAGGAATTTTCGGTGCTGCAGGCGCGGGCCGCCTTTTTCCCGTCTCTAAGCCTGACCAGCCTTTATGGGTTTCAGAGCGCGCTTCTCTCGACGCTGCTGCTTCGGCCAGACGCCATCGGCTTGCAACTGGCGGGCACGCTGACGCAGCCGGTGTTAGACGGATGGAATCTGCAGGGCCAATATGATTTCCAGAAAGGCCGCTACTCGGAACTCGCTGCGCTTTACCGCAAGCAAATTCTAACCGCGTTGTCCGAAACCGAGAACGCGCTGATTGCAATACGCGAGACAGACCGCCAGATGAAGTTCCTGAGCGTCGCGGTGTCCGCCGCACGCCGCGCGCTGGACGCAGCGGAGATGACACTGCGGGAAGGGACAATTGACATCGTGACGCTGGCGCAAACGCAGACGAGCTATTTCCAGACGCAGGACCAGCTGGCCATCGCGCGGCTCTCCCATTTTCAGGCGGCGACGAGCCTCTATCAGGCGCTCGGCGGCGGCTGGTCGCCCACGACCCGCGAAATCGAAATCGCCCGCTCCAACGCCGCATATGAAGCCGAC
>VGDY01000042.1 GCA_016869555.1 Alphaproteobacteria bacterium | reverse complement strand
CTCGCTAGCCGATTCACCCGCCGGGTTCGTCATCGCCGCCTCGCTCAAACGAGCCTAACCTTCTGAAAATGATGCCATAAATGCCGAAATTGTACAGCAAAATCAGAGTTCATCCGGCGAATGCGGGTTTATTGGCCTTCGACGGAACAGGCCAGGCGTCAAGCTGTCGGCGCGGATGCAAAATAGCTGTTTATTCTCCATTAGTTGCGCCGCTGCTCACGCTTGCCTATGATCTTTGCGGCTTGAGCGAGTCGGCGCTGGCCGCGCACGCCTCATCGACAGTGTAGTTGATTGTAATTCAGTTGTTTGACCGATTCTGGCTGAGGAGTGCTCGACATGGCTGAGCGCGCGTTCATTCGTCGATCCATATTTTTCATTGCGCTTTTCTGCTTGATCGCCCCAAGCCTTTCCGGCTGCCTCATTCCGGAAGCCGCGCCCTTGCTCGGGCATGAAAGAAAGAAGCGCATTCTCTACGACGTGATTAGAGGCGTGCAGTGCGAAATCAGCAACGCGGTCAGGTATCAGATCGATCTTGATCGGGCCGGCAAGTGGGGCGCGCGCAAGCTCGAATGGCTGGAGACCTGGAACGCTTTGATCGATTTGAACGTCAAGGTCGACGATTCGGTTGCTTTCAATCCCGGGATTTCCTTTCTCACCCCCAATTTGCCCGATGCGGTCGTGTGGCTGGCGAACACCACGAGGCACACCGTACCGCAGACCTATCGATTCGGCGTCGGCGCAGGCGTCCAATATAATCCCAGTCGAGAAGACATGGTTCAGTTCGTTTACCCGTTCGAACTGTTCCTGAATGAAAGAAGAGAATTTGTCGAACCTTCCGATTCAAGACCATGCTATTCGATCGCCGGCATTACCATCGAGGCAGATCTTAAACTGCACGATTGGCTCGACGATGTGCTGGAGCCGGTCAAGAAATGCGCCTTTTTGGGATTTCCGCTCGATGTCGAGCAAGCGGAAAGAATGACGCTGTTCGCCGGCGAAGCCGAGCAGAGCGCAGCCTGCTATAAGACGGACTTCAGAAAAATCCTTATGGGAAATCCGATTTCGACGCTCACCCATCAAGTGCAATTCGCGCTGCGATTCAACGTCAACGCCACGCCCTCATGGAGCCTTGTGCGCGTCTCCACTCCCTCAAGCCCATCGCTGTTCGATGCCAGCAGAAGGGACACAAGCACCCTGCTGATCACCATCGGCCCGCCTTCTGGCAGAACGGCGCTGACGAAGGTCGTCTACCCGAAAAACTCCCGGATTGGCCGAGCCCCGCCGCCGATTACGTCGTCGTTGTCGCTATTGTCGCCGGAAATGCTCTTCACCCATCAAGCCTATGAGATTCGAGCGTTTGGACTGTCGGGCGCCCAATAAGACTCATGGTCGGAAATAGCGCTCCAGCACGTTGAGATACACCGCGCAGAGCCCGTCGATATCGGCGAGGCGGGCGTTTTCGTCGAAGGCGTGAATCGTCTCATTGGTCAGGCCGAACTCCAGCACCGGACAATAATTGACGATGAAGCGCGCGTCGGAGGTGCCGCCGGTCGTCGAAAGTTCGGGAGTCAGGCCCGTCACCTGCCGCACGGCCTCGATCACGAGTTCGGTGAAGGGGCCGGGCCTGGTGATGAAGGAGTGAGCGTTCGACGGCGGGAATTCGACTTCGACATTGGCGTTCGGCGCCGCCGCCTTGATCACTTGCAGAATACGTTCCTTCAGCGTGTCATGCGTCCAGACGTCGTTGAAGCGGACGTTGAACTGCGCGCGCGCCTCGCCCGGAATGACATTGACCGCCTTATTGCCGATGTCGATGGTGGAAAATTCGAGATTGGAGCGCTCGAAATGGCTCGTGCCCTTGTCGAGCTCATGTCCCGAAAGCGCGTCAACGATGCGCGCAATGATCGGCGCCGGATTTTCCGCGCGCTGCGGATAGGCGACATGGCCCTGCTTGCCGATGACGCGAATGCGCCCGTTGAGCGAACCGCGCCGGCCGATCTTGATCATGTCGCCGAGCGTCGAGACATTGCTCGGCTCGCCGACGATGCAATGATCGAAGCACTCGCCGCGCGAACGCGCCCATTCGAGGAGCTTCACCGTGCCGTTGATCGAAACGCCTTCCTCATCGCCGGTGATGAGCAGCGACAGCGTGCCCCAAGATTTTACATTCGGCGCGCCATGCCGTTCGACATAGGCGAGCGCCGCCGCGACAAACGCCGCGATCGCGCCCTTCATATCCGAAGCGCCGCGGCCATAGACGCGCCCGTCCGAGACTTCCGCCGCAAACGGATCGAAGCGCCAGCGCGCGGGATCGCCAGGCGGTACGACGTCGGTATGGCCGGCGAAAGCAAGATGCGGCGCGTCCGCGCCGATCCTGGCGAAGAGATTGTCGATGTCAGGCGTGCCCGGCGCGGAGAAGACGATTCGATGCGTCTCGAACCCAGCTGACTTCAGCGCCTTCTCGACAACGTCGAGCGCGCCGGCGTCGGCCGGAGTCACGGACGGACAGCGGATGAGTTCGCGGGTAAGCGCGACAGCGCGGGACTCCGACATTCTAATTTCGTTTCGTTCTGTTCAAACGGTTCAGCGCGCGTTCACCCTCCCCTTGAGGGGGAGGGTCGCCTTGCGCAGCAAGGCGGGGTGGGGTGACAACCTTATCACCCCCTCCCGGCAGGCTTCGCCTGCCAACCTCCCCCATCAAGGGGGAGGTGAAGCGCGGTGCGTCCTCGACTCCTCCCGCCAGCCCAATTCGTAGATGGTCCAGAGCGCGGCGGCGACAAAGAGCGCGTCGACGCCCCAGACATACCAGCGGGACATGACTTCGGCGACGTAAGGCTGCACAAAATGCGCGGCGCCGGCGATGAGCGCTAGGAGCGGCGCGATGCTCGCGAGGCCGAGCGGCGGCTCAAGGCCGCGGTCGCGAAAGCGCTTGGCCGAAAGATTGATGAAGCTCACGACGCAGAGCATGACGGCGAAGGCGTAGAAGATGACATAGGCGTAGGCGAGGATGGTCATCGGCGCGAAGAATGGCGTCGTCGCCAGATCATGGGCCGAATAGGGCGCAAGCGCGAACCAGATCAGCGTCAGGGGCGCGAGCGCCGCGAGAAGCGCGCCCGCGCCGCGCCGCCAGGTCGCGCGGTCGATGCGGCCCTGTTCGGTCTGGTAGAGAAAGCGCAGGCGCGCAGCGTCCATCAGTCCCTCAGAAGTTCGTTGATGCCGGTCTTGCTGCGCGTCTGCGCATCGACCGTCTTGACGATCACCGCGCAATAGAGCGAGGGGCCGGGCTCGCCGTTCGGCAGCGGCTTGCCGGGCAGGCTCCCCGATACGACCACCGAATAGGGCGGCACATAGCCGACATGGATCTTGCCGGTGGCGCGGTCGACAATTTTGGTCGAGGCGCCGATGAACACGCCCATCGACAGCACCGAGCCCTTGCCGACGACGACGCCTTCGACGACCTCGGAGCGCGCGCCGACGAAGCAATCATCCTCGATGATGGTCGGGTTCGCCTGCAGCGGCTCCAGCACGCCGCCAATGCCGACGCCGCCGGACAGATGCACATTCTTGCCGATCTGCGCGCAGGAGCCCACCGTGACCCAGGTGTCGACCATGGTCCCGCTGTCGACATGGGCGCCGAGATTGACGAAGGACGGCATCAATATCGCGCCCGGCGCGACATAGGCCGAATGGCGCACGATCGCGCCGGGCACGGAGCGAAAGCCCGCCGCCGCATGCTCGCCTGCGCCCCAGCCGACGAATTTCGAGGGGACCTTGTCCCACCAGGTCGCGCCGCCGGGCCCGCCGGCGATCACCGCCATGTCATTGAGGCGGAAGGACAGCAGCACGGCCTTTTTCAGCCATTGATTGACCGTCCAGCTTTCCGGACCTTCCTGGCCTTCGATCTTCTCGGCGACGCGCAGCTTGCCGGCGTCGAGCAGACGCAGCGCGCTGTCGACGGCGCGACGGATGTCGCCCTGCGTCTCGGCGGTGATATTGGCGCGATCCTCGAAAGCGGCGGTGATGAGCGTCTCAAGTCCGGTGTGCGGCATGAAATTCCCGAGATGATGCGTGGAAGCTGGCGCGGTTGTAAGGCTATGGCGAGGGGAGTTCAACAAGGGGCGATGCGCTATAGCGACGGCCGGGCGCATTGAAGACAAGCATGGCGCGCCCTCTCCACGTCATGCCCGGCCTTGTGCCGGGCATCCACGCGTCGCCGTGACGCATGCCGGCGGCGGTGATCGAGGAAGCCCGGCTTGAAACCGACCAGCCGGTCGACGTTCGCGTCGAAGACGGGCGCGTGGTGATCGAGCCGCTCGTGGCGCCAGAATTCACGCTCGACGCGCTGCTCGCAGGCGTCACACGCGACAATTTGCATGAAGAGGAAGACTTCGGCGCGCCCAAGGGCCAAAACATACTGTGGTAGCGACCTCAGTTGATCCAATTATTTCGTTTTTATTCGGTCGGAGCGCATCTTGCAGAATCGATCATCTCTAATTACTTTGAATTCGCCACGTCGTGATGACGCTGTGTCCCACAGAAGGATCGAGGATATGGTTACGGATTTTCCCGGGCAGCGAGCCAAAGCCGACACGCCAACGCTAACTGAATTTGCAGTTGCGGCCGATGATCCTCTCAAATTGCACGACTATACGGCGGGACTTGGCGTGTCGCTCCAATGTTTCGATGGTAATCAAATTGTGTTTGCTTTCCTTCCTCACGTCACCATCGAACATTTCGGGCGAAGGAAGCTAACGGAGGAGCAGGCGAATTCGCTCGTCCAAGCTAACCTCGAATCAATCAAAAAGATTTTCCTTAAGAACTATGCCGAGGGGCGAGTTATGCAATATCTGTCGAACGACGGCGGACGTAGTTACCCACTCGTGCCCATACCAAGTTGGCCGCGAGAACGTCCGTGACGAAATCCACATGCGGCGCGACGCCGGTGGCGTTCCCAGATTTCGCGCTCAGGGCCTTCGTAATGGGTTGGCGACACCAGCACCGTCGTCATGTGCCGTGCGCATGCGCATGCTTCGCGGCCTTGGCGCAACGTCCCGGCGTGGATGGCCGGGACAAGCCCGGCCATGACGCGGAAACCATTGGCAAGTGCTGCGGCGAAAAGCCTATCCATTTGAAGTTGCGCTCGCCGACGCGAAACCTTCCGCCGCGCTGGCGGATCAGGTGAAGAGCCTCGACTGGCGCGCGCGCAAGGCGAAGAAGAAAGGCGCCGCGACAAAGGCGGAAACGGCGTTGGCTTTGGCTAAGGCAAGGGCGCTGCTGCAATAGGCGGACAGAAACAAGATAAACATATGATACGCTCCACATTTGTACAGACCATGGCGCGCTATAATCGCTCGCAAAACGCCGGCCTTTACGCCGCCGCCGACGGCCTGTCGGACGAAGAGCGGCGCAGGGACCGCGGCGCTTTCTTCAAATCAATTCACGCGACCCTCAACCATCTTCTCTGGGCGGACCATATCTGGCTAAGCCGCATTTCCGACGCCCCCAGGCCTTCCACGCCGCTGAGCGAATCGGCCTCCTATCGCGACGATTGGGACTGCTTGAAACAGGACCGTCTCGCCTGCGACGACAGGCTGCTCGCCTGGGCGGACGCCGTCACCGACGACTGGCTCGCCGGCGATCTCATCTGGCGTTCAAGCCTAATGCAATTAGATGTCGCCACGCCGAAGTGGCTCGTCGTCAGCCACATGTTCAATCACCAGACCCATCATCGGGGCCAGATTCATGCGATGTTGACGGCCGCCGGCGCCAAGCCGCAAGACACCGATCTGATCTTGATGCAACAGCTCACGACTTAATCCCCGATCAATCCCTCCAAAAACCCCACCAGATCATCGGTCACGAAATCCACATGCGGCTCGTCGCCGGTGGCGATTTCCCAAGCCTCACGCTCTGGGCCCTCGTCATGGGCCGGCAGCACCAAGACCGTCGCCATGCCGCGCGCATGCGGCACGACGAGATTGCGGACGATGTCTTCGAAAATCGCGGCGCGCTTCGGGTCGATCTTCAGCTTGTCGAAAAAGCGCATATAGGCGCCCTCATCGGGCTTGGCGATGAAGTCGGCGGCGATGATGTCGAAAATATCTTCGAAGACGTGATCGATGCCGAGCTGCTTCGCGGTCTCTATCGCGTGATGGCGCGAGCCATTGGTGAGGATGAGCTTGCGTCCGGGCAGCGCCGTGATCGCCTCCGCCAGCGAATGATTATGCGCCAGCGACGAGCGGTCGATGTCATGCACATAGGTCAGATAGGCTTCGGCGTCGACCCCGTGCTCGGTCATCAGACCGCGCAGCGTCGTGCCGTATTGGCGATAATAGTGTTTCTGCAGCGCGCGCAGCGAAATGGCGTCGAGGCCGAAGAGCCGCATCATGAACAAAGTGATGCGCGCGTCGATCTTCGGCCAGAGATCGGCGGTCTGCGGATAGAGCGTATTGTCGAGATCGAACACCCATGTGTCGATTCGGGCGAAGCGCGATTTCTGTGGCGGGAGTTTCGTCATCGCATCTGTCGCGGCATGTCATTCCCGCGAAAGCGGGAATCCAGAGCAACGTCAGCAATCGGCGAGGTTGCTTTGGATTCCCGATCGCGCTTCGTGCGTCGGGAATGACACTTGAACGGATTCACTGTTCCAATATCTCCTCCACCCATGACGGGACGATCTCGCTTGCGGGACCATAGCGCCTGTCGTCGAATTCCGCCGCGTTGTCGGATGGCTCGAGGTTGAGTTCGCAGCAGCGCATACCCTTCGCCCGCGCCTCGCGCACAAAGCCCGCCGCCGGATAGACCGCGCCCGACGTGCCGACGGCGACGAAAAGATCCGCCAGTTCGAGCGCGGCATAGATCTCGTCCATATAGAGCGGCGTTTCGCCGAACCAGACGACATGCGGCCGCAGCGCGCCGGCGCAGCCGCAGCGCGAGTCGACGCCAAGATCGTTCCGGCAGTCGCTCACCGCGCCGCATGACGCGCAACGCGCCTTCAGCAATTCGCCATGCATGTGAATGGCGCGGCTTGAGCCGGCGCGCTCATGCAGATCGTCGATGTTCTGCGTCACGAGAGTGAGCGCGCCGCCGAGTTGCGCGAGACCGGCCTCCAGCCGCGCCAGCGCGACATGCGCGGCGTTTGGCGACGCGGCGATGAGATTGCGCCGCCGCGCATTGTAAAACTCATGCACCAGCGCCGGATCGCGCGAGAAGGCTTGCGGCGTCGCGAGCTGCATCGGATCATAGCGCTTCCACAGCGCCGCGCCTTGCCCGCGAAACACGCCAAGGCCGCTTTCGGCGGAAACCCCGGCGCCAGTGAGGATGAAGACGTTCATTGAATGGCCCTCATCCGACCCTCGCTACGCGAGGGCCACCTTCTCCCGCAAGCGGGAGAAGGGCAAGCGCCAATCATCGCCGCAAACGCAATGGCGAAGCGTCGCCGTTCTTCCTTCTCCCGCAAGCGGGAGAAGGTGTCGCCACGCAGTGGCGACGGATGAGGGCTTCGTTCGTCACCTCGTGATCAGCGTGCCGGCGCCGTGATCGGTGAGCAGTTCGATCAGCACGGCGTGCGGCAGTTTCCCGTCGAGGATCACGACGCCTTCGACCCCGCGCTCGATGGCGTACATGCAGGTCTCGACCTTGGGGATCATGCCCCCGGTGATCACGCCCTCGGCGATGAGGCCGGGAATGTCGTCGACCTTCAGCTCCTCGATGATGTTCTTGTCCTTGTCGAGCACGCCTGGCACGTCGGTGAGGAAGATGAGGCGCTTGGCGTGAAGCGCGCCGGCGATGGCCCCGGCGAAAGTGTCGGCGTTGACATTATAGCTCGCGCCGTCGGGGCCCTGCGCCACCGGCGCCAGCACCGGAATGAGCTCGCGGCCCAACACCTGGTCGAGCACCGTCGTATCGACCTTGTCGGGTTCGCCGACGAAGCCGAGATCGACGCCGTCGGGGCGCTCGAGCTTTGTGGCCGTGACCATGCGGCCGTCCTTGCCGGTGAGGCCGATGGCGCGCCCGCCTTCCGAATTGATGTAGCCGACGATCTGCTTGTTGATGGCGCCGGCGAGCACCATTTCGACGACGTCCATCGTCTCTTCGTCGGTGATGCGCAACCCGTCGGCGAAGCGCGACTCGACGCCGAGCCGCTTCAGCATCGCGCCGATCTGCGGCCCGCCGCCATGCACCACGACGGGATTGACCCCGGACTGTTCGAGCAGAACCATGTCGCGCGAGAAATCGCGCGCCACCTGATCGTCGCCCATGGCGTGGCCGCCGTACTTCACCACGACGATGGCGTCGTCATAGCGCAGCATATGCGGCAGCGCCTGCATGAGAATGCGGGCCTGCTGGAGCGCGGTGTCGGCGGCGTCGGTCTTCATGGAGCCTCTCAGGCAAGCTCTCAGGGCGATCGGGTGGAGGGCTTCCTCATCCTGAGGAGCGTGCGCAGCACGCGTCTCGAAGGACGAGGAAGCCTGATTTCGCGTATTTTTCCTCACCCTCGTCCTTCGAGACGCCGCCTGCGGCGGCTCCTCAGGATGAGGGTGAGGAAAAACGATTCTTCACCCGATGCCCCTGGCGTCGCTGCCCTCTTCTATGGTTGGCGCGCCCTACTAGCCCGCCGCGCCTGTCGCATTCAAGCGTTTCGTTCGGACAGCAGTCGCGCCACGGCGCCGCGCAGTTCGGCAATCCCCTCGCCGCTTTGCGCCGAGGTGAATATCAGCTCGGGAAACGCCGCCGGCCGTTTCGCCAGCGCCGTCATCGTCGCAGCGCGGACCTCGTCCCGCTCGGCATACTTCAACTCGTCATGCTTGGTGAGAACGACCTGATAAGAAACGGCCGACTGATCGAGAAGATCGAACATTTCTTCGTCCAGGGGCTTCACGCCGCGGCGCCCGTCGACGAGCACGAAGACGCGGGCGAGGCTTGCCCTGCCCTTCAGATAATCGCGCATCAGCTGCGACCAGTTCGCGACCTTCTCCTTGCCGACGGCGGCGTAGCCATAGCCTGGCATGTCGACGAGGCGGAGGCGCTCCGCGTCCGGCGCGCCGCCGAGCGCAAAGAAATTGAGCTGCTGCGTGCGGCCCGGCGTGTTGGAGACCCGCGCCAGCGTCTTGCGGTTCGTCAAGGCGTTGAGCAGCGACGATTTGCCGACGTTGGAGCGCCCCGCGAAGGCGACCTCCGGCGGGCCGATCGGCGGCAGATCGCCCGCCTTGGCGCTCGCGAAGATGAAGTCGCAGGGGCCGGCGAAGAGAAGGCGTCCCTGCTCCGCGAAATCTGTCTGTGCTGGTTCATGCATGAGATCGGCAGTCGGCGGTCGGCAATCGGCAGTCGGCTTGTTTGTTTACTGCCGACTGCCTAAGCCCGACTGCCGTCCCTAGGCTCGCTGGAACGTCTTGCGCAGATTGTCCCAGAACTCGAATTTCACCCCGGCGCGCTTCATGATGACGCCCTGCTGGACGATCGACAGCAGATTGTTCCATGTCCAATAGATCAACAGGCCCGAGGCGAAGCCGCCCATGGTGAAGGTGAAGATCACCGGCATCCAGGCGAACATCGTCTTTTGAATCTCGTCGGCGGGCTCCGGATTCATCTTCATCTGCAGCCACATCGAGCACCCCATGAGCAGCGGCCAGACGCCGAGCGCGAGATAGGGGCCGAAAATCGCGATATGAGTCGGATCGATGGGCAGCAGGCCGAACAGATTGAAGACATTGGTCGGATCGGGCGCCGACAGATCCTTGATCCAGCCGAAGAAGGGCGCGTGACGCATTTCGATCGTCACCACGAGAACCTTATAGAGCGAGAAGAAGACAGGAATTTGCACGATCACCGGCAGGCAGCCGCTGGCGGGATTGACCTTTTCCCGCTTGAACAGCTCCATCTGCTCCATGTTGAACTTGTGTTTGTCGTCGCCGTATTTTTCCTTCAGCTCTTTAATTCTTGGCTGAATCGCCTTCATTTTGGCGATCGACTGATAGCTTTTGTTGGCGAGCGGCAGGAAGGCGAGCTTGACGATCACGGTCACCGCCAGAATGGCGAGGCCGAAATTGCCCAGGAGCTTGTAAAGGAAGTCGATCAGCCGGAACATCGGCCTCGTGATGAAGTAGAACCATCCCCAGTCGATCAGCAGATCGAAGCGTTTGAGGCCGGGATTCTGCTTATAGGCGTCAAGCACGTCGACGACTTTGGCGCCGGCGAAGACATATGTCGTCGCCTCAGCGGATTTCCCGGGCTCGACCGTGGCGGGGTCGCTGACCGTATCCGCCTGATAGGTTTTTACCGCGCCGCCCATTGCGGCGAAGCGCGCCTCCATCGACGCATTCTGATTGGGAGCGACGACGGCGGCCCAATATTTGTCGGTCAATCCGACCCAGCCGCCGACGCCCTTGAAGGTCTTGGCCGCATCGGTCTCCTTCTCGATCTTATCGTAGGTGACTTCCTGTCCGGCGTCCCCGACGACGCCGACGAAGCCCTCATGCAAGGCGGCATAGCCCGCGGACGGCGGATGGCCGACGCGGCTCACGCGCGCGTAATTATAGAGCGTGACCGGCTTGTCCGCCTTGTTTGCGACGCTGTCCTTGACCGTGAAAAGATATTCGTCGTCGATCGAGATGACGCGTTTGAAGACGAGGCCCTGGCCGTTGTCCCAGGAGAGCGTCACCGGGTTCGTCGTCGTCAGCCTGTCGGAATCGGCCGTCCATAGCGTCTCGGTGGTCGGCAGAAGCGGCGCGTTCTGCGTTTCGGCGGTCAGATAGCCGAGCTCGGCGTAATAGGCGCCGGGCGCATCCTCGGGCGAAAGCAGGGTGATGATCGGGCTCGAGGGGTCGACGGTCTCGTGATAATTCTTCAAGGAGACGTCGTCGATGCGCCCGCCCTTCAGCGCGATCGAGCCGGAAATCGACCTTGAGTCAATGTCGATGCGGGGGCTGAGCGCCAACGCTTCAGCGCGGGTCTTGACCGCCGCCGTCGCGGGAGGCGCCGCCGTCGCCTTCTTCTCGGGCGCCCCAAGCTTGGGAACCTGCGCGAGCCGCGCCTGCTCCGTCTGCGCCCGGCGCTGCTTGTCCATCTCCGGGAAGGCGTAGAAATAATCCCACAGGCCGATGAAGATCATCGACACGGCCGCGGCGAGGAGCATGTTTCTGGTGTTCTCGGTCATGGCCGCGTCAGCCTGTCTTCCTGTTTGCGTCTTGGACTTTGGGTCTTGGACCCGCAGCGCCGCGATCGTTCAATCTGGCGAGTCCCTCCGTCATCTGCGCGAGCAGTTCGGGAAACGGCGCTGTCAGAGCGGCGCGGCGCGCGACGAAGACGTAGTCCCGTCCGGCCTTTGCGCCAAGGGCGCCGCCGAGTCGCAGAGCCTCGCGAAGCCTGCGGCGGATGCGGTTGCGATCCACCGCTCCGGCGACCTTCCGCGTGACGGTGAGGCCGAACCGGGCCGGCGCTGTCGAGTCCACTGGCTCCCGCGGCGCCATCTGCACCGTGAAGGCCGGCAGGGCGACCCGCGCGCCGTGCGACGCCCGCACGAAATCGCCGCGCCGGCGCAGAATCTCCGGGCGCGGGGATTTCTCATATATGGCGGGGACTTGCGCCTTCATGCAGCCATCCGCCTCGCCCGCACAGCGCCAGATCAGGCCGAGAGGCGTTTGCGTCCACGTGCGCGGCGCGCGGCGATGACGTTGCGGCCGCCGACCGTGGCCATGCGGGCGCGAAAGCCGTGACGCCGCTTGCGCACAATCTTGCTGGGCTGAAATGTCCGTTTCACCGTTCTTCTCCGCTGGCGAAAGGGACGTCATTGCCCGCTCCCGCGCTCGACTTGCCGATCGCCGGCGGCGGCGGCGCCGCAGACGGCTCAAAAATGGTTCGGCGTCCGTGACGACGCGAAGCCGCCACAAAACATTCGCCGCCCCTTTTGGAGCGGCGCCGATCGCAGGCATATAGGAGAAAGGGCGCGTTCAAGTCAATGTTTGTCGCGGGCGGTTTTGGGGCCGGAGCCGCGCAAAACGGCCAAGCGCGGCGCGGCCGACGACCTGCCAGTTCCGGCGCGGCGGTCTCAATTCAAAGCGCCTCGAGGAAGGCGACGATCGCCGCCTTTTCTTCGGCGGTCAGATTCAGCGGCCGGATCTTCGTGTCGAGCGACGGATTAGCGCCTCCGCCGCGGTCGTAAAATTCGACCACCTTGGCGAGCGTGGTCAAGCTTCCGTCGTGCATATAGGGCGAGCTCTCGCTTACGCCGCGCAGCATCGGGGTGGCGTACGCCCAGCGATCGGCGGGCGCATTGGTGATCTCGAAACGGCCGACGTCGTTCGGCGCTCCGGGTTGATCGAGGCCCACCGCAGCGATATCGACATTTTGGAATATGCCGGGCGCGAGTTGCACCAGCCGTTTGCCAACCGTCGCCTCGAACCCAAACGCGACGCCGGTGTTATGCCAGGACTGGTCGGTGAACAGCGCCGTCTCGGGTCCGATCAAATGGCAGACGGCGCAACCCGCCTTGCCGATGAAAAGCTCATAGCCCCGCCATTCCTCAGGCGTCAGCGCCGCGCGCTCGCCGCCATAGACCGCGCGATCGAAGCGCCCGCCGCCGCGCAGGAACGACGCCTCATAGGCGGCGACGGCGCGCCCGAGCGTCATCATTGTCGCGCCTTCGCCCGGAAAGGCCGCTTCGAACAGCGGTCCATAATCCGCGTCGGCGCGGAGGCGGGCGATGAGCGGGCCGATCCCGGAATTACCCATCTCGTCGGCGGCGAGCAGCGGCCCCCAGACCTGTGCGGCGAGATCGGTCTCGCGACCGTCGTGGAAGAGGAATTTCTTGAAGACAACGTTATAGAGCGAGGGCGCGTTACGCCGCAGCGACCGCCCCTCCATGCCGATCGAGCGCGCGCTTTGATTGGAGGCTAAGCCCTGCGCGGGAATGTGGCACATGGCGCAGGACAGCGCGCCATTCGCGGACAGGCCGCGATCGAAGAAGAGCTTTTCGCCGAGTTTGCGCATCGCAGGCGTTCCCGCGACCGCGGCGGGAACCGGAGGAAGCCCCAGCGGCGGTTCGATGGCCTCCGCTGCGGCGCTGTTGATGCAGCCCAGCACAGAGAGAATCTTCAGAAAGCGCTCCAGGCCCCCTCCCTGCGGAGAGGTTGCGACGCATGGCGTCGCGGACGGGGGCGGCGCGACGCTCATTTCACGGCGACCGAGTTGCTCGCGTCCGGATATTCCATCGCGAGCGTCCGCAGATCGTTCAGCAGGCCTTCTGGCGTCAGGAACGCCGTGCTGTAGATCTCGCGGACCCATCCTTCGGGATCGATCAGAAACACTTTCAGCATATGATTGATCGCGCCGGCGCGTTTTCCGGCGCGATCCGTCTCATAGGCGATATCCTGTCCCATGGCGGCGAGCAGCGGCGTCATCTCCGCTTCGCTCGCGCCAGTAAGAAAGACCCAGGGCACGTCGCCGCCCCGCTCCTGCGCCTCCAGCATGCGCATGACGGAAGGCGTGTCGCGGGCGGGATCGAGGCTGACGAAGACGAGACGCAGCCTGCCCTTCAGGAGCGGATCGGTTTCCGCCTGCTTCCGCGTCTCTTCGAACGTGGACCAGGCGACCGGGCAGCCGAGAGGATCGGCGCAGCGCGAATAGAAGAAGCCGAGCGCCGTCACCGCTTTCCGCGTATAGGCGGAGAGCGGCGTCCGCCTGCCCTGCGCATCGAGCAGCGACGCGACCGGCATGCGCTGGATCGGATGCAGCGCATAGCTTCCCGGCGCCGGCAGTCTCAAGACCGCCGGCTCCATTGCGAAAGCCGTCGCCGCGAACGCGAGCGCCAGAGCGCCCGCGACGCGCGCGAAATTTCGGCTTGCGCTCACGGCAGCTCCGCCTTCTGGGCGCGCGCGGTGAATTTCATATGATGCGCGCGGCCAAGGCCTTCCTTATGGAAGTCGACGACGAAATCCTCTTTCAGCTCTTTGCCGTCCCAGGAATAGCCCTTGAGGAACTGCTCGTTTTCGGCGCCCTTCTTGTCCCAATTGGCCAGCAGCGAGGTCGTGAAATAGACGCGCCTCCCGTCCCAGCTTTGCGAGACCATGTTCACCTGCGCCCCGATCCTTTTCGCATAGACCTGTTTCGGCGCTTCCGGATTGGAAAGATCGAATAGGCGCGCCGTTCCGTCCATGAATGTGTTGACCCAGAGCGACGAGGCGTCTGACGAAATCGAAATGTCGACAGGCAGCGGAATTTTCGACGGATCGCCGACGTCGGCGACGGCCTTCGCCTGCCACTCGTTCTTGTCGTCTTGCTTGATCAGGTAGAGTTTCGAGGTGAGCGCGCCGGCGGTGATCGCCCAATTGGCGCCGGGCTTCAGCGCCCAGCGTATTTCAAGCGGCGCGCCGGGAACTGAGAACGCCTCCAAAGGCTTCATCGCCTTCAGATCCCACAGCACCATCGTGTTCCCGAAGTTCTTCATCGCGGAATCGTCTTGGATGAGCTGGGAAAGATCCATCATGTAATTGGTCCAGCCGGTGAAGCTCGACGTCAGCATGCGGTTCTGGGCCGGATTGATGGCGATGTCATAGCCATAGCCGTCGCCGCCGTCATTGAGCGGCATCGGCGTCGTCGTCACGAGATCGCCGGCGTTGTTGTAGGTGATCAACCCGGTAACGCCGCCGTGATCCTTCTTGTTGGAGAGCGCCTGCACCAGCATGCGGCCGGGCAGCGCGTAGAACGTGTGCGGCCCGACATAGCCCGTGCTCTCGGCGAGATTGTCGATGGTTTTGACGAGCTTCGGCGTCGAAGGGTCGGAACCGACGTCGAAGATGAAAATCTTGCTGTCGTCGAGACGTCCCGCCCAGAGATATTTGCGATCGTCGGTGAAGCCCATGTGATGCGCTTCGCCGCGGCCGCCGACGGAAATCGTATGGATCACCTTTCCGTAGGTCGCGGAACCGGGAACGACGTCGATCGTGACGAGCTTGTCCGAACCGTCGCCGACGCCTTTCTCGCCGAGCGTCCAGACATGGAGATATTGTTCCTGTCCCTTGATCAGTCCGGTCATGAACGGCGAGTTGCAGGTCTCGTCCGCGACAGCAGGCGCCAGCGCCCAAGCGAAGGCAAGCGCGCAGGCTGCAGCGCGCAACGGCAAGCTTTTCATTAGAACCGCTCTCCTTGTTTGGTCGGCGTCCGGTTAGACGGTCGCAGGGTCTATGATCGCCCTGACTTCGCTGATCCGGTTGGCCGGAAAGCCTCCTTGCTCCGCATGTTCCTTGATCGCTTCCACGTCGTCCGCGATATAGATGCAGTAGATCTTGTCGTCGGCGACATAGCTTTCGATCCACTGCGCCCGCGGGCCAATCGCGCGCAGCACGGCGCAAGAGCGCTGCGCGATCGCCTGAAGTTCGGCCGGCGTCATCTGGCCGGCGCCGGGAATATCCCGTTCGATGATGAATTTCGGCATCGTCATTCTTCCTACTTAGAGCCCAAGGCAATATGACCGGTCGTCTCATTTCACGACAAATGAGTTACGCTTTAAAGTAGCCGTTGAGCAGCATGTCGCAGAACTGCGTCAGCGGACGCACCGAGCGTTCGATCTTCATCCGCAGCAACGCCCCCTGCCAGACGTTGACGAGAAAATCGGCCATCTCTTTCGCCTCCATGTCCATGCGGAAATCGCCCTCGCGCTGGGCGCGGGCGATTCCCTCGCGCAGCTTGTCGCGATAGCGATGCACCGCCTGACGCAGCGACGTCTGGCAGAGTTCGCTCGTGTCGCCGATCTCGCCGATGAGATTGCCAAGGAGACATCCGCCCTTGAAATCACGGCGCTCCGTCTCCTCGATCAGCTCCTCGAAATACCTCTTGAGCGCGACTTCCGCTGTGACGCCTGATCCGCGCAGATGCGCGTCGAGCCGCTGGATGAACGGCTCGATGTAATGTTTGACCACCTCCGCGCTGAAGGCTTCCTTGCTCTCGAAATAATTGTAGAAGGAGCCCTTCGGCACGCCGACGCTCTGCACCAGCTCCTGCAGCCCGGTGCCGTGGTAGCCCTGCTCCATCAGAAGGGCGACTCCACGGTCCAGGAGCGCCTCTCTCAGCTCTTTTACGTCGCGTCGGCTCATGGCCAGATAATATGACCAG
This sequence comes from Alphaproteobacteria bacterium, assembly GCA_016869555.1. Lineage (GTDB taxonomy): Bacteria > Pseudomonadota > Alphaproteobacteria > Rhizobiales > Beijerinckiaceae > Methylocystis. The sequence continues at coordinate 10,258 of VGDY01000042.1, read as the reverse complement.
TCGTCTCAATTTGGCAAGCGCGGCGCAACGCGAGCGCCGGCGCGCCGATTCGAATGGATGAGGAGCGCGAAGAACGGAGTTTGCCGAGGCCGTGCGCTTCTTCCGCCGCGCTCATCGCAGCCATTTCATGGCGTCGCGTCATTCACGCCGCGCATTTGGCCAGATGACGACTCATGTGGCGAGAATCGCCCATGCGAATCCTTCGCATCAGCCCCGCATGTGCGTCGCGCATTTTGTCATTTGCCCACCTGACTCGCGACGGCGTATAGATTGGAAACGACGTGATTCGCGTCGCTGTCGGTGTCCTTCCAGACGTAGCGTGACGCGTCCGCCTCGCTTGGCTCCCATGATTAAGACTTTGGGCCGCGTTTGAGGCGTAAGTGAAGGTTTATTAACCAATTCCGCTTACCTTCGTGGAAGGTCGGTCAGGTCGCAGGGGCGAAGACTCGCCGGCCCGCCGGCGCGCGTCCTTCGCGCGTGCCGGTCGCGGACGATTGAGCTCGGTGGGGAACCAAAATGCGCGTTTTATTGATCGAGGATGACAGCGCGACGGCTCAAAGCATCGAGCTGATGCTCAAATCCGAGAATTTCAACGTCTATACGACCGATCTCGGCGAAGAGGGCATCGATCTCGGCAAGCTCTACGACTATGACATCATCCTTCTCGACCTCAATCTGCCCGACATGTCCGGCTATGAGGTTTTGCGCACGCTGCGCGTCGCCAAGGTGAAGACCCCGATCCTCATTCTCTCCGGACTCGCCGGGATCGAAGACAAGGTGAAGGGCCTGGGATTCGGCGCCGACGACTATCTGACCAAGCCCTTCCACAAGGACGAACTCGTCGCGCGCATCCACGCCATCGTGCGCCGCTCCAAGGGCCACGCCCAATCGGTCATCATCACCGGCGAACTCGTCGTCAATCTCGACCAGAAGACGGTGGAGGTCAGCGGCGCCCGCGTGCATCTCACCGGCAAGGAATATCAGATGCTGGAGCTGCTCTCGCTGCGCAAGGGCACGACGCTGACCAAGGAAATGTTTCTCAACCATCTCTATGGCGGGATGGACGAGCCGGAACTGAAAATCATCGACGTCTTCATCTGCAAATTGCGCAAGAAACTCGCCAACGCCAGCGAAGGCCGCAATTACATCGAAACCGTCTGGGGCCGCGGCTATGTGCTGCGCGAGCCGAGCGAAGCCGCTGAGCGAATCACGGCGTAAGCGCGCGGGCGCCGGTCACCTTCGGCATGACCAGATACATCGCATTGTTGCGGGCGGTGAACGTCGGAGGAACCGGCAAGCTCTCGATGACTGACTTGAAGGCGATTTGTGGCGAAGCCGGCTTCGATCATGTCGAAACATATATTGCCAGCGGAAACGTCGTCTTCGAGGCCGAAGACCCTCCTGCAAAAGTGAAATCGGCGCTTGAGGCGCGGCTGCTCGCCCATGGCGGAAAGCCTGTGGGGGTTCTGGTCCGCCGCCGCTGAGATGAAAGCCGTTTTGGAAGGCAACCCCTTCCCTAAACATCCGCCAAATTTCACCGTCGTCATTTTTCTCGACGGAAAGCCGCCGTCAGATGCGTTGGATCACGCTGTCGGCAAATCAGACGAGGAAATGCGATTGGGCGCGCGGGAAATTTATGTCCGCTATGGCGCCGGCATGGGCCGTTCAAGATTGAGAATTCCAGCAGCAAAGCAGGGTACCGCACGAAATATGAATACGGTCGCGAGGCTCGTCGCCATGGCGCAAAACTGACCGCCGCGCGCGCACAGATTTTTTCGAGCGCCGCGTCTGCTGTCGGCAATCCTGCTTCGCGGCGGGCGTGTTGAGGCGGCTTGGGTTCATGCCCTTGGCGGCGGCGGGAGCCGCTCCGGCGAGAAGCAGCGCAGTGGCGGCGGCGGCCGTCGAGGCGGAGGCGATCGAGATTTTCATTCTACATCTCCGTGTTTCTAAAATCCGAAAAACGGGCGTCGCGCGAACGCGCGCTTGCCACGTCCAGGGCCAGGCTTAGCTTGACGGCGATTTAGAGTTCCCCATTATGGCGCGACGCGCGGCTATGGGCTGCCGCGGGTCGGGAAATTTCTTGATGGCGTTCGAATTTCCCAGCATCTTCCTGCTCGCCGTCGACGACCGGCATTTCCTCCATGCGCCGCTCGCCGAACTGACGATCGAGGTTGATAAGGCCGCCGCTTCGACAATCGATTCGATTCTCTGCGGCCAGCATCAAAGCGGCGACGCCGTGGCGGAGAATTGGCGGGATTTTCTGCGCGACGCGGCGGCCGCAAAGCCAGCCGCCAGCGCGAAGCGAAACTATCGCATCGACCAATCCGGCCAAATCGACTTTCAACCGACAAGCGCGACGCTTTCCCTGACGACAGGGTGCAATTTGCGATGCGTCTATTGTCACATTCATGGCGGCGAAGAGAACAGGTCGATGCCAATCGACGTCGCCAGAGCGGCTATTTCTTTCGTCGCCGACAACGCCGCGCGGTCTTGCGAAGATACGATAAGCTTCGATTTTCATGGCGAAGGCGAGCCGACGTTCAACTGGCCCTTATTCAAAGAGGTCGTCGAATATGCGGAAAGCGTCGCCGCCGATCGCGGATTCAAATTGAATTTAGGCCTTCAGACAAATGCGCTCTGGAATGAGACGCAGCGCGCATTCATTTGCGCGAAATTTGACTCGATCTCCGTTTCTTTGGACGGTTTGGAATGCGTCCAGCGTGAACAGCGGCCGACGCCCAACGGGAAACCTTCATTTCCGGCCATTCGCGAAAATCTCGTCGCGATGAGCGAGGCGGGCGTTCCCTTCGGCGTTCGCGCGACGGTTATGCCGAGCAGCCTTGATCAGATGGAATCGCTGATCGATTTTCTTGTGGAGCGCACACGTGCCCGTTCGATCGGTTTCGAGCCAGTCGAACCCGTCGGCAGGGGCGACGGCATAGACTTGGATCAAGATTTCAAATCAGTCTTTGCGACCCGGCTGCTCGAAGCGATGAGCTACGGACGCAGGAGAGGCATGGAGGTCGAGTATTCCGGTCACAGCCATGCCGCGTGCAATAGCTTTTGCGGCGCGACCGGCGACGTGATTTCGATGACCGTCATGGCTGACGGGACGGTCTCCTCCTGTTACGAAGTTCCGTCGCAGGAGCATCGTCTGGGGGAATTCTTCATCTTCGGAGGATTCAATCCCGCGACAGGAACATTTGATTTTGACCAGAACCGCCTGCGGAGATTGGTCAACTATCGTTCTAGTCACAACAGCCCCTGCGGCACATGTTTCGCGCAGTCGAGCTGCAAGGGCGATTGCCTGACGCGGCGCTCCATGGACGCCTTGCTGAATGGCGGCTGCTCCTCTCGTTGTTCGGTCAACAAGACAGTGGCGAAGGGCGCAATGATCTTGAACGCCGAGGCAATTTTGCCGAAGGCGTTAAACGAAAGGGAAGCGCGATGAGCGAAAGCGAAACCGAATTTGCGCCGGGCCCACTCGAGCCTTCGCCGGAACAGCGACGTCGCGATCTTTTAAAAAAGGCGCTCGCTCTCGCCGGCGTGATTGGCGTTTCGACGCTGTCCGAGGCTCAGGGCGCTATGGCGGAAACGCGGAAATGTCCTCCGGACTGGAGATTTCGCCAGGGAGGCTCCCAGTCTCGCAGCGAAAATTCCAATCAAGGCCAGTCAAAGTCCTCGCCTCGATGACGCGCCATCCTGCGCCACGCCAAACGCGTCGCGAAGGCGGCCGCGGCGAGAAATAGATCGCGCATTGAGCTAAGCGACCGCGCTTTGCGCGGAAACCGCCACGCTCGCGTCGTGCGCCGCCGGAACCGCCTCGATGGTCACAAGCTCGGGTTCGCCCACAACGACCACCCGCATGCCGCAGGCTTTCGAGACAAGGCCGGCGTAATAGGCCTGGATCGCGCGCGCGTCGATCGCCCCTTCTTCCGATTCGCCTTCGAGCAGCTGCGGCACATTGGCGGCGACGCGGGCATTGACGCCCTTCGCCTCGATCTTGAAGGCGAGCCCGTCGTCCTGGCCCGAGGAGCTGACCGAAATCACGCCGCCGCGCGGTATCGCCGCGTCAGCGAGAAGGCACAGATTAAGCAGCAGTTTAACCTTGTTCTTCGACATCAGCGCGCGCGGAATGCTCCAGACGAGCTGCGTGCGTTCGTCGGCGATCAGCTGACGCGTGACGAGTTCGGCGTCGCCGGTGTCGATCGACGCGCCCTTGGAGCCCGCCGCGCCGAAGGCGAGCCGGCAGAACTGCAGCCGCGCCGAGGCCTCGTTGGCGCTCGATTTGATCAGCGCCAGCGCGTGACCGCGCATTTCGGCGTCCTTTTCCTCTTCGAGGACTTCAAGGCCGTTGACGATCGCGCCGACAGGCGAGATGACGTCGTGGCAGACTCTCGACGACAGGAGCGCGGCGAGATCGAGGGGATCAAGCGAAAAATTTGTCATGACGCCATCCAAAGCGGGCGAAAGCGGCGATGTCTAACTCCCGATAGAATGCGCGGCGGAATGACGCGACGCGCGAATCACCGCATTCAGTCCGATCGAAACTAGCTGGCGCGGCGCGGATTGCCAATCACGCGCGCCGCGATTTTGAAACGAGCGAAGAGAAATCAAGCAATGACGGAAGACAAATCGTTGCATTCGGCGGCCATGCACGGCGAGATCGAAGACCTTGCCCGTCTGTTCGCGAATCTCGCGATCGCCGCCGGCGCGCTGGCGATGGAGGTTCTGGACAATTTAAGCATCGAGTCGCGCCTCAAGAGCGACGCGTCGCCGGTGACGGAGGCTGACGAGCGCATCGAGGCTTATTTGCTCCGCGAACTCGAACGATCGTTGCCCGGCGTGCCGTTTTTGGCCGAGGAGAGCGCCGCGCGCGGCATGACGCTCGGCGCCGGCGAGGCCTTTCTATTGATCGATCCGATCGACGGCACGCGCGAGTTTCTCGCCCGCAGCCCTGATTTCACCGTCAATGTGGCGCTCGCGGAAAAGAGCGCGCCGCGGGTAGGCGCCGTCTACGCTCCGGCGCAAGGCCGCGTCTGGTTTTCCGGCGCGCGCGGCTATGAGGCGGACGCCGCCCCGGGCCAATCCCTGCCGCCTGCCCAGAACTGGCGGTTGCTTCGAGCGCGGCCACGGCCCCACGACGGGCTGGTGGCGCTGATTTCAAAATCTCACCTCGACGAGGCGACGAAGGCGTTTCTGTCCACCCAGAAAATTGCGCGCAGCGTGCCCGCCGGCTCCTCGCTCAAATTCTGCCTGCTGGCCAGAGGCGAAGCGGATGTCTATCCGCGCTTCGGCCCGACGATGGAATGGGACACCGCGGCGGCCGACGCGGTGCTGCGCGCCGCCGGCGGGGCCACGCTCGACCCGCAGGGCGCGCCGCTGCGATACGGCAAGACGGACGCCGGCTATCGCAACGGCCCGTTCATCGCCTGGGCGGACGCCGCCGCAACGCTTCCTTAACCGCGACGCGCGAATTTGAGGGGAGCAACGCCGGGCGTCGCCTTTACGACGCGGCTGCGCCGCGCGTCGGCCATGGTTCGCGCCGACGCTTGCCCTGACATTCGGGTTCCGGAGTTTCGTCGCCATGAGCAAATCTTCGTTCAACGCCGCCTCGCGTCGCGACCTCATTCGCCTCGCCGCCGCTTCGGCCTGCGCATGGGCGGCGCCTCATTCTTTCGCGCGCGCCAATCAGCGTCCCGAAACCTATTCGAGCGGCGAAATCGTCGAGAACGGCCACCACTTTTTCGGCTCGATCTCCCGCGGGCTCGCCGAGGGCGTCGAACGCGCCTCACGGCAGTGGGGCGCCCCGAACGCCTATATCCTCGGCCAGGAGGCGAGTGGGGCGTTCGTCGGCGGACTCCGCTACGGCGAAGGCACGATGTATACGCGCAACGCCGGCCAGCAACGGGTCTATTGGCAAGGGCCTTCGATCGGACTCGACGCCGGCGGCGACGGCGACCGGACGATGATGCTCGTCTATAATCTTCCGTCGGTCGACGCCATCTATCGGCGTTACTCGGGCGCCAACGGCTCGGCCTATCTCGTCGGCGGGTTCGGCTTCACCGCGCTCAACAATGACGAGGTCGTCGTCATGCCCGTGCGCTCAGGGCTCGGCGCGCGGCTTGGCCTCAATCTCGGCTATCTGAAATTCACGCCGGAATCGACCTGGAACCCGTTCTGAGTCGACCGGAAGACGGCTCCAGCGGCTCTGGCGCGACGAAGCTGCAAATGCCGCAGGCCTCGTCGCCGCGCTGCCGGCGCCAGCGGCAGTCCTGACGAATGCCGCAATCGTAGGCCGCGCTCGGCCTGACCGGCGCGCGCGCCTCCGCCAGCAATTGCGCGATTCGGCCCAGTAGATCGCATCCCTCGCCGCGCCAATGCGCGCAGTCGCTTTCGACGCAGGCCGGCGCGAATCGCATGCGCGCTGCCGTGGCGTCCTGCTTCTGCGCCGCCGCCAGAAGGCCTTCATCGGCGACAAAAGTCGTCGCGAAGACTCCTGCGCTCGAGCGGCGGCCGCCGGCGGCTAGCGCGGGAACGCTTGGGCAGCGTAAGGCGCTCATCGACCAGGACGCGCGAATCGCGGCGGGACGCGCGCGCCGTCGCCGCTGCATGAATGTCGGCCGGATAAAGTCATGGGGCGTCTCTCCTATTCGTCCGCGAGCGGCGCGACTTCTGCGCGTATTGCCGCGCGCCGGCGGAGAAGTCGTCATCCAAACAGAGGAAGCCGCAATTCGCGCCGCGGACCTTTCTCGCGGCGATGGAGGGCGCCGAGTCGCCCGGCGCGTTTTGCGTTCGGCGGCGTTACGTGGCAAAATCAACCGCGCCGTCCGCATTGAGACGGATCAAGGGTTGCTGCGTCTTGATCGAACAAGCGATGTATTTTGCGCTCGGCTTTCTCGTCGCCGGGCTTTTCGCCTTGATGTTCCTGCCCGCTTTCTGGCGGCGCGCGCTTCGGCTGTCGATGCGGCGGCTGCAGATGCTCGCGCCGATGACGATGGAGGAGGTCTTCGCCGAGCGCGATCTGCTGCGGGCCGAGTTCGCCGTCCGCGAGCGGCGATTCGAACAGTCAATGGAGGCGGTTCAGGCCTCTCGCGCGGAGGATCTCGCGACGATCGGCCGCCACGTCGCTCGAATCAACGATCTCGAAACGCAGCTCAAACGCGCCGCGGCCGACAATCGCGACATGAATGTGAGCGTCGGCGAAGCGCAAAAGGCGTTGGCGGAGCGCACCGGCCTTCTGCACGCCACGGAGCAGGCGCTGCATCAGATGACCGACCGCGCCGAAGCCCGCGTCGCGCAGATGCGCCTGATTCGATCGGAGACGGCGCAGCTTAATGAAGAGGCCGGCGAGCAGCTGGAAGGTCTCGTCGCCGCCTATGAGGCGCGCGTTGCGGCGCTGCACCAGCACAATGCCGATTTGCAGCGCGTGCTGGAGACTTTACGCGAAGAGCAGGCGCGGTCCGGCCTCCCGGACGCGCGGGCGACCGCGCTCGAACATCAGCTCACCCATATTTCGGGCGAGCTCGCGGCGACCCGCACGCTCGGCGAGACGCTTTCCTCCGAACTCGATGTGGCGCGGGCAAAGCTCAAAGACGCCGAGCAGCGGCAAAGAAGCGAAGCCGAACAATGGGAGGGCGCGCTGCGCGTCGCCCGCGCCGAAGCGAACGACGCCGCCGGCAAGCTCGAATCGGCGCGCGCCGACAACGCCATGCTGCAAGGCGCAGTGGAGGCGTTGCGCGCCGACCGGGCCAATCTGCGTCGCGCCGCCACCGGCGGGGCCAAGGGATTGTCCGTCGTTCCGGTCGCGGCGAGCGACGCCGAAATAGCGTCCCTGCGGGAAGCGATCGTCGAATTCGGCGACCGGGTGGTCGCGCAGGATTTTCAGGCGCCGGCCAAGCGCGCCTGACGCGCCGTCCCCAAAACTTTCGCTAGAAGGCGAAACCCGTCTGGCGCGCGGTTGACCGGCGGCGCGCGCTTTGGAACAAGATGCGCCTTCGCCCCTCTTAAGCGAGGCCGCTCGTGCTGTTCGTCGCCCTCTGCCTGGATAAGCCCGACCATGTCGACCTGCGGATGTCGACGCGCGCCGCCCATCTCGCCTTCCTCGACAGGCACGCCGCGCGCGTGAAGCTCGGCGGTCCCTTTCTCGACGGCGAGACGCCCGTCGGCTCCATGCTCATTCTCGACTGCGAAAATGAGGCGGCGGCGCGCGCGCTGCTTGGCGAAGACCCTTACGCGATCGCCGGCCTCTTCGCCTCGGTCGAATTAAAACCCTGGAAACGCGTGGTGGGAGCGCAGCTCTGATGGCGCATTGGCTGCTAAAGAGCGAGCCGACGAGCTGGTCCTGGGATCAGCAGGTCGCGGCAGGCGCCAAGGGCACCTTTTGGAACGGCGTGCGTAACCACTCCGCCAAACTCAATCTGATGGCGATGAAGAAGGGCGAGCGCGGCTTCTTCTATCATTCGAACGAGGACAAGGCGGTCGTCGGCGTGGTCGAGATCATCAAGACCTATTACCCGGACCACACCGACGAAACCGGCAAATTCGGCATGGTCGACGTGAAGTCGGTCAAGGCCCTAAAAAAGCCGGTGACGCTCGCCGAGATCAAAGCCGAGCCGCGACTCAAGGACATGGTTCTCGTCAACAACTCCCGCCTCTCCGTGCAGCCGGTCACCGACCAAGAATGGCGCGTCGTGCTGGAGATGGCCGGCGAGAAAGCTTAGGGCGAGAACCTATCGCCACCGCCATCTGTTGCAGATATGGCACATCGATCGTGAAACGGCATAAAGGCGCCGTTTCAGCGTTAGGTTCGGATTGCGAAAAGCCTTTTGCCTTGCTCATTTGCGCTTAGACTTTTTGAGTCGTTCGCAGCGGCGAGGACTAAACGGTGATGAATAAATTCTTCGCGGGCGCAATCCTGACATTGGCGCTCATCACCGGATCGGCGCACGGCGCGGATTTGCCGTCCCACAAAGCGCCGCCGGCCTACATTCCGCCGCCGCCGCTGTGGACCGGGGTCCATGTCGGATTGAACGCCGGCGGCGCATGGGCCGCGAGCAACTCGACCAACTATGTTTCGGCGCCCTTCGTCATCAATGGCGCCGACAATGTCGCCTGGGCCATGAGCGCGGCGGCAGCGGGCTCGGGCGTCCTCTCGACCAATGGCGCCGGATTCATCGGCGGCGGACAGATCGGCTATGATTGGCAGTTCGCCGGCGGCTTCCTTGCCGGAGTCGAGACCGACGTCCAGGGCCTCGCCGGTTCCAGCGCCAACGCCGGCTCGGTGACGCTGACGCCGACGCCCCTGGCGGCGCAGGGGCTCAACTTCCTGACGAGCGTTTCGGGCGGCAAGTCGCTCGATTTTCTCGGCACGGCGCGGGCGCGCCTCGGCTATCTCATCACGCCGACTCTGCTCGCCTATGCGACCGGCGGCCTCGCCTATGGCCAGGCGACCTCGACCACGAGTTTCTTCCAACATGTGCCCAATGACACGCCCGGCTTCCTGCTGCTCGGCGCCAGCCAGGGCCGCTATTCGCAGATGCGCGTCGGCTGGACCGCGGGCGGCGGGCTGGAATGGCTATTTTGGCCGCAGTGGAGCGCCAAGGTCGAATATCTCTATTATGATCTTGGCGCCGTCTCCTATCCGGTCGCGATCACCGGCGATTGGCAGGCCGCAAATCTTCTGGCCGCTAACGCCACGCAGGCGCGCGCCCGCTTCGACGGCCATGTCGTCCGCGTCGGCCTGAACTATCACTTGAACTGGGGCGTCGCGCCGATCGTCGCGAAATATTGAGGAGAAAAAATGGACTTTACGCGAGCTGAACGCATTTCTTTGAGATTCCATCCCGAGCTCAACGAAAGATGGGTTCAAGAGCTAATTGCCAAAGACCCCGGCATTCTTGGACTTGGCGAACTCGTGGTGCGCGATAAAGAACGACTTCAGCCTCGTGCAGGAAGACTCGATCTTCTCCTGCAAGACCCAGACACCAAGCGGCGCTACGAGATCGAAATCCAGCTCGGCTCGACCGATGAATCCCACATCATCCGCACGATTGAGTATTGGGACATCGAGAGGAAGCGCTATCCGCAGTATGAGCACTGCGCAGTGCTAATCGCAGAGGATGTCACTAGCCCGTCTTATTCATCCCACCGCCGCGCGATTGTGATTTTTTCCGCGACATGATTGCGGGCGCGAGTCCGCTTTGCGTTTTTGGCGCTGGGTGGGTCTGCACTTTTCGCACGCGTTGGAGTTGGTCGG
>VGDY01000041.1 GCA_016869555.1 Alphaproteobacteria bacterium | reverse complement strand
GAATCGCGGTCGATGTGGTATGTTCCTGCATGGCGTTGCTTCCTTTCGTGGAATCAGCACCCCGAGCCTAACGGCTCAAGGCGAGCAACGCCGCTCCTCCTTTTTCAACAATGATCGGGACATCCCCCACTATTTAGCAACACTCTGTTACAATCAGAAACAATGCTTGGAAGCCTTCCATATTATGCCATTGCCGTAATTGACAGTTTTCAAAGATAAATTTTAACCATTGCCTAGTCGCGTTTCGCGCGGAGAGGCAGACATGATTCAGAAACAATCCCAGACGCTCTTGTCCCGTCCTGCGGCGATTGACCGGATGAAAGGCGCGGCTTCAGTCGGCGCCCTAACTCTTGCCGCAGCGCTGACGCCCGCGCTTCCCGCTCTCGCGCAAACCCAGTCCGGGCCCTTGCCCGCGGTGCGGGTAGATGCGCCGCCGGAAAAGCCCCGCGCCGTCGCCCCGGCGAAGCCGAAGCATGTCGCCTCGCAAGCGCGCGCCACGAGCGGCGCCCAACATTTGCCGCCCATCGACGTTGGCGGCGCACGACGCGGCGCTCGAGTCGCGCCCGCGCGCTCCGCATTGGTTACAGCGTCGACTGCTTCTGGCGAGACTGGCGGCGTGGCCTCGACCGGGGCTGGCAGCGCGGCCTTCGCGGCGGCTGTCGCCAATGTCGGCCGCAATCCGACCGACGTTCATGGCTACTTCGCTGGGAGAATTTCAACCGCGACGAAGACCAACACGCCGATCCTCGACATACCGCAGTCGGTCACCGTTCTGACGCGACAGCAACTCGACGATCGCAACAGTCTCGCGCTTGAAAATGCCCTGGCCTACGTCCCCGGCGTCACCGTGGCGCAGGGCGAGCGGAACCGCGACCAGATCACGATTCGCGGGCAGAACACGACAGCGGATTTCTATATCGACGGCATCCGCGACGATGCGGCATACTATCGCGATCTCTACAACATCCAAGCTGTTGAAGTGCTTAAGGGTCCGAGCGCGCTGATCTTCGGCCGCGGCGGCGGCGGCGGCGTGGTCAACCGCGTCACCAAGAAGGCCGACGGCGAAACGATAAACGATCTTCGGTTCGTCACCGGCAGCTTCGGCCGCAAGCGCGTCACCGCCGACTTCGGGCGGGCGGTCACCGACACGATCGCCGTGCGTCTTAACGCCCTCTATGAACATTCCTACGGCTATCGCGACTTCGACAAGCTCGAGCGCTGGGGCGTCAATCCGGCGCTGTCATGGAAGCCGTTTGAGAACACTTTCGTGCTGTTCAATTACGAGCATTTCCGCGATCGGCGAACGTTGGATCGCGGGGTGCCGTCATTCGGCGGCTTCCAGTTCCTCGGCGAGAACATTTATCCCGGTTATCCGCTGCCAACCCCACGGTCGGCTTTCTTCGGCGTCGGCAATCCGTCCGTGCGTGACGTGAACTACGCCAGGATCAACATGGACCGCGCCGCCCTCGTGATCGATCACACGACCGAATTCGGGTTGAACATCCGTAATCAGCTCGCTTGGGCGAATTATGACAAGCTATCTCAGAACACATTCCCAAATCAGACGCTGGGACAGTTGTCGCAACAGCTCAATCCCGCGCTGACCGGGCTTAGCCCCATCACCATTACGCCGGTGGGAGTCGCCAGACTTGACGGTTACCTCGCGCCGACGCCGCGACGCAATATCTTCAACCAGATGGACTTGACGTACAAATTCGCCATGACTCCCGACATCCGTCACACCCTGCTCGTAGGGACGGAATTCGGCAATCAATGGACTTTCACGGGAAGAGACATCTCGCGTTTCAACAATCCCCTCAACGGGCCGCGAAGGCTGACGACTCCGTTCTGGGTCCCCACCGTTTACGCGCCGGTCTTCTTCACCAACTATTTTGATGCGGCGACGCGGCGCTGGAACACGAACCTGGACAGCGGCTCTGGCTACGTTCAGGACCAAGTCGAAGTAACGAAATATTTCGATGTTCTCGCGGGCGTAAGGTTCGACAGCTTCCACATTAGGTTCAACGATAGCATCACGTTCGAAAATCAGAGCCGCCTCGACAACAAATGGTCGCCGAGATTCGCTCTGATTTTCAAACCAGCGGAGATCATCTCTTTCTACGGGACCTATTCGCGATCGTTTCTGCCGCAGGCGGGCGATCAGTTCAATCAGCTGCCGAGGAGGGCCGCGAGCCTGGCGCCGCAAGGCTTCGAAAATATCGAATTCGGCTTCAAGGCGCAGCTTCTACCTACGCTGCTGTTCACTGGCGCAATCTACCAACTGAACCGTTCGAACCAGGCGCTGACGCTGACTGCGCTGACCTCTGTTCTCGCCAATACGCGCACAAAAGGCGCCGAACTCGGTCTCGTCGGCAACGTGACCGATCAATGGCAGGTCTCGCTCGGATATGGATACCAGGACGCGCGCGTCGTATCGACCGACGCCGCCTTCAATCCGCGACAGCCCTTTCTCACGGATGTCGACAAGGTCAATCCATCCGTTCCGAGGAACACTTTCTCTCTCTGGAATCGCTACGACTTGTCTTCGTTCGTCGCCGCGAGTCCCGGCGTTCTCGGAGTTGGCGCCGGCGTGGTCTACGCCTCTAGCTTCTTTCCGTCGCTCGATAACAGGGTCATCGTTCCCGGCTATGCGCGCGTCGACGGCGCGCTTTTTGTCAAGCTGACGGACAATATTTCCGGCCAGCTCAACGTCGAGAACCTGACCGGCGCCTACTATTACGCCTCCGCGCACAACAACAACAACATCATGCCTGGCGCGCCGCGCTCGGCCTATGTGACGCTTAACGCGCGATTCTAGCTGCGCACGGTTTTGAGGTTCGCGGACGGGCGCGACGCCGATTTTCGTGCAAAGCGCGCTAGGCTTTAGAAATCGATCACGTAAATTGCACTTGGGCGATTCCGCCCAAGTGCAGATAGCGTGATCTAGGACGCCGTGACCCGCAAACCCGACGAAGTATCCGCCGATCTCATGCAGCCGCTGGCGACTCTGCCGGTGTTCTACGCGCTAGCCGGGCGGCGCGTGGTGGTGATCGGCGGCGGCGAAGCCGCGGCTTGGAAGGTCGATCTGGCGGCGGCGACGGGCGCGAAGGTCGACGTTTTCGCGGCCGAGCCCTGCGACAAGCTTCGCGAGATCGCGCGCGCACGGGACAATGTGGCCATTCACGCCCGCGACGTCGGGCCTGAAGATTTCGCCGGGGCGGCGATGGCGCTCGGGGCGACCGAGGACGACGCTCTTGCTCGACAGGCGCATGAATGGGCGCGCGCGGCCGGCGCGCCGCTCAATCTTGCCGACCGCCCGGCGCAGAGCGATTTCATCATGGGCGCCATCGTCAATCGCTCGCCGCTGGTGATCGGCGTCTCGACCGGCGGGGCGTCGCCGGTATTCGCGCAAGCCGTCCGCGGCCGGATCGAGACGCTGGTGCCGGCGACCTTCCAGGCCTGGGCGCGGGCGGCGCAGGTCTGGCGGCCGCTGGTGCGCGCCTCCGGACTGGACTTTCTCGCGCGCCGCGATTTCTGGCGCCGGTTCACGCGGCTCGCCTTCCGCGAAATTGAACGAAGGCCGCTGGACGAAGACCGCGTGGCGTTGATCGAAGAGGCGCGCGCCGGCGCCGAGGCCACGGCGCGCGGACGCGTCACGCTCGTCGGGGCGGGGCCCGGCGATCCCGAACTCCTCACCTTGAAAGGCATGCGCGCGCTCGCCGGCGCCGACGTCGTGCTGTTCGACGATCTGGTTCCTGCGAGCATTCTCGATCTCGCCCGTCGCGAGGCGACGCGGATCAATGTCGGCAAGCGGGGCTATGCGCCCTCCGTGCGCCAGGAAGAGATCAGCGCGCTGCTCGTCGAGCTGGCGCGCGAGGGCAAGAATGTCGTGCGCCTCAAAGGCGGAGACCCCCTCATCTTCGGCCGCGCCAATGAAGAGATCGCCGCGTTGCGCGACGCGGGGTTTTCGATCGAGATCGTTCCCGGCGTGACCGCTGCCTGCGCCGGCGCCGCCGCGATCGGCGCGTCGCTGACCAGCCGAGAAACGGCGCGGCGCCTGCAATTCATCACCGCGCACACCAAGGACGGCGAATTTCCCGAGGACTTCGATTGGGGCGCGCTCGCCGACGAACGCGCCACCACGGCGGTCTATATGGGCAACCGCACGCTGCCGGAATTGTCGCGCCGCCTGCTGCAGGAGGGCATGTCGCATGATACGCCCGCCTTCCTGATCGAGCGCGCGTCGACGCCGCAGGAGCGCATCGTGAAAGGCACGATCGCGGATCTGCCTTCGAAAGTCGCGGGACAGGCCATCGTCGGGCCGGTCATGGTGCTGATCGGCTGGGCGCTGGCGGAGAAGTGATTCAGCGCTATTGTTGCAAGAAGGCGCGAGCGGAGAAGCAATATGCCCTTCACGAGACGATCCGCTCTGCTTGCATCGGGACTGGGCTTGCTGGCGCCGGCGGCCTTCGCCAAGGCGAAGCCGCAATCGACGCCTGGCCGCGAACTGACCGAGAAGCATCTTACTGCGTTGAACGCCCTCGTCGTCGACGTCATGAAAAAGACCGGCGTGCCGGGAATGTCGGTCGCCGTCGTCTCGCCCGACCGCGTGCTCTTTTTGAAAGGATTCGGCCTGCGCCGGGTCGACGCGGCGGATCGCGTCGATCCCGACACGGTCTTTCAGCTCGCGTCGCTGTCCAAGCCTCTTTCTACCACCGTCGTCGCGGGCCTCGTCGGAGACGGCGTCGTCTCATGGGATCAACCGATCGAGCGTAGCCTGCCTGGCTTTGCGATGAGCGATCCCTGGGTGACGCGCGAAATCACGCTGCGCGACATGTTCTGTCATCGCAGCGGACTTCCCGATCATGCCGGCGATCTCGCCGAAGACATCGGCTACGGTCGAGACGCGATCATGCATCGGCTGCGATTCATCAGGCCAAACACGAGCTTTCGCACCCATTACGCATACAACAACATGGGGTTCTCGGCGGCGGGCTTCGCGGCGGCGGAGGCGGCAGGAAAATCCTGGGAGGACGTGTGCGACCAGCGTCTGTATCGGCCGCTGGAGATGACAAGCGCCAGTTCGCGGCACGCCGATTTCATCGCGCAAAAAAATCGCGCCTTCGGACATGTGCGGCGTGGCGGTGGCTGGGTGGTCGGTCGCGAGCAGCGAAACGCCGACGCACAGGCGCCGGCGGGCGGCGCGTCGGCGTCGGCGCGCGACATGGCGACATGGGTACGCATGCAGCTCGGCGGCGGCGCTCTCGACGGCCGCGACATCATAAAGTCCGCGGCGCTTGCTGAAACGCATTTCCCGCTTATCGCCACCGGCCCGGCGCATGATCCGATGCGCGGGCCGACCTTCTACGGGCTCGGCTGGGACATCGACTATGGCGGTCCGGCGCGCCAGCGCTGGAGCCATTCGGGCGGGTTTGCGCTCGGCGCCGCGACCTGCGCCTATGTCATGCCGGCTGAACGGTTCGGCATCGTCGTGCTGACCAATTCGGCGCCGGTCGGCGCGCCGGAAACGATTTGCCGCAGCTTCCTCGATCTGGTCCTGACGGGAAAGATCGAACGGGACTGGCTCGCGCTGTTTGGCGGAGCCTTCGCGCAAATGGCGGTTCCGACTTATGGTCGGGACGCCGACTATGCGAAGCCGCCCGCGGGGGCCTCGCCATCCGCGCCGCGTTCAATTTACGTCGGCGATTACCGTAATGATCTTTACGGCCCTATCGGCGTTATCGAAACCACCGAAGGGATTTCGCTCACGCTCGGTCCGGCGCCGACGTCCTATACGCTTCATCATTATTCGGGCGACATTTTCACGTTTCAGCCGACGGGAGAAAACGCCGCCGGCGTCAGTCCGGTAAGATTTTCGCGAAGCGGCGACGAGAAAGCGCGCTCCGTTCTGATCGATTATTTCAACGAGAATGATCAGGGCGTATTTGTACGCGGCTGATATGAGAGAACCACTACAGCATTTTCCGCCGAAGTGGATGCCGGTTCGGCGTAGAAAATGTGTCGATTCAATAAACTAGATCGCATTCATGAATCGAAGATTCGTGAATGCGATCTAGTGCGCTGCGCCAGGGTTCGTCGCCCATTCGATATAAAGCGCTCGAAGCAGGCGACTCCTCGCGCCCGGCGCGCCTGACCCTATGGGACGGCCGTCGATCGAGACGACCGGCAGGACGAGATTGGAGGCGCTGGTGAGAAAGGCCTCCTTCGCGTCATAGGCCTCAGCGACCGAGAAGCTGCGCTCCTCGAGCGTCAGTCCTTCGCGCGCTGCGAGCGATTGCACGGCTTTGCGCGTGCAGCCGGGGAGAATCGCAGTTGAATTCGGACGGGTCACGAGCGCGTCAGACTTGGTGAGGATGAAGGCGGTCGAGGACGAACCTTCGGTCACGAAGCCGTCGTCATCGACCATCCAGGCTTCCTGACAATCGGCGTCGAGCGCCGATTGCTTTGCCAGCACCTGGGCGAGCAGCGCGATCGATTTGATGTCGCGCCGCGCCCAGCGCATGTCGGGGACGGTGAGGACCTTCACGCCGGTCTCGGCGGCGGACGAGGCAAGGATGCTCTTCTTCGTCGCGAAGGCGATGAATGTCGGCGTCGCTCCGCTCGGAAAACCGAAGTCGCGATCGCCGGCGGCGCCTCTGGTGATCTGCAGATAGACGAGGCCTTCATTCAAGCCGTTTCGTGCGACGAGTTCGGCCTCAACCTCCGCAATCGTGTGCATCGGAGCGGCAATCTCGATACCCAATTGGCGCAACGAATTCTCAAGCCGCGACAGATGCGCCTCATTGTCGATCAGCCTTCCGCCGATGACGGCGGCGACTTCATAGACGCCGTCGGCGAACAGGAAGCCGCGATCCAAAATCGATATGCGCGCCTCGGCAAGAGGCAGGTAGACGCCATTCACATATGCGATATCAGGCAAAGGTCGGCTCCGGACGAAGGCGTGCAAATCTACCGCAGCGCTTGCCGCTTGTCTCGCCGCTTCCGGCTTTATCGATAAGGCCGACGGACTACATTAGAACAATCCGCGGCGGATCGGTCTTGGGCGTCTTAAGAAGACGGTCGCGCTACGCCGCTGCGCACATGGCCGGAGGGAGAAGCTTTGGGCGAAGAAATCAAGACGACGGGCTTCACCCCGGCCGACAAGGCGCGCTTCGCCAGCCGGCTTGCGCAGGAAACTGTTCTCGCCCGGACGCTCCATGAGCACGGTAAATTCTCGCGCGACGACCATATGGTGGGGTTCGAGATCGAAACATGGATCGTCGATCACAATTATGCGCCGTCCTCGATCAATCAGAATGTGCTCGAAGTCCTCGATCACCCGCTTGTCGTGCCAGAACTGTCGCGGTTTAACCTCGAGCTGAATTGCGCGCCGTTCCACCTTGCCGGCGACGCGCTGACGCAAGCGCATGAAGCGCTGACGCGGCTCTGGGCGACATGCAATGACGTGGCTCACCGGCTCGACGCCAATCTCGTGCTGATCGGCACGCTGCCGACAATCCGCGACTCCGATCTGACTTTGGCCAATATGTCGCCGCTCAACCGCTACTACGCGCTGAACGAGGAGGTGCTGCGGCTTCGCGGCGGCGCGCCGCTGCATGTCAATATCGCCGGCCGCGACCGTCTCGCCTCGGTCCACCAGGATGTGATGCTCGAGGCGGCGACGACCTCGTTTCAGATCCATCTCAAGGCGCCGGCCGATCTGGCGCATCTCTATTACAACGCCTCGATCGCAGCTTCCGGGCCGATTCTCGCGGCCTGCGGCAACGCGCCCTTCCTGTTCGGCAAGGCGCTGTGGGAGGAAACGCGCATCCCGCTGTTTGAACAGGCGGTGAAGGCGCCGGGCCCGGCCAGGGTCTCGATGGGCTCGGGCTATGCGACGCGATCGCTGATCGAAATCTTCGAGGAGAATTTGCGCGACTATGACGCACTTCTCCCGATGGCGTTCGACGATCCGCCGGAGGCGATGCGGCATCTGCGCCTGCATAATGGCGTCATCTGGCGCTGGAATCGCCCGCTGATCGGCTTCGACGAGAGCGGCGCGCCGCATTTGCGCATCGAGCACCGCATCCTGCCGGCGGGGCCAACCTTTATCGACATGATGGCGAACGCGGCGCTTTATCTCGGCCTCGCGCGCGCGCTCGCGATGGCTGGCGACAGTGGAGCAGGGGGCCTCGCCTTCAACGACGCCAAACGCAACTTCTATTCCGCGGCGCGCTTTGGCCTCGATGCGCGGCTCGATTGGCCGGGGGAGGGGCAAATCGCAGCGGATCGACTGCTGCTCGAGCGCCTGATTCCCGACGCCCGGGCGGGACTTCGCGACCTCGGCGTCGCCGAAGGCGACTTCCTCGATATCGTCGAGGCGCGGGTGCGAACGCGACAAACGGGCGCGGCCTGGCAGCGAAAAGCGCTTGAGGCGCGCGACGGCGATCTTTATGCCCTGATGGCGGCCTATTGCGAGCGCCAGCGGAGCGGCGCGCCGGTCCATCAATGGGAAACATGAGAAGCAAAGTGACTGACGCGCCCTGCGCCCTGCTCGACCGGCTGCCTGACGGATTTCTCGACTGCCCCGCCAACCGCCTCAAGGAGATCCTGCCTCGACCAACCCTGTTCGATCTTCCAGGCCGGAATCCGCAACCGCTGTTCGTCTCGACCCTGCTGCATGGAAATGAAACCAGCGGGCTTGCCGCGGTGCAGGAGACGCTGCGCCGGCACGCCGAGCGCGGATTGAACCGGTCGCTGATCCTGTTCATCGGCAATGTGGACGCCGCGGCGGAAAATGTGCGGACGCTGCCGGGTCAGCGCGACTTCAACCGGGTGTGGCCGGGCACGGCGTTTCCCGACGATCCGCTCGCGCATATGGCGCGCTGGATTTACGATTACGTCGGCAGTCGCGCCGCTTTCGCCGCCGTCGACATCCATAACAACACCGGCTTCAATCCGCATTACAGCTGCATCAGCAGGCTCGACGTGAAATATGTCGCGCTCGCGCAGCTGTTTTCTCGCATCGTGGTGCTGTTTCAGCGCCCGCGCGGCACTTGCGCGGCGGCCTTTGCCGAGCTTTGCCCGGCGATCACTGTTGAATGCGGCAAATCGGAACTGGAGGCGGGCGCTCAGCATGCCGTCGAATTGCTGGACGCCTGCCTGTCGATCGCGCAACTTCCCTGCCATCCGCCGGCGCCGCATGACGTGGACTTGCTGCGCACGCACGCCATCGTGAAACCGCCCGCCGGCGCGAGCTTCTCCTTTGACGGAACGCCGGCCGATTTTCTCTTCCGTCCGGACATCGACCATCTCAATTTCAGCGAATTGGACGCCGGCGCCTCATTCGGCGCGCTCGGCGACGAAGCCGCGCGGCTCGACGTGCTGCCGGGCGACGGTTTTGACACGCAGCCGATCGACTATTTCGATTACGCCGGCGGCGAAATCAGACTCGCGCGTCCGGCGATCCCCGCGATGCTGACGGTCGACCGGCGCGCGGTTCAGCAGGATTGCCTGTGCTATCTGATGCATCGCATCGGCGTGGATGGCGCCGGCGAATGATACGCGCGCAGCGGGCTCACGGCTTCTCGGGCTGAACATCCTCGATGACGTAGAGGCCTTTTTCGTCGCGGCTGATCGTGAATTTGATCTTCATGCCCTTTGAAAGGCTGGAAAGATCGACATTGGGCGCGACGTGGAACGCCATCGTCATGGGCGACATTTCCAGGGGTCCCGCGACCGGACCATGGGTGATCATGATCCGCCGCTCTTCAGCGTCGACGGCCCTGACGACTCCTTCGCCCTGACCGGAGACCTTGCCCGCCGTCGCGGCAGCCTGCCAGCCCGGCGCTTTCGACGCGGCCGAATTGGCCGGCTCCTTGGCCGAATTCTTGGCCGCGACGCCGCCGATTCCGCAGGAAACGGCGGCGCCGACCGCGACGAGCCAACAGGTGAAGCGCATGTTCTTCATCATGGCTAGCAGCGTCAGCACTATGCCTTACGGCACTCTTCGGCGCATTTCTGGCACGCCTTGCCGCAGGCCACGCATTCGGCGATCTTGGGAAACTTGTCGCATTCCTTCTTGCAGTCCTCGCACATCGTCGCGACCACTTTCGCCAGCGCGGGGACGTGCGAAGAATTGACCGCCGCGAGCGTCGCGAGCGCGTTGCATGCGGCGACAAGCTGAAGCGAAGAATCCGCACATTCCGTCATGCTCGTGTCTTTCATCGCGAACAT
Organism: Alphaproteobacteria bacterium; assembly: GCA_016869555.1. Taxonomy (GTDB): domain Bacteria; phylum Pseudomonadota; class Alphaproteobacteria; order Rhizobiales; family Beijerinckiaceae; genus Methylocystis. The sequence goes on along the minus strand of VGDY01000041.1, from coordinate 16,260 downwards.
GCCGAGACAATGCCGAAGGCACTCATTGCCGGTCGAGACGCATTCGATCGCGGCCTTCTCCAGCGCCTTGTATAGAGCGGGATGCATATCTTCCATTTTGGCGCCGGCGGTTTCGGCGAATGCTTGAGTGGCGAAGGCTTGAGTGGCGGACGCGACGGCGGCGGCGGATCCGACAGCGATAAATTCACGACGTTGCATGGTGTGTCTCCAGGTGGCTACTCTTCAGGTTTCACTGACGCTGACTCTTACGCCGATAGCGCTGCTGAGCTCCATCGGAATGGTTGCGCTCACGCCGCTGCCGCGCTGCGGCGAAAGATGACGCTGAGATTATTGGCCGGCATTTCCACGATATGAGGGTCTCCAAATCCTTTCCCGCGCGCGACTTCTGCAACCGCTTCCAGCTCACGTACGCCCCAGTTGGCGTTGCGCGCGCGAAGGCTGGCGTCGAACGCGGCGTTGCTTGGCGCGGTATGCGCCCCGCCCCGCCTGTATGGACCATATAAATAGAGTGGCGCTTTTTTCAGGCAAGGTCCTGCGCGCGCCTTCGAACAAGGTTTCCGTCGCGCTCCAAGGCGAAATGTGGATCATATTGATGCAAATCATGGCGTCGGCGGCGCCGATAGGCCAGGGAATTCTTTCGACGTCGAGGTCGAGCGGCGCATGGACATTGGCGACTCCGGCAGCCGCGATCCATGCCGCAATGCTTTCGCGCGCTTCGGCGCTCGGGTCGGATGGGCAAAATGTCACATGGGGGAACGCCGCCGCGAAAAATACGACGTGCTCGCCGGCGCCGCTTGCGATTTCGAGCGCCAGCCCCTTTGCGGGCAGAATATCGCGCAAGACGTCGAGAATCGGCGCTCGATTGCGGGCCGTCGATGAGGCGAAGAGGCGCTTGTCGTTCACTTTGCTCTCTAACTGGCGCGTTCCGCGCTGACTGTCGACGTTTGAGCGCCGCCCGATCACAAGCTCGTGACGTGAGGACAGTTGAACGTCTTGACGCCACGCCGAGGGCCAAAAGGAGCCCATTCAAGAAAGGCGCCGCTCAAGAGGAAACGCGCCCGATCCGCCTCATCCGCTTGATCAAGCAAGCGCCAACGCCGACGGACACTCGCTTTGGTTGAGAAATTGCGTTCGTGCACGCGTCGATGGTCGTGGCGCGATCTATTTTGCGACAAGCTCGAATGTGGCGACGACTGGCGCGTGAAGCGACGCGTCGACGAATTCTTCCGCATAGACCTCATCCTGGAGCCGCCGGTTCAAAATTGTGGTTTCGCGCCAGGCGGCGGCGAGCGCGGGCGAAGCGAGCAGGTGGTCGATCAGCGTCGGGCGGCCGGCGTGGATGACGGTGAAGCGCCTTGACGGCTCGACGCGCTCTTCGAGGGGCGCGAGAATGCGCGACCCTCCCGCGCCTTCATCTTGCCCGCCGCGAAGCAGTCGCGTCGGCGCGTCATGCGCGTCGGCGTTGAAGTCGCCGGCGACGGCGATGAGCGCATTCGGCTCCGCGTCGAACAGCGTCTCGGCGAACAGCCGCGCTTCCAGCGCCTGGCCCTCGCGCTTGAGCGCCGCCACGAACTGCCCCTCGATCTGCGCCCGGCTAGACCCCAGCCCGCGCGCCGTCGCCACGGGAATGGCGCGCGGCGCGCGCAGATGCAGATTGACGACATGGAGCGCGAGGCCGTTGGGAAGTTCGATCGACGCATAGAGCAGCGGCCTGTCCCAGACGATCTCCACCGGCTCGGATTGCGAGCCGTCCGCCTCGCGCGGCGGCGGCCAGTCCCACCGCGCGACAATGTCGTGATGAATCTGGCGGCGCGCGCGCATCGGCCATCGCGAAAGGATCGCGAGATTATGCACGTCGGCGGGGGCGTCGGCGCCGGGCCTCACGGTCGTCGCCCGATGAAAGGCCGCATATCGCGTGGTCGCGAGCAACTGGTCGAGCGCGACATATTGCCGTGCGTCGCGCTTGTGAATGCGCTGCGCGTGGATTTCCTGCAGGCACAGTATATCGGCGTCGAGCGCCTCCAATAGCGGGCGCAGCGCGCCGGTACGGCGCGCGAAAGCATCCGGCTTGGTCGCGGACCAATCGAGATTTTCGAGATTGAACGTCGCGAGCCGAAGCGCTTGCATGGGCGATCATTGCCCGAACCTCCCCCAAGCGCCAGCAGATTGCGCCTCGACGGCATCGACGTTTACCGGCAATATCGGCGACAATTTCCAATCCGGGAGCGCGATGTGTCCCTTTTTGACGGGATCCCTTTTTTTGTCGGCCTCAGCCCCGCTCGCGGCGAACAGCTTGCGCGCCATTGCGCGCGCAGGCGTTACGCCGAGCAGGAACTGGTCCTCGACTTCGACGATCCATCGACCGATGTCTATTTCATCGTCAGCGGCGACGTTCGGGTGCTCATTCGCACCGCCGCCGGCAAGGAAATGATCTTCGGCGACTTCGGACCGGGAAAATTCTTCGGCGAGATGGCGGCGATCGACGGGGCGAAGCGCTCCGCCAACGTCACGGCGCTCACCAATGCCGAACTCTTGCTGGTGCCGCCCTCGGTGTTCAAGGAGATCGTGTTCGGCGAGCCGGAAATATGCGAGCGGCTGCTGCGTCTGCTGACCTTGCGCGTGCGCGAGCTGAATACGCGCCTCTTCGAGCGCTCGGTGCTCGACCTCAAGCATCGGCTTTATTCCGAATTGTTGCGGATGTCGGCGCCGCGCAAAGGCGCGACCGACCAGTCAATCGTTTCGCCGCCGCCCTTTCAGCACGATCTCGCCGCCCGCATCGGCTGCCGGCGCGAGCAGGTCAGCCGTGAACTTTCGGCGATGATCGATGAAGGCCTCGCCGAAAAAATCCGCGGCGGGCTCGTTCTCTTGCGGCCTACGGTTCTGGAAAGGCGCGTTCAGGAGGCGCTTAACGAAGCCGAATGAGCCGTGTGCGTTCTCGCACAAACAGACGATGCGCGGCGCGCTACGGTCGCTATGTTGCCGATAAGAGGCGAAGAACCCACGGCAAAGCAAGCGATTGGGAGAAGCCGAATGATTCCAGAACTGATGCCGATCAGGCGTTGCGCGGAGTTGGCAGGTCTGCGCAGTCACGAGCTTGTCTTGGGCGTGAGCCCGAGCGACGAACACGAGCGCATGCTGGCGCGCTACCGCCGCGCCGTCTCGCTCGATGCGGCGAGAGGGCGAGTCGTCGCCGACATCCGCAGCGCGGTGAAGCGCGGCGCGGCGCGGCGAGCCGCCGACCTGCTGATCGTGCTGCGCTGTCTGTTTGCCCCGCAAGCGTCTCTCGACGAGTCGCAGCCGATGGCGCGCCCGCGCCGCCGCGTCTGTTCGGCTCGCCTGCGCCGAGCGGTTGACCCGTCGGCGCTCGCGCAGGAGTCCTCGAAGCGAGGCGGCGAAGTCGTCCTTCTCTTCGATCGCGGGCGGCGGCGCCGCTAACCGCGCCGTCGCCGCCTGTGCTTTTGGCGCAACACCAGACAATTTGTTTCATCCGCCGCTTAGGCGCAAAGGATGCCGGATAAAGTGATAAGTCTTTGCGTCATAGAGGAATCCGCGGCATACGCGGCGCGCCGTCCCGGTCTGGGAATAAAGGCGTGGACCTCGCGGCGGCTTGCCGCGCCGGGCGACTTGAGTCAGCGTCCGGTAGAGTTGACGGTCAGCCTGCTTGAGCCGCTATTCCATACTTTCAGGGGTTTGCCTTTCATGTCCGTACGTAGAGTGGCGACGAGGCTTGTTGGCGCTTTGCTTGCCGGCTTCGCGCTTTTGGGTTCGGCGATTGCGCAGGACGATCCGCGCGCCGAACAGGCGCGTCTCGCCGCCCATATTCAGCTTAATCCGACCGACTATGAGGCGACCTATCGTTACGTCCTGCTTTCCACCGCGCTGCGTGACTATGAGGCGGGGATCGGCGCGCTTGAACGCATCCTCATGTTCAACCCCAATCTCGCCCGCGCCCGAAAGGAACTTGGTTTCCTCTACGCGCGGCTGGGGTCCTATGAGCTTTCCGCCCAGCATTTGCGCAAGGCGCTCGCCGAAGGCGGTCTCGATCCGGTCCAGGTCGCGCAGATCGAGGCGCAGCTGCCCGACATCGAAAAACGCACCCAGGCCAACCAGCTTTATCTGAGGATACACACCGGTCTGCGGGCGCAAACAAACGCCAATTTCTTTCCGACCAACAATCTGTTCCAGGTCGGCGGCGTCGGCGTCGCGTCGGCCGCCTCGCGCAAGTCCGACGTCAACAGCTTCCAGTTGGTGCAGGCGGCGCATGATTTCGATTTTCAAAATGCGCGCGGCGACAAGCTCGAGACGCGGCTCACGGGCTATGCGACCGAGCAGTTTCGTCTGCCGCAATACAGCGTCGCGCTGTTCGCCGGCTCGATCGGTCCGCGCATCCACATTGCGCCAGATCTATATCCCGGCCTGTCGATCAAGCCTTACCTGACCGGCGCCTTGTCCATGCTCGGCGGGACCAATTATCTGAACGCCGGCGGCGCGGGCATGAGTTTCGGGGCCGAGCTCAACCCCGATATCTGGTTCGAGCCGGGCGCCGAATGGCGGTCGATCTGGGTCGATCCCGCGCCGGGCTACCTAAACTATCTGGGCGGGTCGCCTTACCAGACCGTGTCGACATTGGCGACGGGCGACGTCGTGACCGGCTATGTGAGCGGGTCATACAGGCTGACCAACGATTTGCGGTTCGAGAGTCGCGTCGGCTATTCCCGCGCCTTCGCGGGCAATCCGCAACAGTCGTCAAATCAGGTTGACGTTCAGGCGATGCTGCGGTTCGAGTTTGATCCGCCGTTCGAGATCATCCCGCGCCGATGGACCGTGGCGCCCTATGGCCGCTTCACGCATCTCGCCTTCGACGCCGCCAATCCGGTGATCAATCCGTTCACCGCGCGTCGCGACAATGTCTGGATCGGCGGCCTGCTGGTCGACCTGCCGGTCTCGCCGACTTTCGGTTTCGCCGGCAACATCGAATTCGCCCGCAATGATTCGAATATACAGAATTTCAAGACTGAGAACTTGTCGATCAGCTTCGGACCGACGGCGAAATTCTGACGGAGACGATAGATGAACAAGCTCTCCCTGGCAGCAACATCCGTGCTGGCGCTGGTCGCCGCCCCGGCGCTTGCCGAGAAGGTCGGCAATGTTGGCGCCGTGAATCAAAGCGCGCATGGCACGCCGCCGGGCGCCGCGAAGCGCTCGCTGTCGGTGGGCCTTGGCGTGCAGCGGCGCGAACGCATCGAGACGAGTCCCGAAGGCAGCGCCCAGATCGTCTTTGGCGACACGTCGACGATGACGGTCGGGCGCAACAGCGCCGTCACCATCGATGATTTCGTCTATTCCGGCGGGCGCGGCCAGCAGGGCGTGTCGATGGCGAAGGGCGTGTTGCGCTTCGTCGGCGGCGGCGTCAGTCATGAGGGCGGGACAAAGCTACGGACCCCGACAGCGGCGATCGGCTTGCGCGGCGGCTCGGCGCTTGTCCAAATCGGCGGCTCGTGTGGCACGCTGATCGTGCATCAATATGGCTCGATCGACGTCGGCGGGCGGACACTCACGCGCGCGGGCTATGGCGTTTGCGCGCCCAACGGCGGGCCAGTGTCGGAGCCTTTCCTCGTGCCGCCGGAGAAGATCGCGGAAATCATCGCCGCGTTGGAGAGCGGCAGAAGGCAGCGCGGCGGCGCGAGGCGCCAGCCGACGAGCCAAGAGGCGCATCTCGCTCTAGGCAACGATCGTCCGCCGGACGTCGTGAGTTCGCCAGGTTTGGACGCGCTTGGCCCGGTGTGGTTCGGCAATGCGCTGGTGCAGAGCCGCGCCAACGTCGACAATCAGCCTGCGCCGCTGTTGGCGCCGGCGCCCCAAGATGGACATCATGGCGGGCACGGCGGGCACGGCGGACACGGCGGACATGGCCGTTTTGGCGGGCGCGGCGGACATGGCGGACACGACGGCTATGGCGGCGGCGGCCAATACGGCGGCAATGGCGGCGGCCAGTTCGGCGGCGGCCTGTGGGGCGACTAACGCGGCGATCCTGACCGGAGTCGAGAGGGACATGGCGGGGACGGCGCGACCGTAATGCGAGGTGCGGATGTTGAAGCGGCGTCGCGCCTATCTTCTCGCGCTTTTCGCCGTTGCGGCGCTCATTTTCCCATGGGGCCTAACTCAGCCTCGGGCGCTCGACGATCTGCGCAATTTCGTCTTCGACACGTTTCAGCGTCTCGCGCCGCGCGCCTATGATCCGCAGGCGCCGACGCGCGTCGTCGGCATCGACGAAAGAAGCTTGAAGGCGTACGGGCAATGGCCTTGGCCGCGGGCGCGGCTGGCCGAACTCGTCGACCGGCTGCGCGAACTTGGTGCGGCGTCGATCGCTTTCGACTTCATCTTCGCCGAGCCGGATCGCACCGGCGCGACACAGATTCTGGATGCGATCCTCGACGCGCGCGCCCGCGCCGAGGTGGCGAAGCTCGTCGCCAAGGCGCCGAGCGGCGACCAGATTTTCGCCGAGGCGCTGTCTCGGGCGCCGGCGACGCTCGGCGTCACGCTTACGGATGCTGTCGTCGCGCCGCTGCCGGCGAAGTCGGGACTGGCGACCGCCGGCGACGATCCCGCGCCCTTCCTCGTCTCATTTGCCGGCGCGGTCGGCCCCGAGCGGCGGCTGGCGGACGCGGCTCAGGGGCTCGGCGCGACGAATTGGCTGGCGGATCACGACCAGATCGTGCGCCGGGTGCCGCTGGTCACCCGCGCCGGCGAGTTTCTCATGCCTTCCCTGGCGCTCGAAGCGTTGCGCGTCGCGCAGGGCGAGTCGGCGATCGTGATCCGCTCGTCAAACGCCAGCGGACAAACGGCTTTCGGCAGTAAAACTGGCGTCAATGCGATCAAGGTCGGCGCCTTCGAGATCGACACCGGGCCCAATGCAGAGGTTCGGCCGCGCTATTCGCATCGCGCCGCCGCGCGAGACATTTCGGCAAAGGACGTTCTCGACGGTCGCGTGGGGCGCGATGACATCGAGGGACGCATCATCTTTATCGGCGCGCTGGCGACGGGTCTCGGCGACATACGATCGACGCCTTTGGATCCGGTGGCCCCCGGCGTGGACGTGCATGCGCAGATCGTCGAATCGATCGCCGCTGGCGCGCTGCTGTCGCGACCGGACTGGGCGCCTGGACTGGAGTTCGTCGTCGCCGTCTTCGCATTCCTGCTGATCATGGGCCTGCTCTATGTCGCGCCGCCGCTCGTCTCGGCGGCGGCGCCGCCGCTCATGGTCGTCTGGCTTTTCGCGGGCGCGTTTTATCTTTTCGATCGTCACGGCGTGCTTCTCGATCCTGCCTATCCGAGTTTCGCGATCGTCGGGGGCTATCTCTTTGGCGCCGTCACGCTGTGGCGCGCCGAAACATCCGCCCGCCGACATGTGCGTCAGGCCTTCGGCAAATTCGTCTCCCCCGCCGTCGTCGACCGACTCGCGGAACATCCTGATCGCCTGGTGCTCGGCGGCGAGACGCGCGAACTGACCGTGCTGTTTTCGGACCTGCGCAATTTTTCCCGCATTTCGGAGGGGATGAGCGCGCGCGAACTCACGCAGTTCATGAACGATTATTTGACGCCGATGACCGACGCCATCCTCGAGGAGGAAGGGACGGTCGACAAATATATGGGCGATGCGGTGCTCGCCTTCTGGAACGCGCCGCTCGACACCGACGACCATCCGCGCAAGGCGGTTCGGGCCGCGCTGATGATGCGCGACGCTCTCATCGGTCTCAACGAGCGGCGCGCCGCGGCCGCCGCTGCGTCTGGCCATGACGCTCAGCCGGCGGCGATGGGGCTCGGCCTGCATCTTGGACCGTGCAGCGTCGGCAATATGGGATCAATCCGCCGCTTCGACTATTCGATCCTCGGCGACACGGTGAACCTCGCCTCAAGGCTGGAAGGCGCGAGCAAGGCCTTTCAGACCGACATTATCGCGTCGGGCGCCGTGCGCGACGCTGCGCCGGATTTCGCCTGGATCGATCTGGGGCGCGTTCGCGTGGTCGGGAAAAGCGAGGCGACGGAAGTTTTTGCGATCGCCGGAGACCGCGAACTGGCGGTTTCGGACTCGTATGTGCGCTGGCGCAACTCGCACGATCTCATGCGCGAAGAGTATGAGTTGGGCCGATTCGAGGCCGCCGCCGAGCGCGCTTCGGCGTTGGCGCAATCGGTTCCCGAGCCCTGGCCGGCGCTCTATGCCGCCTTGGAGGAGCGATATCGGTTGCTGGCGCGGGAGGGAATGCAGGCTAACTGGTCTTCGGTATGGACACTTTCGAGCAAGTGACGTTTTCGTCGGAGCGCGACAGCCGTCCGCCGCGTGTCCGCACGCGTTACGTCTTCTCTCAGGATCGCTACTCGCGCATGACTTCAAATCCGGTACAGACTTATTGGGACCTGATCGCACCGCGTCACGATGCGACCGCCTTCGCGGCGCTCGACGCCGCCTATCGCGAACCGCAACGCGCATACCATGATTGGGGCCATATCGGCGATTTGCTGGCGAAGCTTGACGAATTCAAGTCGCTGGCGGCGCGGCCCGATCTGATCGCGGCGGCCATCTTCTGGCATGACGCTGTTTACGTCACGCGCGACAGCGACGGCCTGCTTCGACCCGATGCGGAAAATGTTCGCGCCAGCGCCGAGCTGTTCGAGCGCCATTCCAGATTCGATCCGATCGAATCCGCCGCCATTCGCGATCTGGTCATGGCGACGGCCAATCACCTCACCGCGCGCGCATCGACCGAACACTATCCCGGCTTCGCCCGCGACCTCGATCTGTTCCTCGATCTCGATCTCTCCTCGCTCGGCGCGCCCTGGCCGATATTCGCGCGAAATCTCGAACAGCTTCGCTTCGAATACGACTGGGTGCCCGAGCCGCTGTTTTGCCTCGGTCGACTGGAGATGATCGATACATTCGCCGCGCGCGGCGACGCGCTCTACAGGCGCGACGAGACGCGAAAGCTCTGGAGCCGGCGGGCGCACGAAAATCTAACGCGCGCGCAGGACGAGTTGCGCCGGCAGGTGGCGCGTCTCGCTTCTTCCGCCTAGATCACGCCGCAATTGGGCGATTCCGCCCAAATGCTACTTGATCGGCTCCAAATGTTTAGAGCGCGCTCCACGCGAAAAACCGGCTCCCACTTTTTCGTGAGCCGCGCCCCGCGGAGCGACATAGTGAGTCTCGATCTCCTTTGACCGCTTACAGCGCCTTGCGGCAATCGACGCGACTGGTCCGACCGTGCGCGGCTACGACGGTCTCGACAGCGACGCCGTGACAGTCCTGCATGGGAACGGACTGGGCGACAGTCGTCGACTCGCTCCAGTCGATCGGAAGGATGAAGGGCTTGACCGGCGACCCGTCGGCGACGACGCGCACGGCTTGCGGTTCCGGGGCCTTGACGAGAAGCGCCTTGGCGGCGGCGAAGCCGACATTGACGGCAAGAATCGCGAAAGCGATCTTCATCGCGAGAGCGACGCGCACCGGTCGCGAGGCGAAGCCGGGTTTGGCGAAGCCGTTCGTCGTGCGGTTCATGCGAATTCCCCGATTTGTTTTGGCGCTGGGCCGGTCCGCCCGTTCAGCGGACGATCGGACCCTAGGCCGCCCGCGCGGGGGGCGCGGTGCGCTGGCGCACAGGGCGCCAGATACGAGAACTCCCGGCCTTGTGTGGCCGGGAGCCCGATCTCGCTACACGTCGAAGCCGCCGTCGCCGCCGCTGTCGAAGCCGCCGTCAAACCCGCCGCCATCGTCGTAGCCGGGGTCGAAGTCGGCGTTCTGCGCGCCCGAGCTGTCGTCAGAACCAGCGTCGTAGCCGGCGTCGGTCGCGCCCGACTGGTCGCCATAGTAGTTGTTGATGATCGTGTCGCCGCCGGCCGGCGTAAAACCGGAGCCGATGCCGAGATTCGCCATGCCGCCATAGCCGGCGCCATGGGTGAACAGGCTGCGGATGCCGTCGGCAAGCAGCACGCCGCCCGCGACGCCAGCGGCCGTGCCGAGCGCGCCCCTCAGAAAGCCGCCGCCTTCAGAGACGGGCGGCTGCTGCTGTCCCCAGCCTTGCGGGGCGTAGCCGCCGGATGCGGGATTCATGCCCTGCTGCTGGCCCCAGGGGCCGGTCGGACCGGCCTGCTGCTGCGCCGGGCGCTGCGGCGCCGGACGGGGACCGCCGAACAGGCCGCCAAGGAAGCCCCCGGCGGGCTTCGACTCAAGCTCCTGCACGCGCGCTTGGAGCTCTTCGATGCGCGCATTGGCGCCTTGCAGCGCCTGTTCCTGCACGATCACGGTCTGCGCCAGAAGATAGGGCGCGGCCGGCTGGGCCTTGATCTGATCGTAGATGAAAGCTTCCGCCTCCTGGTCGCGCGGGGCCGAGGCGGCGCTCTTCGTGCGCTCGAACAGACCAGCGATAAGTTGGCGTTCTTCCGGTGACATGGGTTTCTCCATCGTGGCCGCCCGTTAAGGCGCGGCGCAGATCATATGGCCCCGCTGAGAAAGTCCGCCAAGTCCCAGGCGCGAGCGCGGCCGATTAAACTTTCGACATTTCTCCGGTTCGCAACTCATCGGGGCGGGGGAAACGGAAGCCGCCAAGGGCTTCCGTTTCCAGTCGCGCTAAGACGCCAATCGTGCAGCGGTTTCAGGTTTGGGGACGCGCGCGGAACTTGACCAGAAGCGCGCGCCGGCATTGACCATCTGCTGCGCGTCGGTGAACAGGCGGCGCGTATCCTCTGTCGTCAGTTCGACGTGTTTGCTCGTCCAATCCTGCAACGCGGTCGTGGTGTCGGCGAGCGAGCGCGACGCCGTCAGCTTCGAGGCAAGCTCGGCGGTCAGGGCCGCTTCCTGCTGCATGCGCGCCAGCCAGACGCGATTGGCGTCCTGCAGACAATCCCAGATTTCTTCCCGCGCCTCGGTGAAATCTTCCAGTCGCCGCAGGCCGTCCGCCGCTTCGGCCGTTGCGCCGGCCTGCGGGGTTTCAATACGCCGCTCTTCCTGCTGGGTCATGCGCGTCTCTCCGTCTTCGCTTGAAACGCCAGCGCCCCCAGGGGGACTATATACGACGGTCATTCAGAATGTCTGTGACGACCGTCACTTTTCGGCGCGCCTCCGGCTGGCTCGACAAGCCGCGGCCTTTCCGCTATGGACCGGGCCTCAACTAGAACAGCGTCCCGAAACGCTCGTCGGCCAAAAGGCCAAGACGAAACGGCAGGAGTTTTTGCGATGAACATTATCGAGCAGCTCGAGGCGGAACATGCCGCCAAACTCATCGATGGCAAGAAAATCCCGGAGTTTCGTCCGGGCGATACGGTCATCGTCAACGTCAAGGTGAAGGAAGGCGAGCGCTCGCGCGTGCAAGCCTATGAAGGCGTCGTCATCTCCCGCCAGGGCGGCGGGCTGAACGAGAGTTTCACCGTCCGCAAGATTTCCTATGGCGAGGGCGTCGAGCGCGTGTTCCCGCTTCACGGCCCGCTGATCGACTCGGTCAAGCTCGTGCGCCGCGGCAAGGTGCGCCGCGCCAAGCTCTATTATCTCCGCGACCGCCGGGGCAAGTCCGCCCGCATCGCCGAGCGCGTTGAGACCAAGAAAGCCTAGCGAGAATAAAGCCAGCGATCTGGACGGCGAGCCGCTCGCAGCCGCAAGGTTTCGGGCGGTTCTTGCGTTCAGCTCTCCAGCGGGGCGTTAAGAATCCAGCGGTGGCCGAAGGGGTCGCGCAGAGAGGCGTAGCGCGTCCCCCAGAAGGTGTTCGTCGGCGCCGTCTCGATCTTACCGCCGAGCCTGGTCACGCGGGAACAGATGTCGTCGACCTCCTGCGCCTTGTCATATTCGAGGCTGACGGAGATGGTCGAGTGCTCGCCGGGCATCGGCACGCGGGTCTGGCCGAATTCCGGAAAGACGTCGGCGAGCATCACCGAGCCGCCGTTGATCAGGAGTTCGCAGTGGGCGATGCGCAGCCCGTCGACGGACGGCATGAGGGCGCGCTGCTTGGCGTCGAAAGCGCCGGTATAAAAGGCGATCGCTGCCGCGGCGGGGCTGACGGTCAGATAGGGCGCAACCCTCGGACGTGGCTGTTTCATCAAATCTCCTCCGCCGGGGCGCGCAGCGGATCGCCCCAATCCTTTCTTCGAATCTTTTCGTAGCGCGGCTTGTCGCGCTTGGGAATGAATGTCTCGCGGAATGCTTTATCGGCGCACAGCCTGAGCGAAATTCCCGCCTTGCCGGCGCGCGGCGGCCCGATGATGCGCGCCGAAGGCGGAGAGGCCGCTCCAAACCGTCCGACGGCGAGATAGGCGAACTTCTCGTCCTCGAAGGGCGCGTCCGCGCCTTTGATCAGACGGTGCGCGCGCCGTCGGGCCAGGCGGACCGAGAAATGGCACCAGTCGTCCGCCGGCAGAGGGCAGGGCGCCTGGTGGGGACAGGGCGCGATGATCGTCGCGCCAAGCGCGACGAGCCTGGCTCGAACGCCCATCAGCCGGGCATGGTCGCGCGGCGTTCCCGGCTCGACGATGACCAGCGCGCCGGAGGTTTGCGACCAAAGCCGGTCGGCGACGGCCGGCAGCTCGGAGTCGGCGATTTCGGTGAGGGCATAGCCGGCGACGACCAGATCGAAGGGAGCGGCTTCGATGGCGCCCGTCGTTGCGAAGTCGGCATCGATCGTCTCGATCGCGGCGGCCGCGCCGCTCTCCTTCATCAGGCTGGCCGCGAAGCGTAGCAACAGCGCGCTGCTGTCGAGGAGAGAGATTTCGGCGACGCTCGGCCAAAGCGTCGCAGCGGCGCAGGCGGCGGCGCCAAGCCCGCAGCCGACGTCGATCATGCGCCTGGGAACGAAATCCGGACATTCTTCCTCAAGCCGTCCGAGCGCCGTTACGATCGCGGCATAGGTCGCCGGCATCCGCGTCGCCGCATAGGCCAAGGCGTCGGTCTCGTCGCGGATCGCCTCCCGCGTCGGCTGGCGCGACCGATAGCGCTCCGAGAGCCGCCGGGCGCTTTCGCGCAGCGTGGCTTGCGTGCGGCCCGCGAGCCGCGCCTCGATCGCGGCCGCAAGCGGCGCGGGAAGCTCCGGCGGGGGCAGGCTCACCAGGGCCTCGGACAGGGACGCTCTTCCATGGCGCTTGCGTTACGGATAGAAAACCCTCAATTCAATAGGAATGAATCTCGCCTCCCGCTCGAAGGGGAGGTCGCGCGGCGAAGCGGCGCGGGAGGGGTTAACGCCCCCGAGATCGTAAAAGTTCATCGCACCCCGCATTGCCCGGCAATGCGACCCCCTCCCTGAAAGGGAGGGCAGGGACATGAGGCAGCAGAAGACTTATGGCATCGAACGCCGCGCCCCGCACGCTCTATGACAAAATCTGGGACGACCATGTCGTCGACCGCCAGGACGACGGCGCGTGCCTGCTCTATATCGATCGGCATCTCGTTCATGAGGTGACGAGCCCGCAGGCGTTCGAAGGCCTGCGCATGACTGGCCGCACGGTGCGCGCGCCGCAAAAGACGCTCGCCGTCGTCGATCACAACGTGCCGACCACCGACCGTTCGCTGCCGATCGAAGACCTGGAGAGCAAGGCGCAGGTCGAGCAGCTCGCGATCAACGCCAAGGAATTCGGCGTCGAATATTTCAACGAGCACGACAAGCGTCAGGGCGTGGTTCATATCATCGGGCCGGAGCAGGGCTTCACGCTGCCGGGCATGACGATCGTCTGCGGCGACAGCCACACGTCGACGCATGGCGCCTTTGGCGCGCTCGCCCATGGCATCGGCACGTCGGAAGTCGAGCATGTGCTCGCAACGCAGACGCTGATCCAGAACAAGGCCGCCAATATGCTCGTGCAGGTCGACGGCAGGCTCGCCGACGGCGCCACGGCGAAGGACATCATCCTCGCCATCATCGGCGAGATCGGCACGGCCGGCGGCACCGGACATGTCATCGAATATGCCGGCGAAGCGATCAGCGACCTTTCCATGGAAGGCCGCATGACCGTTTGCAACATGTCGATCGAAGGCGGCGCGCGGGCCGGCCTTGTCGCCCCGGACGAGAAGACCTTCGCCTATCTCAAGGACCGTCCCAAGGGGCCAAAAGGTGCGATCTTCGACGAGGCGCTGCGCTATTGGGAGACGCTGTTCTCTGACGAGGGCGCGCATTTCGACAAAATCATCAGGCTCGACGCGAGCAGACTGCCGCCGATCGTGACCTGGGGAACGTCGCCTGAAGACGTGGCGACGGTCGACGGCTTCGTGCCCAAGCCCGAGAGCGCCAAATCGCCGCAAAAGCGCGCGGCGATCGAACGCGCGCTGGAATATATGGGCCTCAAGGGCGGCGAGCGGATGACCGACATCGAAATCGACCGCGTCTTCATCGGCTCCTGCACCAATGGCCGTATCGAAGATCTGCGCGCGGCGGCGAAGGTGGTGGAAGGCAAGAAGGTCGCCGAGCGGGTCAATGCGATGGTGGTGCCGGGCTCGGGCCTCGTTAAGGCGCAGGCCGAAGCCGAAGGCCTCGACAGAATTTTCACCGCCGCCGGCTTCGAATGGCGGGAGCCGGGCTGCTCAATGTGTCTGGCGATGAATCCCGATCGCTTGGCGCCGGGCGAGCGCTGCGCCTCGACCTCGAACCGCAATTTCGAAGGGCGCCAGGGTTTCAAGGGCCGCACCCATCTCGTTTCGCCGGCGATGGCGGCGGCGGCGGCGATCGCCGGCCGCTTCGTCGACGTGCGAAGCTGGCGGTAGATTGGCGGCTCGAACGCAACGGAAAATCAGTCCTCGTCCGGACCTGGCCCTTTTTCGTCCCAATCGGGATTGCGGCGCCATTCGTCGTCGCTCCACGGACGCGAATCGCGCCAGGAGGGACCGCCGCGACCCCACCAGTCGGCCTGGGGCTCCAGATTGCCGCGATCGGCATCCTGGTCCGGCCGGCGATCGTCCGCCTTCTGCACGACGCCCTCGGAGTGCGGCGCGAGCCGGCCCAGGGCTGGAGCTGAAGTTGCGGAGGTCACGAAGGCGATCGCGCCAAGCGCGAGCGCCCCGATCAATAGCTTGTTCATGAGCGTCTCCTCTCATAATGATCCCTTGCCTGAACATTGCATCCCGCCGATTGTTCCGGCGCGGCCGCCGCCGTTCGCGCGCAATGTGATGGGACGATGACTCGACAGGAATGGAGCCGCTTAAGACCGCCGGCGCTTGCCGACATCGAAACGCTCGCCGATGCGGCCTATGCCGCTTTGCCGCAGCGCTTCACGCGGCTCTGTCAGGGACTCGTCATCCGCGTCGAGGATTTCCCTGACGAGGAAACGCTCGACGACATGCAATGCGAAAGCGAGTTCGATCTCTTAGGTCTCTTCCGCGGGCGCGGCCTGACGCAGGGCGCGCATCTTTCCGAGACCGGCGAGCAGCCGAACATGATCTGGCTCTATCGCCGGCCGATCCTCGACTATTGGGCCGATAGCGAAGACACGCTCGAAGCGATCGTCACCCATGTGCTCGTGCATGAGATCGGCCATCATTTCGGATTGACCGACGACGATATGGAGGAGATCGAACGGCGCGCCGAATAGGGATCAGGGCGCGGGTTCGGCGAGCAGCGTTCCGATGATGGCGCCGAGCGCCATGTCGTCTTCCTGCCCGAAGCCGTGGTGACGAATGGTTCCGTCGCGGCCGATGAGGATCGCGGTCGGCGTGCCGCGCATTTCATAACGCGCCATGGTGACGGGGATGGGGCTATTCTCGCCGGGCTGATCGACGCCGATCGGGAAGTTCAGCCGATATTCATGGATGAAGGCGGCAAGCGACACCGGCGTCATCGCCGCGTGATGTTCGAACACCGTGTGCAGCCCGATGACGGCGAGACCGGAATTGCGGAACAACGCATGGGCGCGCTGCGCCTGCGGCGTGCCATGAGCGACGCAGCCGGGACAGAGCATCTGAAAGGCGTGCAGCAAGACGACGCGTCCGCGCAAGCCTGCCAGCGTGAGCGGCGCCGGCGTATTGAACCATTGCGACACGGCGAGTTCCGGCGCTTGCAATGATGCCTCCTGAAACGCGCGCGTCATTCCCCCAGCCTGCGGGGGATGACAGACCCAGCGAACGGATCAACACAAGTTCATATCATACCACTACCGTTTGAACTGCTCGGATGTCATATGTGGACGGCCCCGCTTGGCAAGCGGTTTTTTCTCGGCGCGGAGAACCTGGGTGGCGGGTTTCGGTCATATGTCCGGCCTTTTGGCGCGGCGCTTATGTCCGCTGGCCCTGATGAAGTTCGACTG
>VGDY01000040.1 GCA_016869555.1 Alphaproteobacteria bacterium | reverse complement strand
GCGTCTCGATGACGGCAAGCTCGACATTTTCCACCGCTCGGCGCGGCATTCGCCGACCCCCAGCCCCGCTCACTTGGCCGGCTGGGGCTATGGGCTTGCCGAAAACCGTCAGTCGGGTGAAGATAGGTTCAGATCCATTTCCGAAAGCTTCCAGAGCTTACGGCCATCGGTGATCCGATCCTCGAGACGCCTTGTCTGTTCCTCCGGGCTGACCTCGAGCCAGTATTTAAGCAATGTGATCCCGGAGTCCACCATCGCGTGCTCGACCAGCGGCGCGGCGATGAAAAAACCCTCAACGTCCCGCTCGGTGCTAAAACCCATGACGCGTTCGACGCCCACCCGGTTGTACCAGCTGCGGTCGAAGATCACGATTTCCGAAGCGGACGGAAAATGCCGCACATAGCGCTGGAGATACATCTGCGATTTTTCGCGCTCGGTCGGAGCAGGAAGCGCGACCACCCGGAAAGTGCGGGGACTGACGCGTTCGGTGAGCGCCTTGATCACGCCCCCCTTCCCAGCGCCGTCACGGCCTTCGAAAACAATGCAGATTTTCTTCTTCTCGCGCCTGACCCAATCTTGAAGCTGCACGAGTTCGACGTGAATGCATTCGAGCTGCTTCTCATATGCCTTGCGCGCCAACTCCTGCGGAGCGGTCACATTGTCGGGCTTCGCCTTTTTGGATTTTTCGCTCTTCTTTTTTCCCATGGCTCCCTCCCATCGATTGCGGCGCGAGCCTGAGAAGAATAGCGCGGTTGTTCATTTGTCGCAGGGCAAAAAATAGCCGGGCGAGATTGGTCTGCATCTTTGAGGGCGTGCTAGAAATCGACGCGCTCAGCGGGCGCGACGCCATTGTCTTTACGGGCGGAATCGACAAGAATGATTCTGCGACTCGCGCCCAAGCCGCCACAGACCGCGCAGGGATCGGCGTCAGACTTGACGAGGAGGCGAATCGCCGCGGCGAAACGCAGATCGCAACAGCGGAATCCCGCGTCGGGGCCCTCGTCATCCTGACAAATGAAGAGTTTGAGATCGCGAGACGCACTTGGGACATCGCATGCGTCCGTTGAGTTCACCAGTCCTTCGAGTGATCTCTCCTGTGTTGAAGAGGCCTACCGGCCGTGCTTTGGCCAAGCGGGAGTGCTATGTTCCCGCAACGCTCAAGCAATTATGTTTTTGGGGCGTCTCTCCGACATGATCGCTCCCCAGCGGGAATGGCTCCGATGTCTAGAAAAACGCTGCTGATAATTGTCGCGGCCGCGCTCGCGGTCGGCGGCTATTTCGGTTATCAATATTGGCGCAGTAAGCAAGACGCCTTGCCGCTCGGCATTGCGTCAGGAAATGGACGCCTCGAAGCCAAGCTCGTCGACATCGCGCCAAAGGAATCCTTGCGCGTCAAGGAGATCTTCTTCGTCGAGGGCGATCTCGTCAAGCCGGGCGATATTTGCGTCATTATGGACACGAATACGCTTCAGGCTGAACTTGAGGAAGCCAAGCTGGGCGTCGCCGCCACTCAAGAGAAAGAGGCGGGCGCAAAAGCGACGATCACCCGCAGCAAGGCGCAGATCCAACTCGCCAAGGTCGAGGTCGCGCGCAGTAAGAATCTCGTCGCGCAGCGCGCCGGCTCGCAGCGCGAACTCGATGTCCGCAATACGGAATTGAAGACGACGAGCGCGGCGCTCCAGGAAGAAGAAGCCAAGCTGCGCACCATTCAGCAGGAGATCAATGTCGCGAAGGCGAAGGTCGTGACGATACAGACGCGCATCGACGACGCAACCCTTCGATCGCCGGTGCTCGGCCGCGTCCTCTACAAGCTGGCCGAAGTGGGCGAGGTTCTGGCGGCCGGCGGCAAGGCGATGACCCTGGTCAATCTCGAAGACATCTATATGGAGATCTACCTTCCCAGCGCCGACGCCATGAAAGTGAAGCTCGGCGCCGAGGCGCGCATCGCTTTCGATGTTTTGCCGGGCCGGGGCGTTCCCGGCTACGTCAGCTTTGTCTCGCCCGAAGCGCAGTTTACGCCAAAACAAGTCGAGACGCGCAGCGAGCGCGAAAAGCTCATGTTCCGGGTGAAGATCAAAATCCCCGAAAAAATTGTCGTGAACGCCATCGACGTCGTCAAGACCGGCGTGCGCGGCGTTGGCTATGTCAAATATGACGAAGCCGCGCAATGGCCGTCATGGCTGAATCCGATCGAAAGGCCCCCAACCAACGGCAAGCCGGCCGCCAAGGAAAGCGGCGAGTGAGGCGGCGCAGCAGCGCCGGCGCAGCAAGCGCGCAAGAAGCATGGGGACCATGAGCATAGAGCCGCTGGCGACGACAAAGACAGAGACGCCCGACGCCGCACAGCGACGTGGTCCCGTCCTGTCCATCAGAGGCGTCACCCATCGTTATGGCAAGACGCTCGCCATCGATGATCTGACGCTCGATGTCCCGAGCGGAATCATGGTCGGCATCATCGGTCCCGATGGCGTCGGCAAATCGACGCTGATGGCCTTGGCCGCCGGCTCAAAGCGAATCCAGCAAGGCAAGGTGATCGCGCTCGACGGCGACATGGCCGATGCGCGCCATCGCCGCGACGCCTGTCCGCGCATCGCCTACATGCCGCAGGGGCTCGGTAAGAATCTCTATCTGGAGCTGAGCGTCCAGGAGAACGTCGACTTCATGGCGCGGCTCTTCGGCCTTTCGGCGCAGGAGCGTCCCAGGAAAATAAAAGAGCTTCTGGACGCCACGGGGCTCGGCCCATTCCCCGACCGCCCGGCCGGCAAACTCTCCGGCGGCATGAAGCAGAAAGTGGGCTTGTGCGGCGCGCTGGTCCATGAACCCGATCTGCTCATTCTCGATGAGCCGACGACGGGCGTCGACCCCCTGTCGCGCCGCCAGTTCTGGTCGCTCATCGACGATATACGGGCCGGTCGGCCAAGCATGAGCGTGATCATCTCGACCGCCTATATGGACGAAGCCCAGCAATGGGACTGGATCGTCGCCATGGACGCCGGCAAGGTGCTCGCGACCGGCACGCCAGCCGAGCTGATGGCGCGCACCGGCACGAGCGATCTGGAAAAATGCTTCATCCAGCTTTTGCCGGAGGAAAAGCGCACGGGCCATGTCGAACTGACAATCCCGCCGCGCCCCGAGGGTAAGAAGGAAATTGCGATCGACGCGAAAGGATTGACGCGCCGTTTCGGCGATTTCGTCGCCGTCGACCATGTGACGCTGACCATCGAACGCGGTGAAATCTTTGGCTTCCTCGGCTCCAACGGCTGCGGCAAGTCGACGACGATGAAAATGCTCACCGGCTTGCTGCCGCCGACGGAAGGAACGGCCACGCTCTTCGGCCAGTCGGTCGACGCCGGCAGCCTCGAGGTGCGCAACAACATCGGCTATATGACGCAGGCCTTTTCGCTCTATGGCGAACTGACCGTGCGTCAAAACTTCTGGCTCGACGCGAAGCTTTACCATATCCCGGACGACAAGGCCCGGGCGCGCATCGACGAGCTCGTCGAGAAATTCGGCCTCGGCCCTTATATGGATGTGCTCGCCAGCGACCTGCCGATGGGCCTGCGCCAGCGCCTCTCGCTCGCGGTCGCCGTTCTGCACGAACCACCGCTCCTCATTCTCGACGAACCGACCTCCGGCGTCGATCCGGTCGCGCGCGACAGTTTCTGGGAATTGCTGATCGACCTGTCGCGCAATCAGGGCGTGACCATTTTTGTCACCACGCATTTCATGAACGAGGCGATGCGCTGCGACCGCATCTCGCTGATGAACGCCGGCAAGGTGCTCGCCTGCGACGCGCCGCCAAAGCTCATCGAAGCGCGCGGCGCCGCGACGCTGGAACAAGCCTTCATCGGCTATATGGAGGACGCGATCGGCGCGGTCGCCGCCGAAACAAGCAAAGCGGCCGCTGAGTCCATGGGAGAAAGCCAGGCTGAGAAGGCGCCGGCGCCTCTCACGAGCATTGCGCTGCCAATCGGACGCATGCTCGCCTATACCGCCAATGAGACCATGCAAATCCTGCGCGACCCTGTTCGCTTGGCATTTGCTTTCGTCGGGTCCGCTGTGCTCATGCTGGTCTTCGGCTATGGCATCACCACCGATGTCGAGCATATCCGCTATGCGACCTTTGACCATGACCAATCATACGAAAGCCGCGCCTATCTCGAACTCTTCCGGGGAACGCCGCGCTATTTCACCGAAACCCCGCCGGTCGACTCGGCGGCGGACGGGCTGCATCGGCTTCAATCAGACGACATATCGCTGCTCTTAGAAATTCCGCCGCGTTTCGGGCATGACCTGCGCAAGGGCGTGTCGCCGGAGGTCTCGGCCGATGTCGACGGCGCCAATACGTTTCGCGGCGAGACGGTCTCGCAATATGTGCAGGGCGTGCAGCTGAACGCCCTGCGCGATCCGGCGAACAGCTTGGGTTTGGAACCCCCGAAATATTTCGCCAATTTTGAGGATCGTTACATGTACAATCCGACGTTCGAGAGCGTCTATGCGATGGTCCCGAGCGTCCCGCCGATGTTGCTGGTGCTGATCCCCTCGATCCTCATGGCGATCGCTGTCGTTCGGGAGAAGGAACTGGGCTCGATCATCAATTTCTATGTCACGCCCACCGGACGGTTCGAATATCTGCTGGGCAAGCAGCTTCCCTACATCGCCATCGGCATGATCAATTATTTCATCCTGATCGCCATGGCGATCATTGTCTTCGGCGTTCCGATCAAGGGGAGCTTCCTGATGCTCACCGTGATCACAGTGCTTTATGTGACCACAACGACCGGCATCGGCCTCGTCGTCTCTACTTTCGTCAGCAGTCAGGTCGCGGCCGTCTTCATCACCTCCATTCTCACGCTCGTGCCGACAGTCCAATTTTCCGGCCTCACGCAGCCGGTCTCGACGCTCGCCGGCAACGCCAAGTTCATTGGCACGATATGGCCGACGACCTATTATATGCATGCAAGCAAGGGCGTCTTCACCAAGGGGCTTGGTCCCGACCTTCTCATGCACGACGTAATTTTCCTCGCGTGCTGCATTCCGGTTCTCTGGATCGTCAGCACGATCGCGCTGGCGAAGCAGGAGAAGTAGCGATGAAGTCGCTGCTCAACATTCTCTGGCTGGGACTGAAAGAGCTTCGCAGCCTGGCGAGCGACGCCGTGATGCTCGTCTTCGTCGTCTACGCCTTCTCGGCCATGATCTACATCCAGGCGACGGGCACATCGAGCGAAGTCAACAATGCCTCCATCGCTTTCGTCGACGAGGATCAATCGACGCTTGCGAAGGAGCTGATTAACGCCTTTTATCCGCCGAGGTTCCAGGAGCCGAAACTGATTTCCGCCGATATGGTGGAAACAGCGATGGACGAAGGCCGATTTATGTTCGTGGTGACGATTCCGCCGCGCTTTGAATCGGACCTGAGCAAAGGCCGCCATCCCGACCTCCAGCTTAGCATCGACGCCACGGCCATGCTGCAAGCGTCGATCGGGGCGGGCTATATCAAGAACATCGTCACCGACCGCGTCGCCTCCTTCTTCAGCCGCGCGAGCGGCGCGCACCCTCAACCCATCAATCTGGTCATTCGCCGCTTGTTCAACCCTAATGGCGTGACGGCCTGGTTCGTGAGCATCGTCGCGATCATCAATCAGATATCGCTGCTGACCATCGTTCTCACCGGGGCGGCGGTGATCCGCGAACGCGAGCATGGGACGCTGGAGCATCTCCTGGTCATGCCGCTGACCGCCTTCGAGATCGCCATGGCGAAAGTCTGGGCGAACAGTCTCGTGATTCTGTGCGCCACGGCGGCGTCGCTGTATTTCATCGTAATGATGGCGCTGCAGGTTCCCTTTGCCGGCTCGATCCCTTTGTGGTTTTGCGGCGTCATTCTCTATCTCTTCTTCGCCACCGCGCTCGGCATATTCCTGGGCACGATCTCGCGCTCAATGGCGCAATTCGCGCTGCTCATCATTCTCGTGGTCGTCGTGCTGCAATTGCTTTCGGGCGGCACCACGCCCGTTGAGAGCCAGCCGGTCTGGCTGCAATATATGACCATCCTGCTGCCGTCGCGGCACTTCGTCAGCTTCTCGCAGAAGATCATCTATCGCGGCGGCGACATCAGCGCCGTCTGGCCGCAGTTTTTGATGGTCGCCGCCATTGGCCTCGGTTTCTTCGTCTACAGCCTGTCGCTGTTTAGGAAATCCATCGCGGTAACGAAATAAATGCGCGCTCATGTTGAACATTGATCCCAAGCGAAGGGTCTGAACGTGACCAAGTTTACGATCTGTGTGAGCGGTCGCCGGCGCCTGTCGCGGACGGCAAGCAAGGGAAACCTGCCGCTGCTCTGCCTGGCGCTGGCCATGACCGGCTGCGCAGTCGGCCCGGACTTCCTGCCGCCGGAAGCGCCCGTTCAGGACAATTGGATCGAGACCGGCGACAAGCGCGTCTCGACCAAGGAGATCAAGAGCCACTGGTGGAGAGTGTTCAGGGATCCGACGCTTAACCGTTTGGTTGATCTTGCCTCCGAGCAGAACCTGCCGGTACAGGTCGCCGGACTGAGAATCCTGGAGGCGCGCGCACAGCTGGGAATCGCCATCGGTCTGCTTTTCCCGCAGCAGCAGGAAGCCACGGGCGCCGGCACATGGAACAAGATTAGCGAACGCGCCGCCAACCAGGCGCTTCTGCCGAAGCATGCGTTCAGCGATTTTGCGGTTGGATTCGACGCAACTTGGGAGATCGATTTCTGGGGACGTTACCGCCGGAACATCGAAGCCGCTGACGCGATAATGTTGGGCGCGATCGCCGATTACGACAATGCGCTCGTGTCGCTCACCGCTGACGTCGCGCGCACCTATACGACGATCCGCACATTCGAAGTGTTGCTCGAAATTGCGCGCGAAAACGTCAAACTTCAAAGAGAGGGGCTGCAGCTCGCGGAGGCGCGCTTCAACAGCGGCGCGACGTCGGAACTCGACGTCGCCCAGCAGAAGGCGTTGTTGGAGAGCACTCTCGCCTCCATCCCCGAATTGCAGACGGGGCTGCAGCGCGCGAAGAACGCCTTGAGCGTGCTCTTGGGTCAGCCGCCGGGCGGCGTTGACCCGCTGTTGCGCGGCCCTCAACAAATCCCGTCGGCATCCTATCGAGTGGCCGTCGGCCTGCCGGCCGAATTGCTTCGGCGGCGCCCGGACGTTCGCGCGGCGGAAATGAAGGCCGCGGCCGAGAGCGCCCGCATCGGGCTGGCCGAGTCCGAACTCTATCCGCGTTTCTTCCTCTTCGGAGAGATTGGAGTCGAAGCGGCGAACGCCGCCAAACTTTTCGCGCCCGGCAGCATGTTCCTGACCGCCGGCCCCGGCTTCAGATGGTCGATCCTCAATTACGGCCGCATCGCGAATAATGTCCGCTCTCAGGATGCGCGCTTCCAGCAGGCGTTGGTCAATTACGAGGACGTTGTGCTGAGGGCGGCGCGGGAAGTTGAAGACGCGCTGATTGGCTTCCTGAAGGCGCAGCAACGCGCCGCTAGTCTGCAGAGGTCGGTCAACGCCGCCGAGCGCGCGGTGGAGCTATCGTTCATCCAATACCGAGAAGGCGCCGAGAACTTCCAACGCCCGCTCGACGCACAGACCAGGCTCCTGACGGAGCGCAACAGGCTGGCCGAGACGCGCTCGACAATCGCGACCAATCTGATCGCGCTATACAAAGCGCTGGGCGGCGGATGGGAAATCCGTAACGGCAAACCGATCGTGCCGGAAGAGATGCAAGCGCAGATGGCTACCCGCACCGATTGGGGCAAGCTGCTGCCCGCGCCCGCCCCCCCGCCACCCGATCAGCTGCAACTGCCGCCTCCGGCCGGAGCTCAGCCAATCCTCCAGCGTCCGGACGACGAACCCGCCTTCCCCGGCACGCCCTTGCCGCCGGGCAGGCCGGCGAACTAAAGCCGTTACGTCGAGGCTCAAAGGGATCGTGCGCAGATAAAAAGCCGAGCGCGCCTTCCGCTCGCGATGCATGAGCCCTAGTTTGCTCCGCGCTCCCGCCGCGCTTTCTTAAAACCGCTCACTGCTGCCCCTTCGCGTGACCTTGAGGAGATGATCGGGATGCTGTCGCGTCGATCCGCCCTGCTCTCCACTTTCGCCGCCTGCGTCGTGGGTCCTCGTTCCTGGGCGCAGCCGGCGCCCGCGGCCACTGGGGACGGCGCGGCGCCCGTAACAGTTCTCCGAGTTCAACGGCGTATCCTTGAGGTGAATGGAAAGCCCGCGCCAGTTCTCGGCATTGGCCAACCGAATGGCGTCCGTGGCCTTACCACCGAAGTGGGACAGCAGTTCCGGGTTCGCGTGGTCAATGATCTCGATACGCCGACGCTTATTCATTGGCATGGTTTAGCGCCTCCCTGGCGGCAGGACGGCGTTCCGGGCATTTCAGGGCCGCCTATCTCGCCAGGCGCCGGCGCCGATTACGACTTCCCGCTGCGCTTTGGCGGCACCTTCTGGATGCATTCGCACGAAGGCTTACAGGAGCAATTGCTGCTCGCGGCCCCACTCATCATTCGCGATGCGCGCGACTCGGCGGCTCAGCAGGAAGCGGTGATCACATTGGCCGACTTCAGCTTCACACCGCCCGAGGAGATTTACGAAGGACTGCGGAGAGGAAGCCGCAAGCCGCGCGAGACGCCAACCGCCCCCGACTTGAACGATGTGAACTACGACGCCTTCCTCGCGAACGACCGCACGCTCTCCGACCCCGAGACGATTCGCGTCGAGCCCGGCGAAACGATGCTGCTGCGCGTCATCAATGCCTCCGCGATGAGCGCCTATCACATCGATCTTGGCGATCTTCTTGGCGCGCTTGTCGCCGTTGACGGGTCCAGCGTCCATCCAATTGCCGGACGGCGCTTTCCCATCGCGGTCGCTCAGCGGCTTGACATCCTTATCGCAATTCCGAAAAGGCCAGCGCCTCATCCCGTGCTCGCGATCTTGGAAGGCGAGCGTCGGCAGACCGGCGTCATCCTTGTTGCGGGAAAGGCGCCGGTCGCCCGCCTTCCAGAACTCGCGCCAGTCGCGTCATCGGCGCTCAACCTCGATTTGGAGCGGCGGCTGCGCGCGACGGAGCCGCTTGCAACGCGCGCGCCGGACCGGCTTCTCCACGTCGACCTGACCGGCGAGATGAGCGGCTACATATGGTCGATTAACAGCGTCGTCTGGAACAAGGACGTCCCGCCGCTGACTGTTGCACAGGGGGAGCGGGTCGAGATGGAGATCACAAACAGAACGCTGATGCCTCACCCGATGCATCTCCACGGGCATCGGTTTCAAGTGGTCGAGATCGACGGCGAACGCTTTTCCGGAGCCGTGCGCGATACCGTGCTGGCGCCGCCCGGGAAGCGCGTTGTCATCGCATTCGACGCCAACAATCCGGGCTGGTGGGCTTTCCACTGCCACCTCCTGTATCACCAGGCGGCCGGCATGTTTACAACTTTGAAATACATCTGAATCTTACAGCCTGCGCGCGCATCCCGCATGTCCATGGCGGGCGATGATAATATCGCTGACCGCTCACGACGCTTCGGTCGACGTCGTTTGCGTCAGCTGCGACGCCAAAGCCGCCGCCACAAGACGCGCGCGCCGATCCGGCGCTAAGCCGCGAGCGTCGCACCGCCGTCGACGACGAGATCCTGAAGCGTGATGTGGCTCGCAAGATCTGACGCAAGAAACACGACGGCGCTGGCGATCTCCTCCGGGGCGGCGATCTTTCCGAGCGGAATGCCCAATTTGAATGATTCCGGATCGCCGGCGATGACTTGCCTGGCGCCGTCGGCCGAGCGCCACATCGCGCGTTGCATGGCGGTGTCGGTCGAACCTGGAGAAACGAGATTGCATCTCACGCTGTAAGGCGCGAGCTCCAGGCCGACGCAATGGGTCAGACTTCTCAGCGCCGCCTTTGACGCGCAATAGGCGCTCATCGACATGCGCGGCGTGCGCGCGGCGTTGGAGGCGATGCTGACAATCGCGCCCGAACGCTGACGTTTGAACTGCGGAATCACCTGCTGAAAAAGGTGGAATGGACCGGAAGCGTTGACGTTCAGGCACACCGTCCAATCATCGAAGCTCAATTCTTCCGTCAAACCGAGACGCAGGACTCCGGCGGCGCTGACCAGCACGTCCAATCGCGGACGCTCTTTCAGCAAGGCGTGGCAGACGCTTTGCACGTGTTCGCGTTCGGCGACGTCGAGCAGCGCCGTGGCGAAAGGATAGTCCGACGCGGAAAAGCTCTTGTCCAATCCCACGACGTCGCCGCCGAGCGCCGCGAATTGGGCCGCCGTCTCATAGCCAATGCCCTGGCCTGCGCCCGTCACCCAGATCCGCTTTCCTGAAAAATCCATCGGCGGTCGCCCGGCGCTCATGCCGAAGCGTCCGCAGCGAGCCGCCGCTCGATGATGTCCCACCAGCCGTTGAAAGTTGGTCTTTTCGCCAGTTCGTCGAAGCCGACTTCCATGCCGAGCCTGCGCCACTCGGTGACCAGCATCATCACCCGCACCGAATCGAGTCCGTAGTCGATCAGATTTTCGTCAGCGTCGAATTCGTCTTCCTCGACGTCGAGCGCCGCCAAAAGCTGCTTCTTGAAGTCCTCTCTGGTCAGCAAAGCGGAAGATGTTCTTGACGCATGGAGCACGTCCTCGACGCCGATCACCTTGCCGCAGCGCCCGGCGACATAGTTGAGAGTCATGAGATGATCTTCGAGCGAAAAGTCGCCGATGGCGTCGCCGATCACGAAAGGCTTGATGTCATGCATGAAGGCGTCGAGAGCCGTGGTCAGGCAGCCGATATGGCCATAGACGCCGCAGATCGCCAGCTGGTCTCTGCCCATCTCCTTCATCATCTTAGCCAGTGACGAGCGCTTGAATGCGCTGTAGCGCCATTTGGTCAACACAATGTCCGCCGCTTCCGGCGAAAGCGGTTCGACAATCCGGTGAAGATGCGGATGGGCGTTCAGCCCCGGTCCCCACATGTCGTTCAGCAGGCCACGGTCTTCGTCGCTCTGCTCGATCGGCTGCGCCGTATAAATCACCGGCGCGCCATGCGCTTTGAAACTGGCGCGCAGACGTCGAATATTTGAAACGAGCCGATCGACCAGCGGACTCTTCTCGCCGTAGAAACCGACGAAATAGTCTTGCATGTCATGGATGAGCAGCGCCGCGCGTTCGGGGGCGAAACGCCAATCGACCTTGTTGACCCGGAAGGATTCCGGACTCGGCATGACGTAAGGCGCAAGGGATTGTATGGCCATGGTCCGTCCTGTTCGGGTTAGACGTTGAGCTTTGCGTGGATGTCGCTGCGCAGAATTTGCTTGTCGACCTTTCCGAAAGCCGTGAGCGGCAGCCGATCGACGAATTCGAAACGATCAGGAAGCTTGAATTCGGCGACTCCCTGGCTGCGCAGATGCTTCCGCAAGGCGATCGGGCGCAGCGCCGCGTCGCTCGCGACAATGTAAGCGCAACTTTTTTCGCCCATCACGGCGTCGGGCATCGAAATCAGAGCGGCGTGCACGACGGCTTCGTGGCGCAGCAGCAAATTCTCGATCTCTTCCGCGGCGATTTTCTCGCCGCCGCGGTTGATCTGATCCTTCTTGCGGCCCACGACCTTCAAATATCCGTCCGTCGTCATCTCGACGAGATCGCCCGTGCGATAGAAGCCCTCATCATCGAAGGCGCGCGCGTTATGTTCCGGACAGCGATAATAGCCGCGGATCGTATAGGGACCGCGAGTCAGAAGTTCGCCGATTTCGCCTGCAACGACTTCGCCGCCATTCGCGTCGACGACTTTCAGCTCGTCGTCGGGACTCATCGGTCGGCCTTGCGTCGCGAAAATGCGTTCGGGAGCGTCATCGAGACCCGTGTAGTTCACGAGGCCCTCCGCCATGCCGAAAACCTGCTGCAGCCGACAGCCGAAGACCGCGACCAGTCGGCGGGCGACGGCCTCGTTGAGCCGCGCGCCGCCGACCTGGATCATTGCGAGATTCGGCGCTTCGTAAGCGCCGCCAGCGGCGGCGTCGAGCCATAGCGAAGCGATGGTCGGCACGATCGCCGTGAAATTGACTCTGTGGCGTCGAATGAGGTCAAAGCAGAGGTCGGCGCTCGGGTTCTGCGCCATCGCCACCGCTCCGCCGGCGTGAAACACGCCGAGCGCGCCGGGCGAACTCAAAGGAAAATTATGCGCGGCCGGAAGCGCGCAGAGATAACGGCTTTCGGGCGTCAGACGGCAGATCTCCGCGCTTCGCCGCACGCTATAGTAATAGTCGTCATGCGTGCGCGGAATGAGCTTGGGGACCCCGGTGCTGCCGCCCGATAACTGGAAAAACGCCACCTGGTCCGGCGCAGTAGGGCGCGCTTCATCCGCCGCGCAGCTTGACTCGCCTTCCCACAGCGATTCGAGCTCTTCGGCGTAATCGTTTCGGCCGTGAATCGCGACGACGCTCAGTTCCGGCGTGAAGCCCTGCAAACGTTTCACATAGGCGCCATCAGCGAAGAGAGGATGTTCAGCCGACGCGATCAGAAGCTTCGGCTGAAGCTGTTCGGCATAAGCCGTCAGTTCCAGCCTGTCGTGGTTGAACAGCGCATTGACCGGCGCCACGCCCATCTTGAGCAGCGAGAAGAAGACGATGTAGAATTCGGCGATGTTTTGAAGCTGCACGAGCGCCGTGTCGCCAGACCGCAGTCCGCGCTGCTGAAGACTCGACGCAAGTCGTGACGCTTTGGCGTCCAGCTCCGCATATGTGAACTGTCGATCCCGGCAGATCAGCGCGACGGCGTCGGGATGACGCCGGCGCGCGGAGTGCAAAATTTCAGTAAGCGGCGCCCCGCGCCAATAGCCCTTTTCGCGATATTTGCGGGCGAAGGCTTCTGGCCAGGGCGTGAACGCTATTGGCATGCGAGGCGCTCCCCGGCTTCTATGCCGAACGCGCGCAGCATCGTGCCGAGCTTCGCCTCGGTCTCCGCCCATTCGGATTCCGGATCGGAGGCCGCGACGATGCCGGCGCCGGCAAAGAGTCTGATCGTCCTGTCGCGAACCGTGCCGCACCGTATCGCGACCGCCCATTCGCCATTGCCCTCAGAATCGCACCAGCCGACCGCGCCGCTGAAAACGCCGCGATCGAACGGCTCCAGGTCGCCGATAAGCGATCGCGACTCCGCGGTCGGATAGCCGCAAACCGCGGGCGTCGGATGCAATCGACAGGCGAGTTGCAGCGCCGACGTCTGACGGTTCTCAAGCTCGCCGGTGATCAGCGTCGAAAGATGCCACATCGTGGATGTGTTCATGAGCGCTGGCTCGGCGGGCGTCGACAAAGCCTTGCAGACCGGCGCCAGAGCTTCCTGTATTTCGTCCACGACGAGCCTGTGTTCGAAATTGTCCTTGTTCGACTGCAACAATTTGCGGCTCGCCAGCCGATCTTCGTCTGGATCCGATCGGCGTTTTGTCGAGCCCGCCAGAGGATTGGAGCGGATCGAGGCGCCGTCTTTTCGGATCAGCAGTTCGGGACTGGCGCCGAGCAATATGGCGCCGTCGTGCAAGGGCGCTTTGAAATGATAGCCGCTTGGATTTTGCCGCGCCAAAGCGGACAAGATCGCCGCAACGTCGACCGGTTGGGCGAGTTCGATTTCGAGGATGCGCGACAGGACCGCCTTCGACATTTTCCCGGCGCGAAAGACAGCAATTGCGCGCGCGACCGCGTCCTTGAAGCCATCCTTGTCGGGAAGGCTGCGCATCCCGAGCACGGTGGGCGCGTTCTCACACCATCGCTCTTCGACGATCAGCGACTCCCTTGCGAAAGCCGTGTAGCTCTCCGGCACGAACAGCGAGCAGGGCTGCCGTATGTCGAAAGGAATGGCGCCCGCTATGATGGCATTCGCCTGTCCCGCCTGACGCGCTCGATCGATCGCATCCTGCACGGCCGTCTGCAGGAAACTGTCCGAATGCGCCGCGCCGCATGCCGAAAGGCAGATTTTTTCGGCGACGCCATACGCCCTGATGCTTCGATGGGGCGAGGTGAACAGGAACGTGGGATTGGCGTCAATGGCGACGCCTGCTGGAGCAAGATTAATCGCATTCATGCCGCACCTCTGACGCTGTCGATAAATTTCTTCCCTCATAGGCGCCCGCTTGTGCGAAGCGCGTCATGTCTTTTCGCTAGCGGAGCGTCACGGATGCCTGTCAGCGACCGGCGCCGGCGCGTCTTCGCTTCGATCGACCGAGTGGAAACGCAGGAAGCGAAATGCAATCGACATCGTCCCGCTCGAAAGAAGCGCGAAACAGCTAAAGGCAAGCACTGCCGACGATGGCGGAAGCGCGCGACTGAGCATGCCGAGCGCAAGCGCGCCGAAGGCGTCGCCGGTGACCGCCTGAGCGGCCCACAGGCCATTGACGCGCCCGAGCAGCTGATCCGGCGTATGGCGTTGGACGAGCGTGAATTGCAGAAGCGATGCGATCGAACTCAGATAGCCAAAACCAGCGAGAGCGGCAAAGGCGATAAAGAGATCGCTGGTTAATCCCAGCGCGCCAAGGGCGATGAAGGCCGCAGCGGCGCTTGCGAGCAGCAGCGCGCCGGAGCGAGCAAAACCGCCGAGCCAACCGCTCGTCAGGGCGGCGAGCGTCGCGCCGAGCGGCGCGGCCGAATACATGAAGCCCACCGCCGACGGTCCGACGCGATAGACGTCTTCCGCAAGCGCCGGCAAAAGAATGCGAACGCCGGCGCCAAGACTGACAAGCGCGCCCACTGCGATGACGGCGCCGACAAGCCGATTGACGAAAAGATATCCTATGCCCTCCTTGAGAGCATGCAGCGGATGCTGCGTCGCGCATTTGGCGGGAGGCATCGGCGGCAGCCGGATGAGCTGAGTGACGGTGATCAGCGTGCCGACGGTCGCCGCGACATAAGCCCAGCCGACGCCGTAGGACGCAATCACAATACCGCCGATCGCGGGCGAAACAATGCCGCCCAGGCGCACCGTCAGCATGTTGAAGGCGCCCGCGGCGGCGAGATTTTCGCGGCCGACGAGGAAAGGCGTTGCGGCGAGCAGCGCTGTGACGCCGAGCGCGCTGAAAAATCCGTCCCACAGCGCCAGCACATACATCGCCGACAATGAAGGCGAAGAGACGAAGCCATTGATCGCCAAGGCGGTGAAGCCAAGACCGCAGACAGAGCGCGCAAAGAGAATGAGTTTGCGCCTGTCCAACCTGTCGGCAAGCACGCCGCCCGCCATCAGCCCGGCGAAGGCGCCGCCGCCGCCAAGCGCCATGGCCAGGCCGACTTGCATCGGCGCGCCGGTCATGTCCTGGATTTGAACCGGCGCCGCCACCGTCAGCATGCCCAGCGAAAACACCGACAATGTTCGCGCGATCACAATAGTGCGGAACGCCGCGTTGTCGCGCAGCAGGCTGAAGTCCATCATTAGCGAGGATTTGCTCTTGCTGGCGGCATCGGCCGGCTCGCGAACGGGTCCGTGTGAAGCGTCGTGGCCCTCATCGCGGGTCTCCTGCGCCGAGACTTCCGGGGCGTGTTGAGAGTCCATCGCTACCCCCTCGCCTCAGCGTCGCGCAGCAGGTCATTGAGGATCGGTCCCAAAGCCTGCAAGGAGCGCGGAGAGACAATGTCCGTGTGGGCGCAGTCCAATTCAACGACGTGGAGCTGGCCCACATAGGGACGCCAGGTTTCCTGGACGTCCATTCCGGGCGGCAAGGTCCGCTTCGCTACGAATAGCGTTGCCGCGCCGGGATAACGCGCCGTTCGCGCCGTGGCGAGAAGACGCACTGAATCTTCGTAGTTCCTCATGATATGGCCGAACATTTCGGCCTTCTCCTTCGCCAACGCCGAGTCGAGAGCGTCTTTGGAAGCGTTCATGAACAGCGCCCGCTCCTTCTCGATCTCGCGCTCTTCCTCCTCCGTCGGCGGTCTGCTCCAGTCCTGAATTTCGGGCGGATAGGTGTCGAGCAATCCGAGAAATTCGACCGCGTCGCCTGCTTCGACGAGTCGCGCAGCGATCGCCTGCGCCACCACGCCGCCGAGCGAATAGCCGAGCAGCCGGTAAGGTCCGTGAGGTTGAATATTTCGGATCGTCTGCAGATGCTTCGCGCAAACCTCGTCCATGGAGGCGCAAACCGCGATCACGCCATTGGGGCGCGGCGATTGAAGACCGATCACCGGACTGTCGTCTTCGAGATAGCGGGTAAGGACGCTGAACTGCCAGGAGAAGCCGGACGCGGGATGAATGCAGATCAGCGGCGCGCCGGCGCCCGAGCGCAACTGCAGCGCTTCGCCGAAGCCAGCTTTTCGTTCTTCGCCGGTCTGTTCGTCGAAAAGCGTGCGCGCGAGCCGCTCGACGCTCGAATTGACGATGACTTCGCCGACCGAAACAGGCGTCTTGAATTCTCTCTCCAACTCGGCGGCAAGCTGCATGGCGAGCAAGGAATGTCCGCCGAGCGCGAAGAAATCGTCGTCGGCGTTGACCTCATCGACGCCGAGCACGCGCGCGAAGATTTCGCACAGGGTCGTTTCGATTCCTGGCGCCGGCGTACGGCCTTGACGGTTTCGCAACTCTCCGGGCGCCGGCAACGCCTTCCTGTCCAATTTGCCGCTGGCGTTGAGCGGAAATTCGCTCATGCAGATAATGGCTGCTGGAGTCATGTGGCCCGGCAGAAGACGCGAAAGCGCGTTGCGCAACGCCGCGCCGTCGAGTTCCAACTCTCCTGAGGGAACGACATAGCCGATCAACTGACGCTCATCGGCGCCGCCGCCAACTCGTTCGCTCGTCTCCCTTGCGACGACGACGGCCTGCGCGACGCCTGGCTGGTCCAGCAGCGCGCTTTCGATCTCGCCCAATTCGATCCGCTGACCGCGAATCTTGATCTGGTCGTCGGCGCGGCCAAGATATTCCACCGTTCCATTCGCCAGCCAGCGGACGATGTCGCCGGTTCGATACATTCTTTCGCCGTCGGCAAAAGGATCGGCGACAAAGCGACTGGCGGTCAGCGAAGGCCGATTGAGATAGTAGTCGGCGAGTTGGACGCCACAAAGATAGAGCTCGCCCGGCGCGCCGATCGGCGCTGGCCTCAGCCAGGGGTCGAGCACCCGCAAGGCGGTGTTCCAAACGGGTCTGCCGATCGGAACGCTCGCCGCTTCCGCTGCCTCGTCAACGCCAGGTCCGCTGGCCGGTTGATAGGTGACGTCGACGGCCGCCTCGGTCGGACCGTAAAGATTGTGCAAGGGCGCATCGAATAGCGTTTCATAAGTCCGGGCCAATTCCTTCGACAGGGCTTCGCCGCTGCAAAAGACCAGACGCAGGCTGCTCGCGTCCGCCGCACGCCCCAATTCCGATTGCGCTGTCGAAACGAAGGTCGCGAGCATTGACGGAACGAAATGGGTGACGGTGACCCGTTGATCCTGAATGAGCCGTAGCAGTTCACGCGGATCGCGATGCGCGTCCGGCGGCGCGACGACAAGACGGGCGCCGGCGATCAGCGGCCAAAAGAATTCCCATACAGAAACGTCGAAGCTGCTCGGCGTCTTCTGCAAAACCACGTCATCGGCGGTCAGTCGATATTCATGCTGCATCCAACGCAGACGATTGACGATCGCCTTATGCGAAATCGTCACGCCCTTGGGGCGGCCGGTGGAGCCGGAAGTATAAATGACATAGGCCGGATCTTCCGGGCTCGGACGGGCGGCGGTTTCAGCTATTTCTTCGTTCGGATCGTCGAACAGCTCATCATAAATGAGCAATGCGCCCAAGTCCTCAAACCGCTCCAGCAGTTCGCGCGTGGTGACGATCAGGCGAGGTCGCGCGTCCTGCACCATGTAGGCAAGCCGCTCTTCGGGATAGCTCACGTCCAGCGGCAGATAGGCGGCGCCTGCCTCTTGCGCCGCGATGAGCGCGATGACGAGGCGAACTGAGCGCGGCAGCGCAATCGCCACGATATCGCCGGTCGCAACGCCCGTCGCGGCGAATTTTCGCGCGAGCGCCGACGCTTGCCGCCGAACTTCGCGATAGGACAGGGCATGGTCGGCGTCGAGGAGCGCGATCGCCTCCGGCCTGCGCTGCGCCTGCTCTTCGAGCAGCTCGCATAGAGTGCTCGGATGCTGCGCCGCTTTCGTATCGTTGACGCTCGCGACAAGATCGCGCTCGTCAGGGAGCAGCAAGTCCATCGCCGAGAGCGGCGCGTCGGGTCGGTCGACGATCTGTTCGAGCAGTTTCGCGATACGGCAAGCGATCCGCTCGGGCCCGCTTACCCCTTCGCGATATTCGAGCCGCAACTCCAGCCCGCCGCGTCCCGGCAGAACCATCAGCGTCAAGGGATAATGCGTATAGCCGCGATTGCGCGCGCCGACGCAGCGCAGACCGCCGAAGTCCGTCGCGAACAGGCGCGCGTCTTCCGGATAATTCTCCACTACCAGCAAGGTGTCGAACAATGTCGAAACGCCGCACTGTCTTTGGATGTCGCCGAGGCCAATCCCATCATGCTCCAGCAGGCTGATTTGTCGCTGCTGGACATTGGCAAGCTGCACGAGAAGCGGCTGATCGAGCGAAAGAAGCAGACGGACCGGCAGCGTATTGGTGAACAGGCCTATATGCGCGTCGACGCCTTCGACGGCCCCTGAGCGCCCGGACATCGGCGATCCGAACACGACGTCATTGCGGCCGGTCATTGTTGCAAGGAACGCGCCCCATACGCCTTGCATCAGCGTGTTGAGAGTCAGGCCGCGACTGCGGCGCAGCCCTTCCAGTTGTTCGATGAGTCCAGGCCGAATATTGAGCGACAACTCATGAATGGCGCCGAAGTCCTTGGCGCTTTCGAACAGCAGCGTCGGCGCCGCGCCATGCAGCGCCTCTCGCCAGGCGAGCCGCGCTGGCGCCGGGTCGCGACTGGCGAGACGACGCACGACTGTCGGATAGTCTGGCGTGAGCGCCGGCAGCGCATTTCCGGCATAGGCGCCGAGCAGTTCTCGCAGCATGATGGTCGACGACCAGCCATCGCCGATCAAATGATGCGAGCAGACGAGCAGCGCATGCCTGTCGGCGGCAAGGCGCACGAGCGTCGCTTGCGCCATCATCCGCCCCTTCGCCGGGCCGTCGAGGAAATCGCGATCGAGCTCGGCGCGTTCGAGGCGATCGAGTTCGGCGGCCTGCTCTTCTGCGTCGCATGCGGCGAGATTGCATTGCTTCCAAGGCCAGCGAGGAGCTTGGGATCGCTCATCGATCGCCGGCAGTATCTGCAATGGCGCGCCTTGTCGAACATCGAAGATCGCGGCCAGTTGAGGGTGACGGCGGAGCAGCGTCTCCAGCGCGCCCCTCAGTTTCTCGACATCAAGGCGGCCTTCCAAATCAAAGCGCGAAATGGCGTTGTAGCGGCTCGCCTGCTTGCCGAGCCGCGCATGAAACAGCAGACCTTCCTGCAAGGGCAATGCAGGCAATATGGCGGCGATCGGGCCATGGCGTTCCTGCAGCGCGTTGAACTCGGCGTCGCTGATGATCGCCGCTTCGAGAATTGCCGCAGGCGCCGTGTCGGAGCGCGATTCGAGCGCCTTCGCCATGCGTGCGACGCTGCGGCATTCGAAAATGTCTCGCGGCCGCAATGAATAGCCGCGCCGACGCAGCGCCGCGCACAGCCCTATCGCGGAAATGCTGTCGCCGCCGAGAAAGAAGAAGTCGTCGTCGGCGCCGATCTCGTCGACGCGCAAGATGCTGGCGATATTCTCAGCCAGCATCGTCTCTGCGCCAGGAAGCGGCCGGCGGCCTTTCGAGGGCGCCGCTTCGGCAGGACCGGGCAAGGCTTTTCGATCGAGCTTGCCGTTGGCGCTCAGCGGAAATTCTTCCAACGCGACGATCGCGACGGGCGTCATATAGGCGGGAAGACGTTTTCCCAGCGCCGCCCGCAGCGCTTCCCCGTCGAGCGCGTCGCCGCGCGCTGCGGGCATGACATAGCCGATCAGTTGGCGCGCATCGGAGCCGAGCGCCGACGCATCGCCGGAACCGAGCGTTCGCGCGATGACGGCCGCCTGGCCCACGCCGGGCTGATCCCGCAGCGCGCTTTCGATTTCGCCAAGCTCGATTCGCTGGCCGCGAATCTTGAGCTGATCGTCGCTACGGCCAAGATAATCGACGGCGCCATTGGGCAGCCAGCGGGCGATGTCGCCGGTGCGATACATGCGTTCGCCGTCGGCCTCCGGGTCTGCGACGAATCGGCTCGCGGTGAGCGAAGCGCGCCGCCAATAGCCTTGCGCAAGTTGCGCGCCCGTCAGATAGAGATCGCCGGCGACGCCGATCGGAGTCGGACGCAGGCGCGCGTCCAGGATGCGCAAGCCGGTGTTCCACAATGGCCGGCCGATCGGCACGCCCGGCCCACGCGCCGAGGCGAGCGCTTTTCCGAATGCAGGCTGATAAGTGACCTCGACCGTGGCTTCCGTCGGTCCGTAGACATTATGCAACGGCGCGTGAAACAGGTTTTCGAAAGCCTGCGCCAGCTCCTTCGACAGGGCCTCGCCAATGCAAAACACCGCGCGCAGGCTCGCGGCGTCGCGCGCCGCGTTTTCCGTCGTCCGAACGCCGGCGACAAAGGCGGCGAGCAGCGAGGGCACGAAGTTCAACGTCGTTACGCGATAAGCGCGAATGGCTTGCAGCAGGCCTTCCGGATCGCGGTCCACTTCTTCCGGCGCCATGACCAGCCGCGCGCCGCATGTCAAAGGCCAGAAAAACTCGCCGACCGACACGTCGAAGCTGCAGGGCGTCTTCTGCAGAACCACGTCATCGGCGTTCAGCGCATATTCGGCTTGAAGCCAATATAGGAGATTGACCGTCGCGCCGTGAGAGACCACGACTCCCTTCGGCTTTCCGGTCGAGCCGGAGGTATAGATGATATAGGCCGGATGATCGGGCGTCGGCGCTGCCTTCGGCGTGAAGGAGCGATCTTCGACACCCGGCGCGAGATCGTCGAAGATCAGAACCGGTCCCATTTTTTCGAACCGTTTTCGAAAAGTCTCGCTGGTAATGATCAGTCGCGGCGCGGCGTCTTCGACCATATAGGCCAGTCGCTCGTCGGGATAATTGATGTCGAGGGGCAGATAGGCGGCGCCTGTCTCCAGCACCGCCATGATCGCGAGACTCAAGTGAACCGTGCGCGGAAGCGCGACCGCGACATGATCCCCGCACGCCACGCCCGCGCCTGCAAGCAATTGCGCAAGTCGAGACACATTGCGCCGGACCTCGCGATAGGTCAGCGCATGTTCTCTATCGACGAGCGCGATCGCATCCGGCGTCTTGGCGGCCTGGACGGGGAGCATGTCACATAAGGTCTGCCGCGGAACGTCCTTCGCCGTATCGTTTGCCGCCGCGATCAGCGCGCGTTCCCCTGCGGTCAGCAGCGGCGCCGCGCCGATGGCGATTTTTGGCTCCTCCGCAAAGCGCTCCACGAGACAGGCGAGCCTGTGCGCATGACGCATCAGCTCTTCTTCGTCATAACGGTCGCAATTCGCGACGAGATCGATCGTCAGCCTGCCGTCGTCGACATAAAGGTCGAATTCGATGTCTTCCACGGGTCCCGAGGCCAGTTGATGCGTCACGCCCGCGACGCCGTCGAAATCGAGTCGATAGTCGAATATTTTGAGATTGAGCATCGGCCCATAGAGCGATCGATCTGAGCCGACCAATCCAAGATCGCGCCGCAGCTGCTCGGCTTCGTAACGCTGGCGCCGCCGCACCGCCTTCAGCTCCGCGGCAAGCGCCGCCGCCAGTTGCGACAGCGACATCGAAGGCTCGACACTGAGCTGGACGGGCAGAACATTGACGACAGGGCCGACCGCGAACAGCGCGATCGATCCCATGCGTCGCATGAAAGGCATGCCGACCGACACTCGCGTCGCGCCGCTCATCCGATGCAGATAGGCGAAGACGGCCGCCATCGCCATGTCGACGCCGGAGACGCGAGACGAAGCGCCTTGCGCCTCAAAGGCCGCCATAATGCTTGGTCGAAGGGATATTCTACGGCGCAGCGGCAACGATATTTCAGCGGCATGCGAGGTCTTTGCGCTAGGCTGCGACAGCGCGATCGGCGCTGGAAGATTTCGGGCGTGGTCCAGCCAAAACAGCCGGTCCGCCTCCTGCGCCTGCGAATCCTCGTAGGACTGATATTCTTCGACCACCTCGGCGAAGGAGGCGAAGGGCGAATCGCCGATAGGCTTTCGGCGTCTAAGCGCCGTATAGACTTCGGCGATGCGACGCGCGATGGCGGTAAAGCTGAATCCATCGACCATCAGATGATGGTAGCGCTGATACCAGAACCAACGCGCGCCGTTCGATGTTTCGCCGACGCGAATCAGCGCGTGGCGATAAAGCGGCCGATCGCCGTCAAGCGGCAGGAACGCCGCGAGATCGGCGCGCATGTAAGCGCGCGCGGCGGCTTCCGGATCCGGCTCATTGCTGACGTCTACGACATCCGGTTCGAGCAAATCGGCGGCGTTACGGCGCAGCGGGAGAATTTGCGATAGTCGTCCCTCGTTCTCGACAAACCGTGCGTGAACCGTATCCGTTTCCGAGAGGCCGATACGAATGGCCTGGCGCAGAAGTTCGGCGTCGACATCGCCGTTCAGCGCGACATATTGCGCGACGATGAACGCGTTTCGCGTCGCCGACAGCTGGTCGCCCATCCAGATGCCGGGCTGCGCCGCGATGAGCGGAAGCTCAAGCTCGGTCGGCGAGGATGGCCGCAAAGGCGGAGCAAGAAGCACTGTCGTTCCCTTCGAAATCAGCGCGGATGAGAAGCGTCTCGGAGCGACTTCGGACGCATGTCGGTCCAATGTTCGTCGACAAATTTGAGGCAGGCGCCGCGGTCGCTCGGGCCGAATAATTGTCGCCAGCCTGCGGGCTCCGGCGCGAATGTCGGCCAAAGACTGTGCTGCCCTTGAGAATTGACCAGAACGAGAAACGTCAGGCTGTCGTCGTCGAATGGATTTGGCTGAGCGTCATTCATGAATCCACTCCATCGCGTTTGAATCCCTCAACGCCGAAAGGTCCGGCCGGGACGCCGTCGCGCCATCGGACGTCGCGCGACGATCGGCGAGCAGAAGGGCTAGTCCGTCGAGCAATCCGCCGCGCCAGCAGAGCGGATCGTGACCGCCCGAATAGACGCGGTAGCAGGCGTCATGCCCAGCGTTGGCGAGCGCTCGATGGATGCGATCGCTCTCTGGCCGAATTATTTTTTCAAAGCTTCCGGCCTCGAGGAAAACGCGAATGCGAGATGTCGCGTGCTTGCTGTTCTCGATCATGGCGGCGAGAACGTCCGGCCCGCCGCCTCGAATATCGGGCGTCTGAGACCGCGATTCTGCCTGCGCGTAGTTTTTCGGCCACCAGAACGAGCCAGACTGCGCGAGCACGCAACCAAAATGCTCGGGCGCGCGCAGACCGGCGAAAAGCGCCGCCAGTCCGCCGAAGCTCTGTCCTGCGATCACGGTCTTACGCGGATCGGCGGCGCATGGCGCGACACGCGTCGCCAGCGGCAACAACTCCTGCTGAAGCGCTTCGAGAAACGCCTCGTCACAGGCGAGTTCGCGCGTCCTGGTCCTTTCGTCGAGCGAGTCGATGAGCACATAGACGCTCGGCGGCAGCAAAGCTGCCTGCGTGTCATGATCCAGGGCCGAAAAGACCGGCATGGCGTCGGCCCAATATTGCCCGTCGAGGAGCACGACGAGTGGAAGTTCTCGATCTTGGACGGCGCCGACTTGGTAGATCCACACGCGGCGGACGTTGCGCAGCCGAGCGCTGTCCCATGAGATTTGTCGCAAACGGCTTTGATCCGCGGCGATGCGGTTTTTCCGATCGGCGTCTCGCCACGCCGCCTGGAATGGGGCCTGGGGGAGATGAGCCGGCGAGAACTTCTGTCCGCGCAGTCCGACATGACAAACGCCTGGATTGAGCGGATCGGTCTGCGCGCGCTTTAGCGCCGAGCGCCACCAGTCCCTCATCGCGCCTTCGCCGTCGCCGCCAAGGGGGCTCGGCGGAAGATGCTTGTCGTCGACAGGAATGAAGCTATAGCTCCCGCGCCAGTCGGCTTCTACTTCGAACGACCAGCGCCAGACATCCGTTCCGGCGATTCGCTCGAGCGAGGCGGGATCGCCGACATGATGGTCCGTGACCGAGCAGATATCGATATAGACGCGTCGCGTTGTCGATCTCGTCGCGTCGCCTTCAGGGTCGCGCCACAGGAACGAGACGCGCGCGCGATTTCCTCCTATCGCTGAAACAACCGGACAGCCTTCGACGGCGACTCGGCGCCACCAGCGATCGGATCCCACGTCTTCGCCGAAACGCGCCTTCAACAATTGATCGCGTGGCGCCGCGATCGCTCCGCCTCCCGCTTTTGATCGATGAGACGCGGCCCAGACGCTGTCGGGCGGTCCATATTTTGCGCGACGCGACGCGGCCCGCGCCATCCAGACAAAGGACAAAGCGAAGCTAAGCGAGACGAAATCGACGCCGAGCGCCGCCATGCTCGCCGAGGCGTGCATCCCGAGCGCAGGGAAGCTCCAACCTGCCAGCGTCGTGAGGGGAATTGCCGCCGTCGCCAGCGCGGCGAGCCGGAGAAGCTCGACGCTCGCCGCGGCGGCGCCCCTGAAGAACGACCAGAGGACGCTCGCAACGAACACCGAGTAATAAACGCCGTTGCGCCAAACATCGATATTCGCGACGCGGCCGTCCAGCCATTTCGCCGCAACGATCGTCATCGAGATCGCGCATATTGCGCCGAGGCAGACGCCGACCGTGGCGGCGGACATCAGACTCGTCGATCGCTTCTGAACGACGGGCCCGCCATTTCGCCGCTCGGTCCGCCGGCGCGATTCAATCCAGAGCAGATTGCCGGAGTAGAAGAGGAAGGCGCCCGCAATGCCGAGAAGAAAGTAACAGATGCGCACCACATCGCCGCCGAAGCTGGCGAAATGCAGGGCGAAGAACGTCGCCACGAGGCCCGTCCACGTTCCAACGCTGCCGGGAAAATAGTCGGTGTTGGCGATCTCGCCGGTGACCGGGCTGACGACGGCGAATCCCTTGCCTCTCGTCATATAGCGCGGGTCATGTCCCCAAATCTGAACCGACGCGCCACGAGTCCCGGCGTTGCGATAGCGCATCTCGACGGGGGCGAAACTTGGCGACGCCGCTTTCACCCGGTCCAGCAGCGCATTGACGGGCAGCATCGGCGCAGGCCGTTCGTCCTTCTTGATCGCGGTGAAAGGATTGCTCGCGGCCATGATCGGCTTCAGACCGCCGTCATAGACCACATAGTCGAGCGCGTCATAGAGCTGGTCGTGCAGGCAGAAGACGACGGCCGTCAGCGCGATGACGATGTGAAACGGCAGGCTGACGACGCCAACCACATTATGCGCGTCAAGCCACATGCGCTTAAGGTTCGGACCGATGCGGAGCGCGAAGAGATCCTTCACAAGCGACGGCAGAACGATGATCAATCCTGAGACGAGCGCGACGGCATAGACGGCGCTCACGACGCCCATGA
Source organism: Alphaproteobacteria bacterium (assembly GCA_016869555.1). Taxonomy (GTDB): domain Bacteria; phylum Pseudomonadota; class Alphaproteobacteria; order Rhizobiales; family Beijerinckiaceae; genus Methylocystis. Next base: position 976 of record VGDY01000040.1, on the reverse strand, counting down.
CGGTTTCGCCGATGTCATTGGCGCCGGGAATGCCGGCAGTGCGATGAATATTGTCGACGAAGTCGGCGAGACTCGAGCGATTGGACTGCGCGAGGCGCAAGTCGCCTTGGGCGGAGAGATCCGCAGACCAGGCCGCCTTGTCATCCTTGCCCTTACGCCATGTGAGACGCGCCCAGATATCTTCCGTCTCCCCCAAGTGGAGCGTGAAATCCTTGGCTGCGTCAGGGCGCGCGGCAAGCGTGCGCGCGATCAATTCATCCGCCTGCGCCAGCGCGGTGAGACCGATCGAGGCCGGCGAAGAAACCCATCGTGCGAGCGGCTCCGCGAACACCGTGATGGCGCCGGCGTAGAAGGCGATGAACAGAAACATCCCGGCGGTGATGCCGGTCCAGGTATGAACGGTCTTATAGAGTCGAACAACATCGCTGCGCATCGTGCGTTGTCCCGACTAACGAAAGAAATGTCGACAGGCGAAGAGACCGGCATAGGCGATGAGATTCGCGCCGCCGAGCCAGAGCCAGGCGCGCATGCCGCTATAAAAGAGAAAGCAAAGGCTCAGCGCCGTCAGCCAGATCGGCGCGATCAGCCACATCACGAGCTGAAATTTGTTTGGAGCGGCCAATCCCCCGGGCGCCAGCCAGGCGAACAGCCCGGCAAGCGCGACTGCAAGCGTGAAGCCGAGAATGACGCCGGCCGACGTCTTGCTGATCCAGTCGCGTCTGATCTGACTCATCGGGCGTTTCCAACGATGGTTCGCAGCGCCCCCAAGCACGGAAAAACAATCAAGAGAAGCATGGTCAGGACGAGCGTCGCGAATATCGCAGTTGAGAGCTGAACCGCCCCGCTCCCTAGAGCGTTTTGCATTTAGCTATCTGCATATCCTGCGTTTACGAGGTAGTTGGCGCACTCATCTGGCGTGAAGGTGGTCAGGATTTGGGCGATTGCGTCGCTGACGGCGTCGATTGATCGCGCGCAG
>VGDY01000039.1 GCA_016869555.1 Alphaproteobacteria bacterium | reverse complement strand
AATCGCGGTCGATGTGGTATGTTCCTGCATGGCGTTGCTTCCTTTCGTGGAATCAGCACCCCGAGCCTAACGGCTCAAGGCGAGCAACGCCGCTCCTCCTTTTTCAACAATGATCGGGACATCCCCGGACCGGATCATGAGAAGGCGATGAGCGATATACTGCATGAACTCGTTTGCGTTCGTGACGTAAACGCTATTTTCATTCTGCGAGGGCTTTTGCGTGATTCAAATCATGGCTTCTCTCAGATCGCCGCTGCCGGTGATGAAGCTCCAGCACTAATCGAACTCATTCTGAACGGTAATCAGAATGGGGAGTGCCCCGTTTCAGCTCAACTGACGTTCGAAGACAAGTTGCAGTTATCAAAGCAAAAGGAAGAGTTGGAAAAACAGAAAAGGAAAAAATCGGACGAGGTAATGCTCCAACATTCAAGCGAGCCGGAAATACCTCCTGAGCCGCAGATATCTCCGCCGCCGGTTGACGAATTTCTTGGGACCGAAGCAGAAAAACCGGAATACGCTAAGTGAGTCCCATTTAAAAAGCGAAACTGCTCGAACCCCTATCCAACGCGCTTGCGCTGGCCTATAGGGGCGGGACAGTTCCCGCCGCCCCGGCGCGCATCAAGGAGCGGACCATGGCCCAGCATTCCACGCCCCATTTCCACAATCAGCCCGGCTTTGCGCAGATCAGGATCGGGGCCAAGGAATTCATGTGCATCGGCGCGCTGCCGCCCTTCGATCACCCGCATGTCTACATCGACATGGGCGCGTCGAACGAGGCCGTCTGCCCCTATTGCTCGACCCATTACGTCTATGACCCGGCCCTGCGCGGCGGCGCCGACCCGGCCGAATGCGTCTATCGCGTGTCGCAAGACAGCGCCGCCTGACAGAAGCCAGCGGGTGAGCGCGCCGATCGTCATCGCCGGCGCAGGCATTGGCGGCCTCACGGCGGCCCTGTCGCTGGCGCGCGCCGGCAAGCGCGCGCTGGTGCTGGAGCGCGCGCCGCGGATCGAGGAGATCGGCGCCGGACTGCAGATCGCGCCGAACGCCGGGCGCATTCTCGCCAAGCTCGGGCTCGAGCCGGCGCTCGCCGCCGTGGCGCTTGAACCCGAGGCCATCAATATCCGGCGTGGGCGGGACGGCGCCGTTCTGGCGCGGCTCGACCTTCGCGACGCCTCGTCCCGCTGGGGCGCGCCGTTCCGGCTGTTCCACCGCGCCGATCTGCAGGGCGCGCTGCTGCAGGCGGCGCTGGACAATCCGCAGACTCATGTCCGTTCTGGCGCCCGCGTCGGCGATTTCGAGGCGAGCGCCCGAGGGGTCCGCATCCGCGTGCATACGCAGGAGGGCGTCGAGGAAATCGAAGCGGCGGGTTTAGTGGGCGCCGATGGCGTGCGGTCGAGCGTGCGGGGACATCTCGTTCCTTCGGAACGCGACGCGCCCGCCTATTCCGGCTGCGTCGCCTGGCGGGCGACGCTTCCCGCCGAAAGGGTTCCGGCGGCGCTGCGCGCGCTTGAATCCAACCTCTGGCTGCTGCCGGGCGCCCATGTCGTGCATTATCCGCTGCGCGACGCCTCGCTGATCAACGCGGTCGTCATCATCGAAGAGCCGCCGGAGGCCGAGAACGCCGCCTCCAGCCTGTCGCTGAAAGGCCAAGAACTCGCCAGCCGCTTCTCGCCGAGTCACCTGGCCGCCGAGCTTCGCGCGTTGATCAATGCTGGCGATTCGTGGCGGCATTGGCCGCTGTTCGCGCGGCCGGCGCTGAAGCAATGGAGCCGCGGACCCGTGACGCTCCTCGGCGACGCCGCGCATCCCATGGTCCCGTTTCTGGCGCAGGGCGCGGCGCAGGCGATCGAAGACGCCGACGCTTTGGCGGAATCCTTCATGCGATTGGGCGCGACGGTCGAGACCGCCTTCGCCGCCTATGAAGGGGTTCGGCTTGACCGCGCCGAGCGGGTGGTTCGCGCCTCCCGCCGCCAGGGCGCATACTTCCATTTGAGCGGATTGCCGGCTGGGGCCCGCAACCTGGCGATCCGCGCGCTCGGCGGTCGCGGCATGCTCAAGCGCAACGCCTGGCTTTATTCGCCACGAACGGCAAAGAAGGCGGCGCGATAGGGGTCCCGCGCCGCCGTTTTCAATAAGCTGCCTGGAGAGCTTCGGGCTTTACCAGCCCCAACCGCCCCAGCCGCCGCCCCAGCCGCCGCCCCAACCGACGCCCCAGCCGCCGTCCCAGCCGCCCCAGCCGCCGTAGGGATATCCCCAGCCGTAGCCATAGCCGTAGGGGTAGTTATAGCTCGACGCGGCGAGGCCAGCGCCCAGGAGACCGAGTCCGACGCCCGTCGCGACGACGGCGCCAGGATTGACGCCCCAGCGCCGATAGCGCCAGCCGGGCCCCCAGGCGGCGCGACGCCAACCCCAGCCGCCGCCACGCCAGCCCCGGCGATACCAGACGTTTTCGACAGGGCTTGACGGCGCGACCACCGACCGATCTGGCGCGCTCATCGGGCCAGCGAACGCTTCCGTGGGAATGGCCGCCGCCAAAGTCGCGCTGCACAGCGCTCCGGAAAGCGCCAATTTCAGGCCTTTACGCATCGTAATCCTCCTTTGCTCCTTTTGGCGCGACGTTCCGCCGCGCGACGCCGCAAACCCCCCTGGAGCTTACGTGCGAATAACAACTCAGTTAGGCGAGACTCGCTCCGCTTCGAGAGGCTAAAGCCGAACTTTTTTCTCATTCATGATAAACGTCCGGCGTCGGCGTCGGCGTCCAAGGCGGAGGCCTCGCTGTGCGGCCGCCGCAGGGCATGAGCGTTAAGATGCAGCATCCTCCTCCTCGCGGGCCGCGAGCCGGTAGCCGCCGCCTTCCGTCTTGAGCCAGCGCGGGCGCCCCGGCGAAGACTCCAATTTGCGTCTTAAGCGGTGAATATGCGTCTCGAGCGTGCGGGTCGACAAATTCGGCCCGTAGCCCCAAACGTCGCGAAGCAGCGCCTCGCGCGAGACCGCCGCGCCATGGGCGCGCGCCAGCCTCGCCAGAATCGCCGATTCCTTTTCCGTCAGCTTCAGGCGCGCGCCCGACGGCGCCCGCAGTTCGCCGGCTTCGAAGCGATAGGGGCCGACAGGCCCCGCGGGCGGCGTCGAATCTATAAGCGCGACAAGCTCCGCGAAGCGGAACGGGCGCGCGATGACGGCGTCGACGCCCGCCGGCGGCGATCTTGGCGTGTCCGCGATCAGCACGATGAGGGTCCTGCGCCCGTCTCGGCGCGCGTCGGCAAGCGCTTCAGCGCCGCAATGCGCCTCGTCCAGGATCGCCGCATCGGGCCAATCTTCGCCGGGCGCGGCGAACCGGCCGTCGCGCAGCGCATAGCGGCCGAGCGCGGCGAATTGATCGACGAGAGTCATCCGCAACTGCGGTTCGGCGGCGATGCTGATGGTGCGCGGAAATGACATGGTCCGGCGGTCGCTTCTCGCTTCGACGAGACCATTCCTGCTATAGGCGGTCGAACTCGCCGGCAAGCGGCGCAGATGAAACATCATGCCACGGCGATCAAAGCGGACGAAACCTGCCGGATTCGCGTTGCTGCGCGTCGCGCGGCGCATCGGCGGGCGCCCGCATGAGGGGCGGCTGATCGCCGGGACGCTGGTTCTTCCCTGCGCGCTCGGCCGCAGCGGAATCACGCGTTGCAAACGCGAAGGCGACGGCGCGACGCCCGCCGGCCGCTGGCCGCTCCTCTACTTCTACCTGCGTACGCCGCTGCCCTCGCGCCTGCCATGGCGGCGCACGCGGCGAAGCGATCTCTGGTGCGACGACCCGCGCTCGTTTTTCTACAACAAGCCGCTCCGCGGGCCGTCGCGTCTCGGCCATGAGGAAATGTGGCGCGAAGATGAGCTCTATGACGCCGTCGGCGTGATGGGCTACAATCTTCGTCCCCGCGTGCGCGGCCGCGGCAGCGCGATTTTCTTTCACATCGCTACAGATGACCTTTCGCCCACGGCCGGCTGCGTCGCGTTGCGAGCGCGCGACATGGCGCGGCTTCTGCCGAGACTGGGGCGTAAAGTCGCACTGCTGATCGGATCGACGCCGCCTTCACCCTCCCCTTGAGGGGGAGGGTCGCATTGCGAAGCAATGCGGGGTGGGGTGAGCCACATTTCAATTCATTGTCGTCAAGCAGGTGTTCGGGGGCTTCCTCTGGCAGATTTACCGGGCTGTCACCCCACCCCGAAACGCTTCGCGTTTCGACCCTCCCCCTCAAGGGGAGGGTGGGCGCTTCCGTCGCTTAGTAGGTCTCACGCCGGATAATCCCGCTCGCCCATGATCGCCGAACCGACCCGGACATAGGTCGCCCCTAACTGGATGGCGAGTTCGAAATCCGAACTCATGCCCATCGACAATTCGCTGATCCCATTGCGCGCGGCGATGTCGGCGAGAAGGGCGAAATGCGGCGAGGCCTGCTGATCGACCGGCGGCACGCACATCAGCCCTTCGATCCTCAGCCCGTAATCGTCGCGGCAGGCCGCCAGAAATTCGTCGGCGTTTTCGGGAAGTACGCCGGCCTTTTGCGGCTCGGCGCCGGTGTTGACCTGAACGAAAAGCCGCGGGCGCTTGCCTATCCTAGACATTTCCTCCGACAGCGCCTTGGCGATCTTTTCGCGGTCGACGCTTTCGATGACGTCGAACAGCTCCACCGCTTCGCGCGCTTTATTCGACTGCAGCGGGCCGATCAGGTGCAGTTCGATATCGGGATATTTTTCGCGCAGACGAGGCCATTTCGCCGCGGCCTCCTGAACCCTGTTCTCGCCGAAAATCCGCTGGCCGACCTCAAGCAGGGGTAGGGCCGCCTCCGCCGGAAAGGTCTTGGTGACGCAGACGAGGCGGACGGAAAGCGGATCGCGGCCGCAGTCCGTTGCGGCGCGGCAAATCGCTTCGCGCGTCGAAATAAGGCGATCCAAGGCTCCCATAGCCCGCGAAAATCGCGATTTCCACGAAAGGGTCAAGCGCCGAATCTTTTGCGCCTTCGCAGTGCGGAACTTCGCCCCGTCGAGCGCGTTAAGCTTGCGGCGGGGGCGAGATGCGGGAAGCTTGCGAAATTGGATATTGAGAAACGCTCCCGCCCTACCAATTATCATTCGCACAGCATTGGAGGCCGACCATGGTCAATGACAGCCTGATTTACGACGGGCGCGGGGTGGACCTGCATCACCTGCGCCGCAAATGGGGATGGATCGTCGCGCTCGGCGCGCTGATGCTCATTGGCGGCCTGTTCGCGCTCTATAACGTCGCGACGGCCACGATCGTGACCGTGATTTACGTCGGCGCGGCGATGCTCGTCGCCGGCGTGATGGAGATCATCACCGCCGTTCAGATCAGGCCCTGGGGCAGGGCGCTGCTGTGGGGCGCGATCGGGATCATCACGATCTTCGCGGGTTTCTTCACGTTTCAGCATCCCTTGCTCGCCGCCGTGTCGCTGACGGCGCTGATCGGGGTCGCGCTGATCGTCGCCGGCCTGTTCAAGCTGATCCTCGCCTGGCACATACGCGATGTCGGGCCCTGGGGCCTCGTGGCCTTTTCGGGCGTGATCAGCGTCGCGCTCGGCGGCATGATCTTCGCGGAATGGCCGACGTCAGGCTTCTACATCCTCGGCCTGTTCCTCGCGATCAATCTGATCTTCGCGGGCGTCAGCTGGATCACCGTCGGGCTTTCGGCGAAGGCCTGAGCGGGCAAGAATTCATAAGGGGCCGCCCAACGGTCCCTTAGATTTTTTCTCTGCGGGCCGCAGGCGTGGGCCCTTTGACATCCCCCAGACCGCCCGGCATTACAGGCGCACTCCAGTACGCCTTTTGACCGGACGCGCCAGAAAGATGAGACCCGAACGCTATAATTTCGCCGAAGCGGAGCCGCGCTGGCAAAAGATTTGGGAAGAAAAACAGTGTTTTAAGGCAGGCGATCGCGGGAGCGCCGCCAAATATTACGTGCTCGAGATGTTTCCCTATCCCTCGGGCCGGCTGCACATGGGCCATGTGCGCAACTACTCGCTGGGCGACGTCGTCGCCCGCTTCATGCGCGCCAAGGGCTTCGACGTCCTGCATCCGATGGGCTGGGACGCTTTCGGCCTCCCCGCCGAAAACGCCGCCGCACAGACCGGCGCGCATCCGGCGCAATGGACCTACGCCAATATCGCCGCGATGCGAGCGCAGCTCAAAACGCTAGGCCTCTCGCTCGACTGGTCGCGCGAAATCGCGACCTGCGATCCCGAATATTACGGGCGCCAGCAGAAGCTCTTTCTCGATTTTCTCAAGGCCGGCATCGTCGACCGCAAGAAGTCGAAGGTGAACTGGGACCCGGTCGACATGACCGTGCTCGCCAATGAGCAGGTCATCGACGGGCGCGGCTGGCGTTCGGGCGCGCTGGTCGAGCAGCGCGAGCTGACGCAGTGGTTCTTCAAGATCACCGACTATTCCGAAGAGCTGCTCGCCGCGCTCGACGAACTGGAGCGCTGGCCCGACAAGGTGCGGCTGATGCAGCGCAACTGGATCGGGCGCTCGGAAGGCATGCTGGTGCGTTTCGCGCTCGCCGCGCCGCTCGGCGAAACACGCGAGATCGAAGTCTTCACCACCCGCGCCGACACGCTGTTTGGCGCGAAATTCGTCGCGCTCGCCGCGGACCATCCGCTGGCGAAGGCCGCCGCCGAGAAGGACCCGGCGCTCGCCGCCTTCGCCGACGAGTGCCGGCGCGGCGCGACCTCCGCCGAAGCGATCGAGACCGCGGAAAAGATGGGCTACGACACGGGGCTGCGCGTCGTTCATCCCTTCGATCCGAACAGGACGCTGCCGGTCTATGTCGCGAATTTCATCCTGATGGATTACGGGACGGGCGCGATCTTCGGCTGTCCGGCTCATGACCAGCGCGACCTCGATTTCGCGACGAAATATGGGCTTGGCTTCAAGGTTGTGGTCTGTCCGGAAAGTCTCGATCCGCAGCAGCTCGAAAAGCAGATCGCCGAAAGCCGTGAAGCCTTTGACGGCGATGGGCGCATTGTCAATTCAGACTTTCTCGACGGGTTGACCGTGCCGCAGGCCAAGGACGACGTCGCGAACCGTCTGACGACGACGGCGCTGTTCGACCGTCCCCAGGGCGAACGCAAGGTGAATTTCAAGCTGCGCGACTGGGGGATTTCGCGGCAGCGCTATTGGGGCTGCCCGATCCCGATCATTCATTGCGACACCTGCGGGCCGGTCCCGGTTCCCGAGGCCGATCTGCCGGTCAGGCTGCCGGAAGACGTCTCCTTCGACCAGCCGGGCAATCCGCTCGATCGCCACGCAAGCTGGAAGAACGTCCCCTGTCCCTCCTGCGGCGCGCCGGCGCGGCGCGAGACCGACACGATGGACACTTTCGTCGACTCGTCCTGGTATTACGCGCGCTTCGCCGATCCGCATAACGCGCTGGAGCCGGCGAGCGCAGAGGCGGTGGCGCGCTGGCTGCCGGTCGATCAATATATCGGCGGCGTCGAGCATGCGATTTTGCATCTTCTCTATTCGCGCTTCTTCGCGCGCGCCATGCGCGACAGCGGCCATGCCGCGGTCGCGGAGCCTTTCGCCGGGCTCTTCACGCAAGGAATGGTCGTTCACGAGACCTATCGCGCGCCGGACGGCCAATGGGTAGGCCCTGACGCCATCCGCATCGACGCCAAGGACGGCGGCCGCCGCGCCTTTCTCCTCGACGGCGATGTCGAGATCGAGATCGGCCTGATCGAAAAAATGTCGAAGTCGAAAAAGAACACGGTCGACCCCGACGACATCGTCGCGAGCTATGGCGCCGATACGGCGCGCCTCTTCGTTTTGTCCGACAGCCCGCCCGATCGCGACGTGATCTGGTCGGACGAGGGCGCGCAGGGCGCCTGGCGCTTCATCCAGCGCCTGTGGCGCCTGACCGGCGAACTCGGCCGGGTGGCGGCCCCCGTCGGGGCCGAGCCGCCGCCAACGTTTCACGATCTCGCGCTCGCCGTGCGCAAGGCGACGCATCGTTCGATCGCCCAGGCTAGCGAGAATATCGAGCGTCTGCGCTTCAACAGCGCCATCGCCCGCATCCGCGAATTCGCCAATGAGCTGACCAGCGCGCTCGACGCCGTGACCGAAACGCCGGTTCCGGCCGACCTCGCCTTCGCCTTCCGCGAGGCGGCGGACGCGCTCATACGCCTTGTCGCGCCGATGACCCCGCATGTCGCCGAGGAATGCTGGGCCGATTTGGGCCACAAAGGTCTGGTTGCTGAAGCGCCATGGCCGGCGGCCGATCCTACCCTGGTGGCGCTGGAGATGATAAGCCTGCCGGTGCAGGTCAACGGCAGAAAGCGCGCCGAAATTATCGTCGCCCATGACGCCGACGAAGAAACGATTCGCAAAGAAGCTTTGGCGCAAGATGGGGTTCAGCGCGCCATGGAAGGCAGACCGCTGAAGAAGTTCATTCTGGTTCCGAAAAGGATCGTCAATGTGGTCGTCTAGCAAGTCGGCAGTCGGCAGGTGGCCAGTCGGCAGGTCGGCATTGGGCGTTCGTCCGACGGCCAACTGCCGACTGCCGACTGCCTTGCGCCGGCGCCCGGCGCTCTTGTGCCTCGCGCTGCTCGCCCTGCCGCTCGCCGGGTGCCTGCAGCCGCTTTATGCGCCGGCAGGATTTGGGCTCGACTCCTCGCCGCTCGCGGCCGAGCTGCAAGCGATCGAAGTCGACGAAATCCCGCTGCGGCTCGGGCATTATGTTCGCAATGAACTGATCTTCGGCCTGAATGGCACCGGCTCGCATCCGCCGCCGCGCTACCGGCTGATGGTGACGCTCCGCGAGCGCGTGCAGACGCCGATTCTCGACACGGTGACCGGTCGCGCCACTTCGGCGACGGTGATCGTCGACGCCGAATACCGGCTTGTCACCGTGCCCCAGGAGGTCGAGCTGACCAAGGGCATCGCCTTCAATATCGCGAGCTACGACCGTTTCTCGAACCGCTTCTCCAATGTGCGCGCCGCGCGCGACGCTGAGATTCGCAACGCGCGGGTCATCGCCGAATCGATCCGCACCAGAGTTGCGACCGTGATGGCGGCGCGCATGGGGCCTGTCCCGCCGCCTGTCGTCCCGAATTGAGGGGAGAAGGGGGCGATAGAGCATCATGACGGCGGTCAGGAGTCGCGACGCCGAACGTTTCATCGCCGCGCCGCCGGAAGGCATTTTCCTTTTTCTCGTCTTCGGTTCTGACGCCGGCATGGCGCGCGAGCGCGCGCTGGCGATCGTTGAAAGGCGCGTCGACGATCGTCGCGACCCATTCCAATTCGTCGAAATGAGCGGCGACGCGGTCGCCGCCGACCCGCTTGCGCTGCTCGATGAGGCCAACACCACGCCGCTGTTTGGCGGACGGCGCGCCATCCTCGTCGAGACCGGCTCCAAATCCGTCATTCCGGCGCTGACGTCGCTTATCGCCGCGCCGCCGGCGCATTGCACGATCGTGCTGACGGCCGGCGCGCTGCGGCGCGACTCGCCGCTGCGCAAGCTCGTCGAAGGCGCAAAGCTGGGGGCGGCGATCGAGTGCCAGCCCGACGCCGAAGCTGATCTGCAGGCGCTGATCGATCGCAGCCTGCGCGAGGCCGGTCTTGTCGCCAGCCCCGAGGCGCGCGGCCTGCTGCTCGGCGCGCTCGGCGAGGACCGGCTGATGAGCCGGGCGGAGCTTTCAAAGCTCGCGCTCTATATGCACGGCCGCGAACATGTCGAAGCCAGGGACGTCGAAGCGATCGTCGTGCATGCCTCGAACATTGCGTCCGATCGCGTGGTGACGGCGGCGTTTGGCGGCGGCGCTGATATTCGCGCGGTGGTCGACGCCTATTTCGTGCAGGACGGCGACGCCTCTCAGCTGCTCGTCGGCGCGCTGCGCTATGCCGTCGCGCTGCACCGCGCCCGTCTCGCCATGGAGCGCGAGGGCGGGCGTCCGGACGCCGGCGTCTCGGCGCTGATGCGCGCTGGCTTCGGCTTCATGCATCGCGCGCTGATGGAGGAGCAGCTCAAGAACTGGCCGTCGACGCGCCTCGGCGCGCTGATCGAGCCGCTGCGCGCCGCGCAGACGCGGGCGCGCGCCAACGCAGCCACTGCGCAAATGGAGGCCGAGCGCGCGCTGTGGAACGTCGCCAGGGCCGCCAAGACGGCGCGACGTTAGCTGATGCTCTCGTCCACCAGAAGCTCAAAGCCGCCGTAGACCATGCGCTTGCCGTCGAAGGGCAAGTCCCCAAACTCCTTCATGCGCGGATCGTCATGCATCTTCTTATTGGCGGCGTCGCGAATTTCTTTCGATGGCCAGACGATCCAGGAGAAGACCACGGTCTCTTCAGGCTGCGCGGCGACGGCGCGCTTGAAGTCGGTGACTTTGCCGTCGGGCACGTCGTCGCCCCAACATTCGACAAGCCGTAACGCGCCGAACTCCTTGAAGATCGGCCAGGCGGCAGCGGCCATTTCTCTATATTTTTCCTTGTTCCCAGTAGGCACGGGAACGACGAACCCGTCGATGTAGCTCATTGCGCCGCTCCTTCCTGCTGGGACGCGTTTGACGGCGCCTCAGAATATATACGCAAAGCCTGTGTCGACGACGACGGTCACGCCGCGCTGGCGAGGCTCTCGAAAAGCGCGCGGCCGTCAATTCCGCCCACAAGCGGGTCGATGAGATTTTCGGGATGCGGCATCAGGCCGAGCACATTGCGCCTATCGGAATAGACGCCGGCGATGTCGTTGCGCGAGCCGTTGGGATTGGATTCGCCGCCGACATGACCGACCGAGTCGCAGTAGCGGAAGGCGACGAGGCCTTCGCCCTCTAACCGCTCGACCGTCGCGTCGTCGGCTTCGTAATTTCCTTCGCCATGGGCGATGCAGACCTCGATGGTCTGACCCTCGGCGTAATGCCGGGTAAACGCCGTGTCGTTGCGTTCGACCCTGAGATGCTGCATTCGACAGATGAAACGCAGATTGGCGTTGCGCATCAGCACGCCCGGCAGCAGGCCGCTTTCGCAGAGAATCTGGAAGCCGTTACAGACGCCCAGCACCAGTCCGCCGCGCGCGGCGTGCGCGCGCACCGCGTCCATGATCGCGGCGCGGCCGGCGATCGCGCCGCAGCGCAGATAATCGCCATAGGAAAAGCCGCCGGGCAGCACGACAAGATCAGTCCCGGCGGGGAGCTCGTGATCGGCGTGCCAGAGCATCGCCGGCTCGCGCCCGGTCGCCTGTTTCAGCGCGCGGGCCATGTCCCCTTCGCGATTGGAGCCGGGGAAAACAACGACGGCGGCTTTCATGGGCGTGTCCTGAGCGGGAACTCGGCAGATCGGCAGTCGCCAGATCGGCAGTCATAAGAGCTGCTCCGACTGCCGACTGCCGAAGCCCGACTGCCGTCTACCGCCTCACACATCGATCTGGTAGTTTTCGATCACGGTGTTGGCGAGCAGCTTCTCGCAGGCGGTTTGCAACTGAGCTTTCGCGGCGGCCGTGTCGGCTCCGGCGAACTCTACGTCGAACACCTTGCCCTGCCGCACGCTCGCGACGCCTTCGACGCCGAGCGACTTCAGCGCGCCCTCGATCGCCTTGCCTTGCGGATCGAGAATGCCGGATCTGAGAGTGACGACGACGCGGGCTTTCATTGGATGAGGTCCATGTTGAATGGAGAAGTGTTAGTGGGGGCCATACAAACACGCAATCTGAATTATTCCGATATTCACCGGATCGCCATCGGTCTCGGCAAGGTTGCGTTCCGCCTTTTTTCTGAAGCCGTTCGGGGACAGCATGCCGGGGGTAAGATCAAGCCATGAATCTTCAACGTCTACAGATTTTTTGGATCGCGACGGCTGTCGTCATCGCCGGAATGGTTGTCCTGCTAAGCGAAATCCTGACGCCCTTTTTGGTCGGGATTGCTCTGGCCTATCTACTCGACCCTCTCGTCACTCGGCTCGAGCGCTTCGGATTGGGCCGCGGCGTCGCGGCGCTCGGAATCATTAGCCTTTTCTATGGCGCGATCATCTCTTTGATCGTTGTTCTCACGCCCATCCTCGGCGAGGAGATCGCGCTTTTCATCGCAAAGCTCCCTGGCTATCTCACGCAACTGCAAAGCCTGGCGACAGATCCAGGCCGGCCATGGATGCGACAGATCATCGGCGAGGTGCTCAGCGAAGCTCGGCAATCGACTGGAGAACTGACCACCCTCGGCGCTCATTTGAGCGCGCACGTCTTGCGTCGGCTATGGTCGGACGGCCGCGCATTGGCGTCGATCTTCGCCTTGCTCGTCATCACGCCAATCGTCACCTTCTATCTGCTGATTGATTGGGACCAAATCATCGCGGCGCTCGACAAGATGATTCCGGCGACGCAGCGGGAGACCGTGCGGGCTCTGGCGTCCGAGATCAATGCGACGATCAGCGTCTTTCTACGCGGCCAGGGGATCATTTGCCTCATTCTCGCTTTGTATTACGCCTTGGCGCTGGAATTATTAGGGCTCAATCACGCCTATCTGATCGGAATAGCGGCAGGGCTGATCAGTTTTATTCCCTATTTGGGCGAACTGACCGGCGTCGTCCTATCGGTCGGCGTGGCGCTGCTTCAGTTTTGGCCAAGCTGGAGCTCGATCCCGATCATCCTGGGGATTTTCATCGCGGGAGAATTGGTTGACGATAATGCGTTGACCCCCCATTTCATCGGCGCGCGCGTCAAGCTCAGTCCGCTCCTGGTCATGTTCGCCGTCGCCGCCTTCGGCTATCTGTTCGGCTTCGTCGGTCTTCTCATCGCCGTGCCGTTAGCGGCGACGATCGGCGTGATCGTGCGCTTTATCCTGGCGCAGGAGGCGTCGTTTGGCCAAGCGTCGGGAGTCGACGCGCCGACTCTTCCGGCCAAGAAGCGGCATTGGTGGTTATGACCAGCATCGAGTCCCGGCGGGCGGGACGCTTCGACGAGCAATCGGGTCGGCGCGCACCAGAAAATTCCGCGCCCAGAATGCGACAAAGCCGCGTTCCGGCTTCGGCCGACGCGGCTTTTTTTGTTCGAGCAGTCTTTCCCAAATCGCAGCCCGGCGCCCGCGGCGCCGGCTACTGCACCAGCTTCGGCGCGCCGGTGCGGATCGTCTCGTTTTCCTGCATGATGCCGAGCCGCCGCGCGACCTCCGTATAGGCTTCCACCAGCCCGCCCAGATCGCGGCGGAAACGGTCCTTGTCGAGCTTGTCGTTCGACTTGATGTCCCACAGCCGGCAGCTGTCGGGCGAAATCTCGTCGGCGACGACGATCCGCATCATGTCGCCTTCCCAGAGCCGGCCGCATTCCATCTTGAAGTCGACGAGACGGATGCCGACGCCGAGGAACAGCCCGGAGAGAAAGTCGTTCACCCGAATGGCGAGCGCCATGACGTCGTCGATCTCCTGCGGGGTCGCCCAGCCGAAGGCGGTGATGTGTTCTTCCGACACCATCGGGTCGTCGAGCGCGTCGTTCTTGTAGTAGAACTCGATGATCGAGCGGGGCAGTTGCGTGCCCTCTTCCATCCCGAGGCGCTTGGCGAGCGAGCCGGCGGCGACATTGCGTACGACGACTTCGAGCGGAATGATCTCCACCTCGCGGATGAGCTGCTCGCGCATGTTCAGCCGGCGGATGAAATGGGTCGGCACGCCGATGCTGTTCAGATGCTGGAAGATATATTCCGAGATGCGGTTGTTGAGCACGCCCTTGCCGTCGATCACCTCGTGTTTCTTCGCATTGAAGGCCGTGGCGTCGTCCTTGAAGTGCTGAATCAAAGTGCCGGGCTCCGGGCCCTCATAGAGGACCTTGGCCTTGCCCTCGTAAATGCGGCGACGGCGGTTCATCGGGATCAACCGGGGCTTGAGAAAATCCATGGGGTGGGCTTGGCTCCTCCGAAGTCGTGTCCGCATGCAGCCGCCCGTTCCGGGGCGCGGGGCCTCAGGGAGCGGCGGCGGGCAAGGGCCCGGGCCGAAGATCACGGCGGTCCTAGCGTCTTTAGCCGCCAGTGACAAGCCGACATCACATTCTATCGCAAAGGGAAAGGCGATACAATGAGACTGACAGGGCGGCGGCCGAGCGTTACCGTGGCCCTGTCAGTTCCTCTCGCGCGCCTGCGCTCACTATTTGAGCACAAATTTTGGCCGCTCATTTTTTGATGCTTCCGGGCGCTATATCGCCCCTGTGACGCAGGGCGCTCTATTTCCAGCCCGCCTGTTTCTCGCAGTCTTTTTGGGCTTCGGGATTGGCCTTTTCCCATTGGGTGACGGAACGCGTTTCGCTGTCGTCCATCTTCTCGTTCATACAAATGCAATAAGCGCGGACAATGGCGGGCGTCCCGCCTTCTTCGCCCTTGTTATCGCTGATGCATTGATTGATCCATTTGAGGTCGTCGCTATTCATTTTCTGGGCGAACGCCGGCCCGCCGAAGGCCAAGGCGGATAAAGTGGCGATTGCAAATTTCCTCATTGATGACTCCCCCGGCCAGGTCCGACGATCGGACGGCGAACAGTAGCATTTGGACCAGGTTTGGCGAGGCGGCGCGGCCTCGCCTACGATTTATTTTCGCCGGGCTCGATGTCCGCGCCGCGGTTGACCCTCGAGCGTCGACTGGCCGCCATTTCGCGCGCATCGAAAAAGAGCCGCTCGCGCTCCTCCGCGATCGGCCTAAATCGGGCGTTTGGACGCAGCCGGGATCGGGTTTTCCGCCATTGGCTTTGCGCGCGAATGCGCCTATATCGAGCCGGAGCAAACGCGGTTTTTCCGCTTGCCTTCCCTATCGAACAGCCCGCCGAGGATGCACGTGAGCACTTTCGACCAGCGCGAAGACTCCTTCGAAAAGCGTTTTGTCCATGAAGAGGAGCTCCAGTTTCGCGCCGAGGCGCGCCGCAACAAGCTGGTCGGCCTGTGGGCGGCCGAAAAGCTGGGGAAAACCGGCGACGAGGCGAAGGCTTACGCGGAATCGCTGGTCGTGGCCGAGGTCGCCGCCGACGCCGACGAGCGGGTTGTGGCGCAGGTCAAGAAGGACTTCGAAGCGGCCGGGGTGAACCAGTCCGAACACCAGATCCGCCGCACCATGGACGAGATGCTGGCCAAGGCGAAGGCGGAAATCAAGGCGGGCGAATAGCCGCCGCATACAGTGCAATCGGGCGAGATTGTTTTCCTCACCGTCATCCTGAGGAGGCCTCGAAGAGGCCGTCTCGAAGGACGAGGGAGAGGAAAATAGGCGCAAACGGGGGCTTCCTCGTCCTTCGAGACGCGTGCTGCGCACGCTCCTCAGGATGAGGAAGCCCTTCACCCGATCGCCCTGCTGCCGCATAGGGCCTTTGTTCATTTTCTGAGAGGAAGATCGCGCCATGCGCGATTCGTCCCTGAGAGCGCCGCGACTGAAGTCGCTGCCTGACGCGTCCTATTTTTCGGCTGCGCCGGCAATCGCCGAAGAAGCGGCCCTGTGGCTACGCTATCTCGCCGGCGAGCGGCGCGCGTCGCGCCATACCGGCGAGGCCTATGGCCGCGACCTTGCCGCCTTTCTCGCCTTTCTGACCGATCATCTCGGAGCGCGGCCCGGCGCCGGCGAGCTCAAGGCCCTGCAGCCGGCGGACCTGCGCGCCTATCTCGCCAAGCGCCGCCGCGACGGATTGGAGAGCCGCTCGCTGCTGCGGGCGCTCGCCGCCTTGCGCAATTTTCTGCGATTTCTGGAGAAAAAGGGCCTCGCCCGCACCGATGTTTTCGGCGCGGTGCGCCCGCCCAAGCGCCCGCACAGCCTGCCCAAGGCGCTCACGGTGCCGGACGCCCGCGACATCGTCGATCCCGCGCAGCGGGCTGGCGAGGCGCGCGAACCCTGGGTCATCGCCCGCGACGCCGCCGTGCTGGCGCTGCTTTACGGGGCCGGTCTGCGGATTTCCGAAGCGCTGTCGATCGGGCGCGACGAGGCGCCGGTCGGCGCCGCCGATCGGGTCA
Organism: Alphaproteobacteria bacterium; assembly: GCA_016869555.1. Taxonomy (GTDB): domain Bacteria; phylum Pseudomonadota; class Alphaproteobacteria; order Rhizobiales; family Beijerinckiaceae; genus Methylocystis. The sequence continues at coordinate 10,691 of VGDY01000039.1, read as the reverse complement.
CGATTTTGGGGAAGGGCGGCAAGAGCCGGACCGTGCCGGTGATCGCGCCGGTGCGCGCGGCGATCGAAGCCTATCTCGCGCTCTGTCCCTACGATCTTGCCGACGGGCCGCTCTTCGTCGGCGCCCGGGGCGGCCCGCTGTCGCCGCGCATCATCCAACTCGCGGTCCAACGCCTGCGCGGGGCGCTCGGCCTCCCCGAGAGCGCGACGCCGCATGCGCTGCGCCATTCCTTCGCGACGCATCTGCTCGGCCGCGGCGGCGATCTGCGCACGATCCAGGAACTGCTCGGCCACGCCTCGCTCTCGACGACGCAGATTTACACCGCCGTCGACAAGGCGCGGCTTCTCGACGCTTATCGTTCGGCCCATCCGCGCGCGGATTGACGTTGGAGGCGTGACGCGCCGCGAACTCCACCCTCCCCTAGAGGGGGAGGGTCGCATTGCGAAGCAATGCGGGGTGGGGTGACGCCTGAATGAATCCGTCGAGAGACGCGCGTAGAGCCATGCGCTTAAAGACAATGTTTTGAGATGCGGCTCCACCCCACCCCGGCGCTTCGCGCCGACCCTCCCTCTCAAGGGGAGGGTGGAGGCGCGCCAAAGGGAGCACGCATGTTCGGCCGGGCGCTGATCGTCGCGCTGATCGCCTTTTTCGCCGGCGCCGGCCTTATGGCGCGCGCCGCCGCGACGGATGTCTGCAAGGGCGACGCCTGCACGGGCGTTTTCGCGGTCGGCCCCTATCTCATGGGTTTTTTCGCGACCCAAACCTACGAAGAGGGAACGGCGCAACGCTATTACCGGGAAATCCCGAGTTTCGGACCGACCCATCTGAACATCGAGATCGCCGGGCGCGAGGACGATCCGACGCGTCCGCCGCAATTCGAGGACACCAAGGACCTCGACATCGAGGCCCGGCTCTATTGGGCAAGAAACGACCTCAAGACGCCCGAACTCTTAAAAACCTATCGGGCGCATGGCGTCGCGTCGATCTCCTTCGACTATGATTTTTCCGAGGACGGCAAATATATCGTCGCCGTGAGCATTCGGAAGCCGGACGGCGTGGCGCATCAAGGCGAATATATTTTCTTCGTCATCGCCGCCGCTGAGTCGGGCCTTCTCCTTGCCGTCGCCGCCGCGCTTTTCCTTCTCGGCTTCGCCGTCCTGGTCTGGCGGCTGAGAAAGCCGCTCACTCCACCGGCTCGACAGCGGTGATCTCGATCCCGAAGCCCGAGAGTCCGACGAAGGCGCGAGGCTTTGCGGAGGAAGAGCGCAGGCGGATTGAGGATACGCCGAGATCCTTCAAAATCTGCGCGCCGAGCCCGACGTCGAACCATTGCCGCTTGCGCGTCTCTTCGGCGTTTTCCTCGCCCCGTCCGACGATATTCGCCGGCACGCCGGCAGCGCCGTCGCGCAGATAGACCAGCACGCCACGTCCTTCGCGGGCGAAGCGGGCCAGCGTCTTCTTGATCGTCGGCGCGCCGCACATCACATCGGAGATGATGTCGGCGCGATGCAGGCGCGTCGGCACGTCGCGCCCGTCGCCGATCGCGCCGAGAACGAAGGCGAAATGCTGCACGCTGTCGAAAGGCGTCACATAGGCGTGGCCGATCATCTCGCCGGCCTCAGTCTCGACGGGAAAGGTCGCGACGCGCTCGACGAGCTTTTCGCGCGCCTGCCGGAAGGCGATGAGATCGGAAACCGACACGAGCTTGAGATCATGCGTCCGGGCGAATTGTTCGATCTGGCCGCCGGTCATCACCGTGCCGTCGTCATTGGCGAGTTCGCAAATGACGCCGACCGGCGGCAGGCCGGCGAGCTTGCACAAATCCACCGCCGCTTCGGTATGTCCGGAGCGCATCAGCACCCCGCCGTCCTTGGCGATCAGTGGAAAGACATGGCCGGGCCGCACGAAATCGCTCGCCCCCATATTGCCATTGGCGAGCGCGCGCACCGTATTGCAGCGCTGCTCGGCGGAAATGCCGGTGGTGAGGCCGTGGCGGGCGTCGACCGAGACGGTGAAGGCGGTGGCGAGCGGCGCGTCGTTTTCCGCGACCATCGGCGCGAGATGGAGACGGCGCGCCTCCTCGATCGTCAGCGGGGCGCAGACGATTCCGCTGGTATGGCGGATGATGAAGGCCATCTTCTCCGGCGTGCAGAGCGAGGCGGCGATAACGAGATCGCCTTCGTTTTCGCGATCGTCGTCATCGGTGACGACGACCATCTCGCCTCTGGCCACGGCCTCGACGGCTTCGGTGATGGAATGGGACAAAGGTGGCTCCGGTGTGGGGGGTGGCGCGCTGCTCTGCGCCGGGGGCCAGGACGTGAAGATTTACTCCGGGGCCGGGCGGGATTCAAACTGTCTGGTGGAGGTGGCGTCGAGGCCTCGGCGACGTGCGGGGAAAGATCATTTTCCCGGAGGCATCGCCATCGGCGGCATCTGAGAGGCCCACATTTCATCGCTGTCGATTGCAGGTCGGGCCCTGCACCGTCGGATGATGAAGGTCGTTCATCGACTGTATGGAACGAGCGCGCGTATGCGATCGTTCCTTAAGTAGAGAGCGCCCCAAAGCATGAAGCCGACATAAACTCCAAAGAACGTGTGACTGAAAAGAGGGCTGCCAATGCGCGCATGAGTCGCGACGGCCCCGCCGAGATAAGCAGTGAGAAGGATCGCTCCGAGCACAGATGTTCTGGGATAGGCATACAGCGCCGTGCATGCGAGCAGGACGAGCCCCATTGAAGTCACGGTCGTGGCGGGCCACCCGAGTTGAACGGTCGTTTCCAAGACGACAGGGAGCTGCGCGAGCTTGATCGCCGCGTCCATCAGCATGAAGAGGATTACAAGTCCGCTCAGACCATAGCCGGCCCAGCGCGACCATTTGCGAGTTGCGGTCGTATCTTTTTGCGTCATATGAGTTTCCCTCCGTTCGAGGCTCGCGGGATCGACGAATTTCGTGCGCGGTCAGCGAGTCGGGGGCGATTTCGTGGCCTTGAGCACCGCGTAGATGGCCATCGCGTGGCCGCGACCAAGACCAAAATCGTCCTTGAGCCACTTGACGATCTCGCCGGCTTTGACGCCTTCCTTCAATTTCCCTTGTTGAGTGAAGCCCTTCTCGTCCGCGAGATTCTTGAAGTCTTCGACCCCCTTGCCTGTCTTCGCTCGGATATTGTCGAGATAAGCTTGGAACGTCATGCGCAGACTCTCCGTGTTAAATATATTCAATATAGTGAGCTATATCCAATATGTCCGAAACTGGCAAGCGGCCATACACATCCAAACTTCGGAGCCGGTCGGCGGAGGCCACCCGGATCCGGGTTCTCGACGCCGCGAAGGCGCTTTTCGCAAGTCAGGGGATCGACGGCGTCACCATCGCCAGCATCGCCGAAAAGGCCGGCGTGGCCGCCGCCACTGTTTATTCGCTGTTCAAGTCGAAGGAAGGATTGCTCCACGCGCTCATGCATGCCGCCCTGTTCGGCCCGCAATTTCGGGAAGCGCTTGCAAGGTTGGAGGGTGTGACCGACCCCGTCGAATCAATCGCGATGTCGGCCCATGTCGCACGCGCCATTTATGAGAGCGAAAGCGCGGAGCTAGGATTGATTCGGGGCGCTTCCGCCTTCTCGCCCGCGCTTAAAAAAATGGAGCAAGAATTCGAGCGGACCCGATTTGAGATGCAGGAAAAACGGGTGAGTTTGCTGTTCGCGTCGGAAAAGCAGCGGAAAGGGCTCCAGCTGATCGAGGCTCGGCGCATCCTCTGGATGTATACGAGTCGCGATGTCTATCGCATGCTCGTCGGCGACGGCGGTTGGACGCCGGATCGATATCAACAATGGCTGTCTGAAACGCTCGTGCTAACACTCGTGAATGCCAATGCGCGACAAGATTGGGCGGCTTCGAGTGATTGATTCCAAATCTGCACAATCGCCTCATATGCCGCGGAACGCGAGCTTGCAGAACGCACTCCAACCGCTCGCGCTCCAATCGACTCACCGCGCCGATTCCCGATCGAGGCGGCGTGCGATGAGGGGCTCATGAAGATACTCAGACGCCTGTCGCCGCTCGCTCTTCTCTTCATCCTCTGGCTTGCGCCGACCGCGACGGCCGAGCCCGGCCCTTGCACCGAGATCGGGGAGCAAGGCGTCGCATATGCGGTGTGCGACTTCGACGCGCGCAAAAGCGACATTCGGCTTTTTCTGCGCGACGAGACAGGCGAGACCTATGGCGACTTCTCTCGCCTTGCAAGCGAGCGCGCAAGCAAAGGCGAAACGCTCGTCTTCGCGATGAACGCCGGCATGTACGCCGAAGACCGCGCGCCGGTCGGCCTCTATGTTGAGAACGGCAAAACGCTCAAGGACGCCAATACGCGCCCTGGCCCCGGCAATTTCCATATGAAGCCCAATGGCGTCTTCTGGATCGACGGGCCGCGGGCCGGCGTGACCGAGACGGCGCGTTTCCTGAAAAGCCGGCAGCGCGTCGACTTCGCCACCCAATCGGGGCCGATGCTGGTCATCGGCGGGCGCATTCATCCGCGCATTCACGAAGACGGCATGTCACGGAAATTTCGCAACGGCGTCTGCGTCCAGGACGGCCATATCGCGCGCTTCGCGATCTCCAACCGGCCGGTGAGCTTTTACGAATTCGCCCGGCTGTTTCGCGAGCGCCTGCATTGCCAGGACGCGCTGTTTCTCGACGGCGGCGCGGCTTCGGGACTCTATGCGCCCTCGCTCTCGCGCCATGATCGATTCCTGCCGGCGATGGGGCCGATCGTCGGCGTCGTCGAGAAGGCCAAGCCCTAAGACAAGCCTTAACTTAGACGCGCCGACGCGGCGTTGAGCTTGTCGATGCGCGCCGCGGTCTCCTCGCGCCGTTCGCGGTGCTCTTCGATCACTTCTTCGTCGGCCTTGGCGAGGAAGCCCTCATTGGCGAGCTTGGCGTCGAGCTTCTTCAACTCGCTTTCGAGCTTGGCCGTCTCCTTCGCCAGCCGCGCCCGTTCGGCGTCAAGATCGATCACGCCTTCTAACGGCATGGCGGCGACGCCGCCGCGCACGATGATTTGCGCGCTGGATTTAGGCGCGGTATCAGCGAAGCCGAGGCGCGAGAGCCGCGCAAGCTTGCGGATCGTCTCGTCCCAGCGCGTCGCCCGCGCCTGCAGCGCCTCATCGGCGCCGATCAGTAGTAGTTCGGTCTCGCTGGTCAGATTCATTTCGGCGCGCAGCGAGCGCGCTTCCGAAATGACGTCAACGACCCAGCCGATTTCTCTCTCGGCGTCCGCATCTTCGAGCCCTTCGAGCGACGGCCAGGCGGCGAGCGCCAGCATCGTTTCGCGTTTTGGTCCCTCCGCGCCCTTGATCGCCCAAAGCTCCTCGGTGAGGAAGGGCATGAAGGGATGCAGCAGCGCGTAAATCTGGTCGAGAACGAAGGCGGTCGTCGCGCGCGTCTCGTCCTTTTCCGCGCCGTCGGCGCCTTGCAGCAACGGCTTCGCCAATTCGACATACCAGTCGCAGAAAACGCTCCAGACGAAGCGATAGGCTGCGTTGGCCGCGTCGTTGAAGCGATAGGCGTCGATCGCCGCGCTGACGTCAGCGACCGAGCGCGCCGCCTCGCCGACGATCCAGCGGTTGAGCGTGATTCTGTTGGCGCGTGGATCGTAATTTGCGACGCGCGCGCAGCCGTTGATCTCGGCGAAGCGGGAGGCGTTCCACAGCTTCGTCGCGAAATTGCGATAGCCTTCGACGCGGCTCGTCGCGAGCTTGATGTCGCGGCCCTGCGCCGCCATCGCCGCGAGCGTGAAGCGCAGCGCGTCGGCCCCATAGTCGTCGATGAGATGCAGCGGGTCGATGACATTGCCCTTCGACTTGCTCATCTTCGCGCCCTTCTCGTCGCGGACGAGCGCGTGGATATAGACGTCGCGGAAGGGGACCTCGCCCATGAAGTGGAGCCCCATCATCATCATCCGGGCGACCCAGAAGAAGATGATGTCGAAGCCGGTGACGAGGGCGCTGGTCGGATAATAGCGCGCAAGCTCCGGCGTCTTCTCCGGCCAGCCGAGAGTCGAGAAGGGCCAGAGCGCCGAGGAAAACCAGGTGTCGAGAACGTCCTCGTCGCGCGTGAGAGTCGCGCCATCGCCGAGTTTGGCGCGGGCCGCGGCAATCGCCGCTTCTTCCGTCTCTTCAACATAGACATTGCCGTCTTCGTCATACCAGGCCGGGATACGGTGACCCCACCAGAGCTGGCGCGACACGCACCAGGGCTGGATGTTTTCCAGCCAGTCGAAATAAGTCTTCTCCCAATTCTTCGGCACGAAAATCGTGCGGCCCTCGCGCACCGCCTTGAGCGCGGGCTGCGCGAGAGTTTTTGCGTCCACATACCATTGGTCAGTGAGACGCGGCTCGAGCACGGCGCCGGAACGGTCGCCATGCGGCACCATATGTTTGTGATCGTCGACGCCATCGAGCAGCTCGTGCGCCTCCATCATTTCGACGACACGCTTGCGCGCCGCGAAGCGATCGAGGCCATCGAGCGCGAAGACGGTCGCGACGAGTTCTTCCGAAGGCTCCAAGCCTTCGTGAAATTCGGCGTTGGCTTTGAGCGTCATTTGCGCTTGCGGGTCGAGCACGTTGATCAGCCGCAACCCATGCCGCTTGCCGACTTCGAAATCGTTGAAGTCATGCGCTGGCGTGATTTTCACCGCGCCCGTGCCCTTTTCGGGATCGGAATATTCATCGGCGACGATCGGGATCAGCCTGCCGACCAGTGGCAGGCGCACGCGCTTGCCGACAAGCGCCTTGTAACGTTCGTCTTCCGGATGCACGGCGACCGCCGTGTCGCCGAGCATCGTCTCAGGCCGCGTCGTCGCGACGACGATATGGTCACCGGTCTCTTTTCCGGCATCGTCGACGATCGGATATTTGAAGCGCCACAAATGGCCCTTCACCTCGACCTGCTGCACTTCGAGATCGGAGATCGCCGTATGCAGCACAGGGTCCCAATTGACGAGGCGCTTGTCCTTATAGAGCAGGCCGTCGCGATAGAGCTGCACGAAGACCTTGACGACCGCGCGGGACAGACCCTCATCGAGCGTGAATCGTTCGCGCGACCAGTCGCAGCTGGCGCCGAGCCGCTTCAACTGTTCGACAATTTTGCCGCCCGACTCCGCCTTCCATTCCCACACGCGCTCGACGAATTTCTCGCGACCGAGCGTGCGGCGATGTTCCTGGCGCTCCATCAGCTGGCGCTCGACGACCATTTGCGTCGCGATGCCGGCATGGTCCGTTCCCGGCTGCCAGAGCACGTCGTCGCCTTTCATGCGCCGGTAGCGCACGAGAATGTCCTGCAGCGTATTGTTGAGCGCGTGGCCCATATGCAGGCTGCCGGTCACATTCGGCGGCGGAATGACGATGGAATAGGGGCTCGCCCCGGCGCGTTCGGGGCGTCCGGCCCGGAAGGCCTGCGCCTCTTCCCAGGCGTCGCGGATGCGCGATTCAATCGAAGCGGGATCGAAGGTTTTTTCCATCGTCATCGGGGGCCGGTTGGAGGCAGGAAGGGCGCTGATCCCGCCCCGTTGCGGGGAGGGCGGACCGGGCAAGCCGGGCCGGGAGGGCTTCTATAGCGCAAAGAAATCCTGTGCGTCGAAGTCGGCGCGTTTATATTTCAGTCGCCCGGGGAGCAGGAGCCTCCCCGCCGGTCGCTCCTGCAGGACCTCCAACTCGGGTTAATTTCAGCTTACTTTCAGCCGTCATGCCCGCGCTTGTCGCGGGCATCCACGCCGGACAATCGCGAAACGCATCGCGCAGAGACGGCACTTTCGGCTCATGTTTTCACATTTTCATAATGTCGCCGCGTGGATGGCCGCGACAAGCGCGGCCATGACGCGGTGAGATGACGCCTCGACAACCATGATTCGGAGGTCACCGCCGCGCGGCGAGCGGCACCACATTGTGGAGCTGGGCGTCCGCGGTCTCGAAGAAACGCCGCAGATTGCGCGCCGCCTGACGGATGCGCTGCTCGTTCTCGACCAGCGCGAGGCGCACGAACCCCTCGCCATGCTCGCCGAAGCCCTCGCCCGGCGCGACCGCGAGGTCGGCCTTCTCGATCAGCAGCTTCGAGAACTCCAGCGTCGAAATGTTGCGGAAGCGCTCGGGCGCCGGCGCCCAGGCGAACATCGAGGCGCGCGGCGCCGGGATCGGCCAGCCGGCCTGGGCGAAGCTCTCGACCATCACGTCGCGCCGCCGCTTGTAGATCGCGCGCATCTCGCGCACGCAATCCTCCGAGCCGTTGAGCGCCGCCGCCGCCGCGACCTGCACCGGGGTGAAGGCGCCGTAGTCGAGATAGCTCTTGACCCGCGCCAGCGCCGACAGCAGCCGCTCATTGCCGACCGCGAAGCCGATGCGCCAGCCGGCCATCGAGAAGGTCTTCGACATGGAGGTGAATTCGACCGTTACGTCCATCGCGCCCGGCACCTGCAGCACGGACGGCGGCGGATGGTCGTCGAAGAACACTTCGGCATAGGCGAGGTCGGAGAGCACGAAAATCTCATGCTTCTTGGCGAAGGCGACGAGGTCTCTGTAGAAGTCGAGCGACGCCACTTCCGCCGTCGGATTGGACGGATAGCAGACGACGACCGCGATCGGCTTGGGGATCGAATGGATGATCGCGCGCTCCAGCGCCACGAAATAATCCGGCGTCGGCGCCGAGGGCACCGAGCGGATGACGCCGCCGGCCATCAGAAACCCAAAGGCGTGGATCGGGTAGGAGGGGTTCGGCACCAGCACCACGTCGCCCGGCGCGGTGATCGCCTGCGCCATATTGGCGAAGCCCTCCTTGGAGCCGAGCGTCGCCACGACCTGCGAATCGGGATCGAGCGCCACGCCGAAACGGCGCGCGTAATAGCCCGCCTGCGCCCGCCGCAGCCCGGCGATGCCCTTAGAGGCCGAATAGCGGTCGGTGCGCGGCTTGCCGGCGGTCTCGACCAGCTTGTCGATGACATGTTTTGGGGCGGGCAGATCGGGATTGCCCATGCCGAGATCGATGATGTCGGCGCCGCCCGCCCGCGCCTTCGCCTTGAGGCGGTTGACCTGTTCGAAGACATAAGGCGGCAGGCGCTTGATGCGATAGAAATCCGACATTCTATGTTTGTTCCGGAGGGCGCGAAGCGGGAGTTTAGCACTTCTCGCCGCGCGCGGGGAGGGGCGGGGACTTCGCGCCCAGGGCGATCGGGGGAAGGATTGTTTTCCTCACCCTCATCCTGAGGAGGCCCGCAAGTCGGGTTTACCCGACTTGCGAATTTAATGTCGATCTCGGGCAGGCCCGAGATCGAAGAGGCCGTCTCGAAGGACGAGGGTGAGGAAAATAGGCGAAGCCGGGCTTCCTCGTCCTTCGAGACGCGTGCTGCGCACGCTCCTAAGGATGAGGAAGCCCTTCACCCGATCGCCCTGACTTCGCGCCGCCTCAAGCAGCGCCGGTCAATCATTGGTGACGATGACGAAATCCTTGCCGGAGCGGCTGTCGGGCGACAGCGGGGCGTCGGTCAGCACCAAGGTCATGCCGGGATGCATGCGCGCCTGCATGGCCGCGTTGAAGGCAGGCTCGGCGCGAAGCCGCTGGATCACATCGGCGTCCGGCGCGAGCGCCGAATCCTCCTGATGATGGGTGATCGCGCTCCAATGCATGCCGCGCGACTTCTGGTCGGCGCCGTTGAGCACGAAGACATGCGAGCCGAGCTTGTCGGCGCCCTCGAGCCCGAGCGTGGATCGCGCGATCACATGGTCGTTCTCGATCAGCTCGATCACATGATCGGCCGACGAGGCGACGATGCTGGTGACGGGATAGGTCTCGGCCTCCGCCCAGTCGGAAGGATGCTTCTTGCCTTCGAGCCCCGAGAGCACCTGCTCGAACTCCTGTTCGGCATAGCCGCTCAGCACCATGCCCGGATGGGTGATCTCCCAGGGGTCGGTATGCGCCCCGGCGATAATCACCGGCGTGCCGATATGGGTGACGGTAAACAGAAGTTCGGAAAATTTCATCGGCAGCCGCACGCAGCCATGCGAGGCCGGATAGCCGGGCAGATTGCCGGCGTGCAGGGCGACGCCCGACCAGGTGAGGCGGTTCATATTGGGCATCGGCGCGTCGTCGTAGAGCGACGAGTGATGATTGCGGTCCTTCTCCAGCACGACGAAGACGCCGGTCGGCGTCGAATGTCCGGGCTTGCCGGTCGAACAGGTGGAGGCGGCGATGCGCACGCCATTGCGATAGACATGGACGCGCTGCTCGGGGATCGACACCACGACCGAGACGGGACCCTTCGGGGCGAGTTCGGGACGCCAGATGAATTCGCCCGGCTTGAGCCGGCTCACATCCGCCACCGGCTCGGCGCCATGGGCGCGCCGCCCGACGAGTAGGGCGCCCGCCCCGAGCATGGCGCAAAGAAATCCGCGGCGGTTCGCTGCAATGACGGTCATGATATGGGCCCCCCAAGGTCCACGGTTAGCGAACCGCGGGTAGCACGCGCGCCGGCGCCGGCAAAGTGCGGCGGGGCACATCGCACGGCGCGGCCGCAAACCTCTCCCCGCGCGCGCAGGGCTGTCCGGGGAAAGTCATGGCCATTTGATTTCGATCTGTCGAGCTGAGACGAGCCGTCGGCGGGCCGGGTATTTGGGCGGCGGCTTTTCGATTGCATCGATGGGCCGTCGCTCGAAAGC
>VGDY01000038.1 GCA_016869555.1 Alphaproteobacteria bacterium | reverse complement strand
GCTGGCCATCGCGCGGCTCTCCCATTTTCAGGCGGCGACGAGCCTCTATCAGGCGCTCGGCGGCGGCTGGTCGCCCACGACCCGCGAAATCGAAATCGCCCGCTCCAACGCCGCATATGAAGCCGACAGGGGACCATGGCCATGAGATTCAAGTTTCGAGCAGATCTTTTGAGGTCGCTGCGGGGTAATGCGAGTACGAATGCGATTGCTCCATCTCCGTCGAAGAGCCAACCCGAAGGAGAGATGGTGTTTCGGCACTGTGCTTCAGGCTGTGAATCGGCGTGGTTCGACGCCAATTCGGGGTCCCGTTCCAATGCTGATTGACCCCCAGCGCCCAGATTGGCGTCGCCGTCGCGGCGCGGCTGCCCAATATTGTCCCGTCCGCCAACGGCGGCACGGGAGCGTTTTACCCTGCGCAGCTCTTTCTGCCAGGCACTGCCTTTTACACATTCGCAGGCAATGTCGCCCAGTCCGCCTTCGATGGCATGACGCTCCTCAACAAGCAACGCGCCGCCGAGGCGGGTCTCGACCAGGCCGAGGCGCGGTATCGCTCGACCGTCATCAACGCCTTCCAGAATGTCGCGGATACGCTTCGCGCCCTGCAGGGCGATGCCCGGGCAGTCAGGGAGACGCGCATCGCGGAGAACACGGCGCGAAGATATCTCGCTAAGATTCGTTCGCAACAAAGCTTCGGCTCTGTGTCGCAGCTTGCGGTCGTCGACGCCCAGCGCGCCTATCTCGGCACGTCCATCGCCCGTATCCAGGCGGAAGCCCAACGCCTCGCCAACGCCGTCGCTCTCTTCACGGCGCTCGGCGGCGGGTGGGCAAACCGCGAAAGCTCATCGCCGAGCGGTTCATAACACGCAACCACTTCATGGGCGCTTAAGTGAAGGCGACACGATGATGAAGGAACTCGGAAGCTCGTTTCGGAACAGCGACGCGCATCACCGCCGCGGCGCAAGAGGCTCCTCGCCGAAGGCGTTTATCTTATAGGAGATTGCGATATCGTCGACCTCGTTTCGATTTCTCAGGCGCTGATCGTCGCTGATCGCGCGAGTTTCAGCCGCGCAGCGAAAGTTCTCGGCGTGCGACAATCCGCCGTCAGCCGGCGCATTCAAGCGCTTGAAGACGATCTCGGCGTGTCATTGTTCGAGCGTCAATCGAACGGCGTCCGACCGACCATCGCGGGCCATCGCTTTGGGCGGCGTCCGGAAATTGAGGTGGGGATTAAAAGGGAGGGGCAAGCGCGGCGGCGCGCGTGTGGTTTATTTTCATCACGACGCCGGATGCCACTTTTTGCGCTCACCGCATACGCCAAGAACGAGCGGGCCGATCTGAGTCAGCAGGACCGCAACGACTTCCGGCGGCTCACGGCGTTGCTGGTCGAGACATTCAAACGGAGAAAGCGATGAGCAAGGTTGCCGACAGTATTCGACGCGGCCTTCGGGAAGCAGTGGCCTACGCCGAGGGGAAGGCGGATGAAAGCGCCTATCGCGTCCGCGTGCCAGAAAAGATCGACGTGAAGGCGATCCGGGCGAGTTTGGACATGACGCAGGAGGAGTTCGCGGGCCGCTTCGGCTTCAGCGTCAACACGCTTCGCCATTGGGAACAGGGTTCACGTCAGCCGGAGGGACCGACACGAGCCTATCTGCTGGTCATCGAACGCGCGCCAAAGGTGGTGCAAAAAGCTTTGCAGGCCGTTTGAGGCGTCGACATGGAAACAAGTGACATGACGCAACAACGCAAAGAGATGGGGACTGGGGATACGAGATCGCCGTCGAACGCCGCCGCGACTGCGCGCCGTTACGCGTCCATCTGCTTCCCCCCTGCTTCCCCGGAGTGGCACGAAGGGCCGGGGAAGCAATAAACGCCCCGAAGGGCGCTCATTAAATGGTTGTTTTTATTTAGAGAAACTGGAGCGGGCGAAGGGATTCGAACCCTCGACCCCAACCTTGGCAAGGTTGTGCTCTACCCCTGAGCTACACCCGCATCCGTCGCGCCGGGTCAGCGTTTCGCCGAACCGTCGCGGGCGCCGTTATGCCGGAAACGAATTTGCTTTGCAACCGGGGCGCCGGACATGCGTTGGACGCTCCGGAAGGGGCGGGCTCCCGGAGCGTCGCCGCGTCACTGGATCATGCGCGCCGTGCTGCCGGTCTCTCCGGTGAGGTTTGCGCTGTCGGGCGAAATCCAATGCGGCGCCCAGGTCAGGCCGACGATGACAAAAGCCGTAAAGCCGATCAGATACATCAGGATTTTGCCGGTTTCGCCGTCGTGAACGTTAACTGCCATATGCCTCTCCCATTGTTGTCCGGACTTTGCCGGAAGGACAGGGACGGCGACGGGTGATGCAGCGGTGAAAGCCGCCGCCGTCCGCCAGGACAGCTACAGGGGGGACTGCCGTGGCTGACGCGTAGTTTGCGGAGTCGATCGGGAACAACAAGGACCACAGAGAGTATTTCTTATAGTCAGATACTTGGTATCATGAGATTTATACTTGGTGGACCCAGGAGCCCCGACATGACTGATGCTTTGAGCGATCAAGAAATCATCGATCTGCTCGCGCTCGAGCCTAACGCGACATGCGGCTTTGTCCGCATCACCTATACGAGCAAGCTCTCGATCGGCGCCGACGCGCTGCCAGCGCCCTTCGCGCGCAGCGGTCCAGTGGGGTCGGCGCTCTATTTTCTGGTGGCGCCGCATGCGCCGGTTCGGCTGCACCGAATTCGCAACGACCAGCTCTATCATTATTACCTCGGCGATCCGCTCGAGCTTTTCTTGCTCCATGGCGACCGTTCGACCGAGCGCGTGGTGGTCGGACCCGATCTGCGCGCGGGCCAGCGGCTGCAGCTGCTTATTCCCGGCGACACCTTTCACATGGCGCGGCTCCTGGGGAGCGGACGCTGGTTTCTTGGCGCAAGCACGGAATGGCCGGGCGTCACGCCGGAGGATGTCGAAATCGGCGATCTCGATCAATTGGCGACAAAATATCCCGACGTCGCGCCTGAAATACGCGCCATCGCGGCGTCGGTCAGGGACGTTTCGATCGCGGGCGGGCCGCGATGACTATTTGCATTCCTGCACGGCGCGGGCGATCGCATCCGACAATCCCTTAAGCGAATAGCTGTCGGTCGTGCTCGTGCCTTTTGACGAAGAGGCCTTCACAATGAGCTTGGAGCCGCCGCGCAGCGCGCCGACGAATTCTTTCTCCCGCGCCTGATCCTTCACCCAGGCGTTCGTTCCCTTGGTGATCAGCTCGTAGCTGTCGCCATCGATGTCGGCCACTGCGGGTGAGCCGTCCTTGGTCGGATAGCCGAGATTGATCGCGACCTCGTTATGAATGTTTTCCGCCGGCCGCGACGAGATAAAGACATAGGCGGCAGACTCCTTGAGCTTCGTCTTCGGCGTCCGTTCTTTCGGCTGTCCGAGCGCATAGCAGGTTCTGTTGCGTCCGCTCTGGGCGGCGTAGGCGCCCCATTCTCCATAGCTGCCGAGCTGCTCCGGCTTTTCCGAGCCTTTGTCGGAAGAGGGCTTATCGCCTTTTTCGCTTTTCGGGTCGTTCTTTGCCGGCTTGCGCTTGTTGGCGGCTTTCGCGCCGGCGTCTTCAGCCGGCGCTTCTTCGCCTGGCTTGGGCTTCGCTTCGGCCTGGCTAAAGGCGAAGGCGGCGGCCAGTCCGGCGGCGGCGAGGGTGACGAGAAGTCGGGAGCGGGTGCGAGATGTTCTTTGCATAGGCCGAGAGTCTACCGGCGGCGGCAGGCGCGAACAAGAGCTTCAGCGCCATTCTCGCCTCATCGCCATGATCGAGCCTAACCCTCTTTCCGGGCCGCCATCAAATAATTAACGTCGGTGTCATGGCTCTTGCGCCAGGTTCTGGCCAGCGGCTGGAAGCTCATCCCGGCCCGGTCGATTTCCCGCATGCCGCCCTGGCGCAGCCAGGACGAAAGCTCGTCAGGGCGGATGAATTTGTCGTGATTGTGCGTGCCTTTCGGCACCCAGCCGATCACATATTCGGCGGCGACGATCGCCAGCAGATAGCTCTTCATCGTCCGGTCGATCGTCGCCAGGAAGAGGAGGCCGCCGGGCTTCAGCAGCCGCCCGAGCGTGGCGACGAATTCCCGTGGCCCTTCGACATGTTCGATGACTTCGAGCGCCGCCACCGCGTCGAACTGCTCGCCGCTCGCGGCGAGGTCTTCGGCGGTGATGTTGCGATAATCGATGTCCAGGCAGGATTTTTCGGCGTGACGCTTGGCGATGGCGATATTGTTGGGCGCCGGATCGACGCCCGTGACATGCGCGCCGAGCTGCGCCAGAGATTCGCTCAATATGCCGCCGCCGCAGCCGATGTCGGCGATGCGTACGCCGGCGAGCGGCTGGTCGCCCGGCGCATTCAGCGCGCCGGAATCATGCCGGATGAAGCGCCGCACGTGATCGCGGATATAGGCCACTCGTACGGGGTTGATCTCGTGGAGAATCCCCATTTTTCCGCTTCTGTCCCACCACAGCTCGGCGAGCCGGTTGAAACGCGCGACGTCTTCGGGGTCGACGCTGGCGGAGTGGGGAGCGTGCTGATGGGGCAAGGGGAGCCTCGCGAAAGATGCGGAGAAATTCGTAATTCCCCTGACCCCGTCCTTCAAGACGCCGCCTGCGGCTCCTCAGGATGAGGTCAGGGGAACTATGCGAAAGCTCCTCATCACGAGGAGCGTGCGAAGCGCGCGCCTCGAAGGACGGGGAGCTTGCGCATGATTCCTTGTCGGCGCCGTCGCCGTTGACAGGCCTGCCGGCGCGGACACATATAGCGCCGCTTCCAGCGGGACGCGAGCGTCCCGCCCAATTCCTGGTCTTCA
The DNA here is from genome assembly GCA_016869555.1 of Alphaproteobacteria bacterium. Taxonomy (GTDB): domain Bacteria; phylum Pseudomonadota; class Alphaproteobacteria; order Rhizobiales; family Beijerinckiaceae; genus Methylocystis. The sequence continues at coordinate 21,802 of VGDY01000038.1, read as the reverse complement.
TGTCACGCCTGGTCATGAAATTCGGCGGCACATCGGTCGCCACTGTCGAACGCATCCACAATGTCGCGCGCCACGTCAAACGCGAGGTCGACGCCGGGCATGAGGTCGCGGTCGTCGTTTCGGCGATGGCCGGCAAGACCAACGAGCTTGTCGCCTGGTGCAAGGAGGCGGCGCCGCTTTGCGACCAGCGCGAATATGACGCCGTCGTCGCCTCGGGAGAACAGGTGACGGCCGGGCTTCTCGCCATGGCGTTGCAGATGGCGGGCGTGCCGGCGCGCTCCTGGCTCGGCTGGCAGACGCCGATCTACACGAACGATACGCATGGCGCGGCGCGGATCGAATCGATCGACGGCGCGGGCATCCTGGACGGATTCGGCCGTGGCGAAGTCGCCGTCGTCGCCGGCTTTCAGGGCGTGCACCGCGACAGCGGACGGATCACGACGCTCGGCCGCGGCGGCTCGGATACGAGCGCCGTCGCCATCGCCGCCGCGATCAGAGCCAATCGCTGCGATATCTATACTGACGTCGACGGCGTCTACACCACCGATCCGCGCGTCGTGCCGAAGGCGCGCCGCATGGACAAGGTCGCCTTTGAAGAAATGTTGGAGATGGCCTCGCTCGGCGCGAAGGTGCTGCAAGTGCGCTCGGTCGAAGTCGCCATGGTGCATGACGTGCCGACCTATGTGCGCTCGTCCTTCGACGATCCGGAGAATCCGGGGCAGGGCACGCTGATCTGCAACGAGGAGGACATCGTGGAAGCGCAGGTCGTTACTGGCATCGCCTTCTCGCGCGACGAGGCGCAAATCACGCTTCGCCGCGTCGCCGACAAGCCGGGCGTCGCCGCCGCGGTGTTCATGCCGCTGGCCGACGCGGGGATCAACGTCGACATGATCGTGCAGGTCGTCTCCGAGGAGGGCATGACCGACATGACCTTCACGGTGGGAACGGCCGATTATGAGCGCGCCTTCGCGATTATCGAAAAGGTCAAGGACGCGGTCGGTTTCGCGCATATCACCGGCGAGAAGGACGTCGCCAAGATTTCGGCGATCGGCATCGGCATGCGCAGCCACGCCGGCGTCGCCGCGCAGGCGTTCCGGGCCCTCTCCGAAAAGGGCGTCAATATCCGCGCGATCACCACGTCGGAGATCAAATTCTCCGTGCTGGTCGACGAGGCCTACACCGAACTCGCCGTCCGCACGCTGCATTCGCTTTATGGGCTGGACGCTTCATAGACGCGCGCGCATAGCCACGCTTGAAGCCGCGCGTCGCCGCGACATCTTTCCCCGCAACCGCATTGCTTGCGGGGAGGACGTCCAATGGAAGAACTCACCACAAATGTCGTCGCCGATACCAAGCTCGATCCGACGATCGCCAAGGCCGCGCTCGGATTGGTGCTCGGTTTCCTGCGGGACAAGGACAAGACCGGCAGCATGGAGGTCATGATCGCCAAAATGCCGCGCGCCCAGGAAGTCATCGAGGCGTCGCAGCATGTCGGCGACGGCGGCGTCACTCAGGCGATTGAGGGCATGACGAGCTTTATCGGACATGGCCGCGCCGACGTGAACATTCTCGCCGGACAGCTCGAAAAGCTCGGGATCAGCGAGACTCAAACCGACGCGCTGGTGCGCCAGGTTCTGAAACGCGCCGAGAATGTCATTGGCGCCGAGGGCGCTGAAAAGATCCGAAACATTCTGCCCGCATTGCGCGAGCGCACCGACTTGCCGACGGATCTGCGTCAATCGGCGTAACATGCCGGGCTGGCGCGCGCGATGTGCGCGTCAGCCGGTCGCTCTTCGTTCGGCGCGTGAAGCTCGAGCGGAGCCAGGCTTGCATTTCCTTTCGGTCGCGGCGACAGTCCTCGCGTTCTCAAACATTGAAAGCGAGAGAGGCCGAAATGGATGAACTGGCGGCGCGCGTTTCCGCAGCGCTCGGAGTTGACGCGCAGGTTGCACGGACGGCGATCGGCCTCGTTCTAGGCTTCCTTCAAAAGGAGTCGCCTGACGGCGCTGTCGGCGAATTGCTCGACAGGCTCCCGGGGGCGCGCGAGGCGATCGAATCCGCTGAATCGTCTGGCGGCGGCGGGCTTGGAGGGTTGTTGGGCGGCATGGGCGGCCTGATGGGCCTTGGCATGAAGCTTAACGGCGTCGGCATCGGCATGAATCAGATTCAACCGCTGGGTCACGAAATTTTCGGATACGCCGAAGCGAAACTCGGTCCGGAAAAGCTGCGTGAGATCGTCGATTCAATTCCCGGCCTCGCGCAATTCGTTTAACGCCTGAGGCGTCCGATCGTCACGCCGCTTACGTGAAGCGCGCCAACGAGCGCGCCGGCATAGACGAGCGCGCCGGCGACGCCGAGCGCGGCAAGCGCGACGAGATTGGCGAGCGCGCCGAAATGCCCGCCAAGCGCCAGCGCAGGCGAACGGCCGAAAATCGCGACCGCGGTCAGAAAGGCGCAGGCGACGAATGTCGCGCCGAGCGTTTTGACGAAGACGCCGTCAAACCGCATCCAGTGCTGGCCGAGCGCGATTCCGACGAGCGCGGCGAGATTGATCCACAAGCCGACGGATGTCGCGGTCGCGAGGCCGACGGCGCCGAGCGGTTGGAACAGGGCGACTTTCAAGGCGACATTTGCAGCGAGCGCCGCAAGGGCGACGATCATCGGCGTTCTGGTGTCGCCGCGCGCCTGGAAGCTCGCGCGCGCCGAGGCGATCAGCACCAGCGCCATCAGTCCGGCGCCATAGGCCGCGAGCACATCCCCGGCGGCATAGGCGTCGGCGGCTGAAAATTTTCCGCGCTGGAACAGCCCGGCGACGATCAGCTCGGGAATCGTGTCGAAAGCGATGAAGAACGGCGCCGCGAGCGCGACGGTGAGCGCCATGGTTCGGCTCTGCGCGTGATGTGCGCCTTCTTCGTCGTTCGCGGCGAGGCGTCGGCTCATTTCCGGCAACAATACAGTGCCGGCGGCGATGCCGATCACGCCGACTGGAAGCTGATAGAGCCGCTCGGCATAGGAGATCGACGAAACGCCGCCGTCGGGGAGCATCGAGGAGAGAATCGTATCGGCGAGCACGGCGATCTGGGGGCTCGCCGAGCCGATGATCGCCGGCCCAAGGCGCAGGAAGAAGTCGCGCACGCGCGGCCAATGCGGCTTGCGCAGGCGCTTCAGGACTCCGATGCGCCGCGCCTGCCACATCAGCAATCCGAGCTCCAGCGCGCCGGAGACGGTGACGCCCCAACTCGCCGCATAGCCGGCGTTGGGAAAGAGAAAGGCGACGGCGAGCGCCGCCATCACCGAAAAATTCATCAGATTGGGCGCGAAGGCCGGAAGCGCGAATCGGCCGCGCGCGTTCAACACGCCCTGGTGCAGAACGAAGAGCGTGATGAAGAGCAAGTAAGGAAACGTGATCCGCGTCAGATTGACGGCCAGCGCGAATTTTTCCGGACGATCGTCGAGGCCCGGCGCGAGCAGCGAAACGAATTGCGGCGTGAGCGTCCAGACGATGGCGAGCAGGATGATCTGCGAAGCGAGAAGCAGCGTATAGACTTCGCCGGCGAATTCTTCCGCCGCCGCGTCGCCCTCCTGCTCGATCGCCATCGAATAGGAGGGAACAAACGCCGCATTGAAGGCGCCTTCGCCAAAAATCGCGCGAAAGCTGTTGGGCAGGCGCTGCGCGATGAAGAACGCGTCGGAGACGGCGCCGGCGCCCATGATCGCCGATTGCATCGCGAGCGACAGAAATCCCGTCACGCGCGAGAGCAGGGTAAAGCCGCCGACCGAAAGCAGATTGCGAATCATCGCAATCGTCCTAGCAGAATTCCGTTAAGCCCGCGCTGTTCTCAGTGCTCGGGACAGTGCAGGGAATAGCCGCCGGTGATCGTGGCGAGTTCGTCGCCCTCGCCGCGCGACCATCGAATATTGGCGCTGCGGCGGCACTTGTCGGAAATGCCGGCGCCACGTTCATAGGTCGCGATGTCCTTGTCGGCGTCGACCGTAAACCCGTCGTCGCGCAATTCGTCGATGAGATCGTCAACCTCGGTCGATCCAACGTGGAAGCGTTTGGCGAGCCGCGACTGGAAGAGCTGCTGGTCGGCTTCGGTCCTTGACGCGGGCAAGTCCTCGAGCAGACTCGGCACGCCGCTGGCGGCAAAGAAGCGCCACATGCGCACGCCGAAAGCCGCGAACAGCGCGATCAGCGCCGCCGCGATGACGAGGTTTAGTCCGCGCAACGGCGAACCGGTGGCTTTGGAGCTCATGTATCGGCGCCTCGTCTCAGATGTGCGGCTGGATCGCGCGGCGATCGCCAAAGAAGCTCGTCCTTCTTCGCTTTCGCTACGACCGATCATCCGCTTTTGCGTTCGTCTCCCTAGCGCCCAACCTCTCGGCGACGAGATAGAGCGGCCTCCCCTTTACCTCATTAAAGATGCGCGCGACATATTCTCCGAGCACGCCGAGCGAAATCAGCTGAATGCCGGAAAAGAACGCGATCGAGACCACGAGCGTGGCAAAGCCGGGCGTATCAACGCCAAACAGCATCGTGCGGACCCAATAATAGCCTGCCATGGCGAGGGCGAAGGCCGAAATCACGAGACCGACATAGGTCCACACCTTGAGCGGGATTGACGAGAACGACATCATCCCGTCGAGCGCGAAACGCACCAGCCGAGCGAGGTTGAATGTCGACTTTCCGCCGGCGCGTTCGTCGACGTCGAAAGGCACGCCGATCGACTTGAAGCCGATCCAGGCGAAAAGGCCCTTATTAAAGCGCGCGCGCTCGCGCATGGTCAGAAGCGCGTCGACCGCCTGCCGGTCAAGGAGGCGGAAGTCGCCGGCGCCCGGCGGCAGGCGCACGTCGCCAAACTTCTCCAGCAGATGATAGAAGACGCCGGTAAGCGCCACGCGCAGCTTCGGATCGGTCGCGCGATCGATGCGCTGGCCATAGACGTTCTTATAGCCTTCTCGCCATTTTTCGATGAATTGCGCGATAACTTCCGGCGGATGCTGCAGATCGGCGTCCATGATCACCACCGCGCGTCCTCTGGCGTGATCGAGCCCGGCGGCGATCGCGACCTCCTTGCCGAAATTGCGCGACAGCGACAGGGCGCAAAAACGCGGCTCCTCGGCGCAAAGGTCGCGCAGAATGTCCAGGCTCTCGTCGGTCGACCCGTCGTCGACAAACAGGGCCTCGTAGGTCACGTCGCAGGCGTCGAGGGCGGCTTCGATTCGAGCCGCCAGCGGCCGAAGGTTTTGCGCTTCGTTAAAAAGAGGGATGACAAGTGAGAGGTCTGGGCTGTTCATGGGTGGGTTAAACCAATATTTAATGGAGCGGCAAAGGGATTATCGCCGGATTCGGAGAAGCAGGCCGATGGCTAAGGAGCAGATTGTTGCGCTGTGTGCGGACGATTATGGCCTGTCTTACGGGGTGAGCGCCGGCATTTTGGAGGCGCTCGACGCAGGACGGATTACCGCCGTTTCGGCGCTGGTGAACGGTCCGCGCTGGCCGGCGATGGGGCTGGAGCTGGTTCGGCGCGGACGCGACGCCGATATCGGCCTGCATTTCAATCTCACCTTGGGGCGGCCGCTCTCGTCGATGCCGAAATTCGCGCCCACCGGCGAATTTCCTCCGCTCGCCCAGATTGTCCGGATGGCCTACGGCAAAAGATTGCCGATGGATGAAATCCGGGGGGAGATCGATCGGCAGTTCGACAGGTTCGAAGCTATAGCGGATCGTCCGCCGGACCATGTCGACGGCCATCAGCATATCCATGTTCTTCCGGGCATTCGGACGGCGCTGCTTGACGCCATGGCGGCGCGAGGGCTTGGCGGCCGGGTCTGGCTTCGCGATGCGGGGGACGGCGTGCATCGCATTCTGGCGCGTCGCGCCAACGCTCGCAAAGCGCTCTCCGCACTGTCTCTGGCCAGCGGCTTTCGCCGGGAGGCGCGCCGGCGGGGCTTCAGCGTCAACGACGGCTTTGCGGGATTCTCGGATTTCCACCCGAGCTTCGACTATGCGAGAATCTTTCAAAGCTATCTGCGCGCGCCCGGCCGCAGGCATCTCATCATGTGCCATCCCGGGCATGTCGACGAAGATCTGCGCCAGCTCGATCCGGTGACGATCACCCGCGAGCAGGAACTCGCCTTTCTCCTGTCGTCCAGATTGCCGGAGATGCTGGAGCGGCGCGGCCTGCGTCTGGCCCGCCTCTCGCAAGCGGACGGAAGGCCGCCGGAGCCGCAAGCGGCTGCGGCTCAGTAGATTCCTTCGAAGGAAATCGGCGCCCGTTTCTTGCCGTCTTTTAGATAAATGTCCTTCAGGAAGGACGCCCGCCGGCGGTTGAAGTCCTGAAGCCACCAGCCGTCGCCCAGCGGATCGAAGACCGGCGCGTCGGTGCGTCGAAATATGGCGGTCGAGCCGACGAATTCCAGCTTCTCGAACATGCGGTCTTCGCTGAGGAAGTCCGCGAGCCGGCTGATGGTCGGAATATGGATGTCGTCGACGACCAGCAGCCCGTCGGTCTTCAGGTGCGGATAGAAGTAGTAATATTCGAGATCGGGGAACGGGAAGCCGTGCGGCCCGTCGATCAACACGAGGTCGTAGGGAACATGTTCCTCATAGTTCGGCAGCGTGACCTGAGTCGGACCAAAGACAAGGTCAAGGCGATCCTGCCGCGTCGCCGGACAAGACAGGAAATAGTCGACGCTGGAGTTTTTCTGCCCGCGATCGTCATAGCAGAAGACCTTGTGTCGATCGGCGATGCGCGAGAGGAATATAGTCGACTTGCCGCAGCCGGTTTCGGCGGAAGCGATCGACGATCCGGTCAACAGCCGCTCGATGCGCAGCAGGGTGCGCAGCGGCATCGATCCCGCGCTGTGAGCGAAGCCGAAGTCGCGCTCATAGTCGCCGATTTCGGCGGCAATCGTTTTGTCGCGCGTCGCCTCGGCCCGCAGCGGGCCTGGCATTGACGAGATCGGGGAGCTCCAAAGCCTTCGCCGTGCTCGGCTGATCAGCTTGCGAACGAAGGACGGCATGGCTCCTGAGGGTTTTCGAGGATTCGGGCGAGGGGGGTTATAGCAGCGTCGGCGGCGCCAAGAAAGCGACCGGCGGCAATACGCCGCAAAAGCCCGCCAGAAACAATATCATCAATTGATTTCAATATCTAAGCCGACGTCGAACGCCGGGGCGGAATGCGTCAGCGCGCCGACGGAGATGAGATCGACCCCGGTTTTGGCGATTTCGGCGACGTTTGCGAGCGTGACGCCGCCGGAGGCTTCGCAGATCATGCGGCCGGCGACGAGCGCCACGGCGCTGCGCAGATCGTCGAGCGTCATATTGTCGAGCAGCACGGCGTCCGCGCCCTCGTCGAGAACTTCCCGCAGCTGGTCCAGCGTATCGACCTCGATTTCCACCTTCACAAGATGCCCGACATGCGCCTTCGCCGCCCGGAGCGCCGGAATGACGCCGCCGGCGACGGCGATGTGATTGTCCTTGATGAGCACGGCGTCGTCGAGGCCGAAGCGATGATTGACCCCGCCGCCGCAGCGCACGGCGTATTTCTCCAGGGCGCGCAGCAAGGGCGTAGTTTTGCGCGTATCGCAAATCCGCGCGGATGCGCCGGCGACCGCGCTGACAAAGCGGTCGGTGAGCGTGGCGACGCCAGAGAGCCGTCCCAGAAAGTTGAGCGCGACGCGCTCGGCGGAGAGGATCGCGCGAGCGGGACCGGACACGAGCGCGATCAGCGCTTCCGGCTCGATTCGGTCGCCGTCGCTCGCCTGCGCCTCAAACAGGATTTCCGGATCGCTCAGGGCGAAGGCGGCGCGCGCCGCCGCAAGCCCGGCGACGACGCCGCTGTCGCGGGCGACGACGGCCGCGTGCGCCTGGGCGTTCGCGGGGATGGTCGCCTGCGTGGTGATGTCGCCGGCGCGGCCCAGATCTTCGACCAGCGCGGCGCGGACCGCCTCTTCGACCAGCATCGGCGGCAATTCGAAAATCATGCCTCGGCCTCGTCGGCGATGCGCAGGACGGCCTCGAGCGTCATGAGCGAGCGTCGCGCGAACGCGGCGTCGGGTTGCGGATAGTCCGCGCGGAAATGCGCGCCGCGGCTCTCGCGCCGCGCGAGCGCCGCCGCCGCGACGATGAGGCTCGTCGTCAGCATGTTATGCGCCTCGATGTCGCGCGTTTGCGACATCATCCGGCGGATTGATCGCACCGCGGCGGCCAGTCCCGGGCCATTGCGGATAACGCCGACATGCGCGGACATCAGATCGCGTAGCTCCTCGATCACGGCAAATTCGCGATCGCGCGGCGCCGGCTCGATCCGATTCGCCCGCGGCCGCCATTCGACGGGCGACAGCGGCGCCGCGCGCACATCCGCCGCTACGCGCGCGCCGAACACGATCGCTTCGAGGAGAGAGTTCGACGCGAGCCGGTTCGCGCCGTGAACGCCGGTCGATGCGACTTCGCCGACGGCCCAAAGGCCGTCGACGCTCGTGCGTCCGTGTGCATCGGTCCAGACGCCGCCCATGTGGTAATGCGCGGCGGGCGCGATCGGGATCAGTTCGCGCGAAGGATCGATCCCAGCGCTCATGCAGCTTCCGTAAACCGTTGGGAAGCGTGTCGAGAATTCGGCGCCGATCGCCGAACGGGCGTCAAGGAAGGCGCCGTTGCCAGCCTCAATGCTGGCGAAGACTCCCCGCGCGACGATGTCGCGGGGCGCGAGCTCGCCGCTTGGATCGATGTCGAGCAAAAAGCGTTGGCCGTTGCGGTCGACGATCGTCGCGCCTTCGCCCCTAAGCGCTTCCGTCGCGAGCGGCGCGGGATCGGCGTCAATATCGATCGCGGTCGGGTGAAACTGAACGAATTCGGCGTCGGCGATCAACGCGCCGGCCCGCGCCGCCATCGCGAGGCCGATTCCGCGCGCGTCCAAGGGATTGGTCGTGACCCTGTAAAGATGGCCGATCCCGCCCGTCGCGAGAATGAGCGCCGTGCAGGGCGTGTCGCGGAACACGCCGGCGTTGTCGCGGGCGCGGACTCCGACGACGCGCCCGGCGCGCGTCACGATTTCCTGCGCCGAATAGCCCTCGACGATTTGTATCGACGGGGTTCTGGCGACTTCCCTTGCGAGAATCTCCATGATCGCCCGCCCGGCGACGTCGCCTTTGACGCGAACAATGCGCCGGGCCGAATGCGCCGCCTCCTGCGAGGGCAGGAAGCCGCCGAGGGCCGATCGATCGAAGGGCGTGCCCATCATCGCCAGGTCTTCGACGCGGGCGCGCGCCTCCTGCGCCATGCCGAGCGCGATGTCGCGTTCGACGATGCCGCCGCCGGCCGCCACCGTGTCGTTGGCGTGGCTTTCGGGCGTGTCGCCCTGTTCGACGGCGGCGGCGATGCCGCCCTGCGCCCAAAAGGACGCGCCGCTATAGCCGATCGGCGTCGGCGCGAAGATGGCGACCGGCGTCGGCGCCAGTTTGAGCGCGCAAAACACGCCGGCGAGTCCGCCGCCGACGATGATGATGGGAGGCAAATCCTCGCGCATCGACAGTCAGTCGACGGCGACCGCCGCGAGCCGCGCGAGCGCTCCAGCTTCGCGGGCGATCGCGGCTTCGACGAGCTTGCGCGCGCGCGGAGGCAAGGGCAGGGCGAGCGCCGCCGCATGGCCCCTGGGCGACATTTTGCACAAGGTCTTGCCAAGAATGTCGACGAGCTTGTCGTCGGGGTAATCGCGATGCTTTTCGAGAAAATCGTCGAAGTAATGTTCGAGAAAGACGATCGCGGCGATGTTTTCCAGCGCCTGCGACTCTGGGTCTTTCTTGAGCTGCTCCTTGCGGATCAGCGCCCCGACATGAGCGATCGCCGGCGCGTCATAGCCATGCGCGCGCATGATGTCCGCGGCGAGACTGGCGTGATGGATGCGGCAGGCGCGCCGCCAGTCGTTGTAACCGCGACGCCCTTCCTCATAATCCGCGCGTTCGATCTCCCAGCGGCGCAAATGCTGCGCGCGCGTCGCGATCTTGAGGAGGTCGGAGGCGTCGGGATAGACTGCGGCGAGCCGCGCGCTCATGCGCTCGGCATAGGCCAGTTCGAAGGCGCGGCCCTCGATCTGGCGGGGGTCGTCGGCATTGGCGGCGTCGATGGCCGCAATCGTCGCATCGAGCGCCGGCATGGTCCGCCCTGTTCAAGTGAGGCCGAAGCGGTCGGCAGTCTAGCCCAGATCGATCATACGCTGCACGCTGCGGCGCGCGCGCTTGGCGACTGCGGGATCGACGGTGACTTCTCCCCGGAGGTAAAGCAGGCTGTCGAGGATTTTCGGCAGGGTGATCCGCTTCATATGCGGGCAGAAGTTGCAGGGCCGCACGAATTCGACGTCCGGCGTTTCGGCGGCGACATTGTCGGCCATCGAACATTCGGTGACGAGCAGCACGCGGGCCGGCTTTTTGCTGCGCACAAAATCGATCATCGCGGCGGTCGAGCCGGCGAAATCGGCGACCTCGACCACTTCACGGGGACATTCGGGATGCGCCAGCACCTGCACGCCGGGATGATCGGCGCGGTAGTTCTGGATTTCCTCAGCGGTGAAGCGCTCATGCACCTCGCAGGCGCCATGCCAGGCGATGATTTTCACCTTGGTCTGCGCGGCGACGTTCTGCGCCAGATAGCGGTCGGGGACCATGATCACGCGATCGGCGCCGAGGCTCTCGACGACTTTGACCGCGTTCGACGAGGTGCAGCAGATGTCCACTTCCGCCTTTACATCGGCCGAGGTGTTCACATAGGCGACGACGGGAACGCCGGGATATTGCTTGCGCAAGGCGCGCACGTCGGCGCCGGTGATCGACTCGGCAAGCGAGCAACCGGCTTTAAGGTCGGGCATGAGCACGAGCTTATCGGGATTAAGCAGCTTCGACGTTTCGGCCATGAAATGCACGCCGCCCTGGACGATGATTTCCGCGTCGGATTTCGCCGCGAGCTTGGCGAGCTGCAGGCTGTCGCCGATGTGATCGGCGACGCAATGATAGATTTCCGGAGTCATGTAATTGTGCGCGAGAATGGTGGCGTTGCGCACATGCTTGAGATCGTTGATCGCCTTCACATAGGGAGCGTGAAACGGCCATTCGACGGGCGGAATGACCCTCGCCACGCGTTCGTAAAGATGCGCGGTCGCGGCCTGCACCTCCGGAGTCCATTTCAGAACGGGGCGGGGCAGGGGCGGACACGGGCCGCTCGGGCGAACGCCGAGGCCGCTTGCGGGAGGCTCGCGCGCGGGGCTCGACCCGCCGCGCACATCGCCGATCAGTTGAGTCATCGTTTACGCCTCCTACTTATACTCATAATGAGTATAAGTAGACCCCATAAAATCTCCGAGGCGGGAGCCCGCTCGGAGCGCTCAAGTTTTACAGACTAAGCCGCAAGATGCGAACTCGCAACCGTCGTTTGAGCTGACATGTGCTCGGCGCGAGCATATGTCAAGGAAGCGATCCACGATCGACGACTTCAGCGCGGCGACGGGCGCTTCCGGCGCTGGGCAAAACTGCTATAGACGGCGCATGCAAACTGGGACGACGCAGGCTTCTTTCCCGCACCGGCACCTACTCGGCATTGAAGGGCTGTCTCGTCCCGACATTGAGACTCTCCTCGACATGGCTGAGGAGGCCGTCGAAGTGTCCCGGCGGGTCGACAAGAAGCGCTCGAATTTGCGCGGGCGAACGCTCATCAATCTGTTTTACGAGCCCTCGACCCGCACCCAGGCGTCCTTCGAGATCGCCGGCAAGCGCCTGGGCGCGGACGTGATGAACATGTCGGTCGCGCGCTCCTCGGAAACGAAAGGCGAGACGCTGATCGACACGGCGGTGACGCTCAACGCGATGCGGCCGGACATCATCGTGGTCCGCCATGCGCACGCCGGGGCGGCGCTCCTTCTGGCGCGCAAGGTCGACTGCTCCGTGGTCAACGCCGGCGACGGCGCGCATGAGCATCCGACGCAGGCGCTGCTCGACGCGCTGACGATCAGGCGCAACAAGGGACGCATCGAAGGGCTGACGGTGGCGATTTGCGGCGATGTTCTGCATTCCCGCGTCGCCCGGTCGAATATCCTGCTGCTTGGCGCCCTCGGCGCCGTTGTGCGGGTGATCGGGCCCTCGACGCTGGCGCCGGATAGTCTCTCGCGGCTTGGCGTCGAGGTGTTTCACGACATGCGGCGCGGGATCGCCGGCGCCGACATCGTCATGATGCTGCGGCTTCAACGCGAGCGCATGGCCGGCGCGCTGACGCCAAGCGCCCGCGAATATTTCCATTTCTTCGGACTGGATGAAGAGAAGCTCGCCTGCGCCGCGCCGGACGCGCTGGTGATGCATCCCGGACCGATGAACCGCGGCGTCGAAATCGACTCGGCGGTCGCGGACAGCGCGCGCTCGCTCATTCGCGAACAGGTCGAGATGGGCGTCGCGGTGCGGATGGCGGTGCTCGAAGCGCTCGCGCAACATCTGCCGAATGTGTAAGCTTTGCCAAAAATCAAAGACGCCAGGGGAGTAAGATGGTCAAGCTCGTCCGCTTCGTAGGACTCGTCATACAGTCGATCCTCATCCAATTCTTGCACCTTTTCGGGCTCGTCGCTTTTCTCATCGCGGCGGCGCTCGGCTATTTCCGCTTGCCGTCCTGGCTCGTGCCGATCCTCGGCGTCATCTGTGGCGTCATCGCCGACAAATTCGTCGATCAAAGCGAGGTGGTCAGCATTCTCGAGAAGGCGGCGTCGGCCAATATGCGGGGCGGCTTCCTGGTGATCGTGTATACCGTGATCGTCGCGGTCGGCTATGTCGCCGGCGGCTATTCGCGACAGTGGCTGCATCAACGCAAGATCGCGCAGGCGGCGCCGACGCCCGCGCCGAAGCCGAGCCCTGCGCCCAAGCCGCAGCAAAAGCGCAACAGACGCGGATCGTCGAAAGGCTGAAGGAATGCGCAGGCGCTCGCGCGGCGCCTCACAGCCCCTCGAAGAGCGCCGTCGAGAGATAGCGTTCGGCGAAGGAAGGGATGATGACGACGATATTCTTGCCGGCGGCTTCGGGGCGGCTCGCGATTTCCAGCGCGGCGGCGACCGCGGCGCCGGATGAGATGCCGACCGGAATGCCCTCAATCCGCGCAAGCAGGCGCGCCGTTTCGAAGGCCGTCTGATTGCCGATGGTGACGATCTCGTCGATGACGCTGCGATCGAGTATCGGCGGCACGAAGCCCGCGCCGATGCCCTGAATCTTGTGCGGACCCGGCGGGCGGCCGGAAAGCACCGCCGAATCTTCCGGCTCCACGGCGACGATGCGCACGCCGGGCCGGCGCGCCTTGAGCGCCTGGCCGACGCCGGTGATCGTGCCGCCGGTGCCGACGCCCGAAACGAAATAGTCGACTTCGCCATTGGTGTCGTTCCAGATTTCCTCCGCCGTCGTCGCGCGATGAATCTCGGGATTGGCGGGGTTCTCGAACTGCTGCGGGATGACCGCGTCGGGATTTTCGGCGGCGAGTTCGCTGGCCTTGGCCAGCGCGCCCTTCATGCCCTGCGAGGCGGGGGTGAGCACCAGTTCGGCGCCGAGCAGCGCCAGCATCTTGCGCCGCTCCAGCGACATCGACTCGGGCATGACGAGAATGAGTCGATAGCCGCGGGCGGCGGCGACGAAGGCGAGGGCGATGCCGGTGTTGCCCGACGTCGGTTCGATCAATACCGATTTGCCCGGCGTGATCCTGCCGCTGTTCTCCAGCGACTCGATCATGCTGACGCCGATACGATCCTTCACGCTCGCGATCGGATTGAAGAATTCGAGCTTGGCGAGGAGATTCGCCTCCACGCCGCGCTCTCGCGCCATCCGGTCCAGCCGAACCAGCGGCGTATCGCCGATCGTCTGGGTGATCGAATCATAGATTCGTCCTCGGCCGGGTTTCGTCGGCGGGGTGAACTTTGGCGCGGTCTGCAACATGAGGCGCTCCTGAGCGAAGTCGTGACTAGATCGAGAGTTTGATTCCGACGAGCGCCATGACGCTGGCTAGCGCCGGGCGCAGATAGCGATCCGGAACGCGCGCGGCGAAATGCGCGCCGATGGCGATGCCCGGAATCGAACCGACCAGCAGCGAGAGCAGCAGCAGCCAGTCGACGCCGCCCATCAGCCAATGCCCGAAGCCGGCGATCAGCGTCAGCGGCACGGCATGGGCGATGTCTGAGCCGACGAGGCGCGCGGTCGGCGTATGCGAATAGAGCGCCAGCAGTACGGTCATGCCGATCGCGCCGGCGCCCACCGAGGTAATCGAAACGAGGAATCCGAGAAAGGCGCCGAGAGTCGCCGTCAGCCAGAACAGGCGCCTGTCGCTCATCGCGCCGGTGTGTTTGGCGATATGATCGAGCAGCCAACGCCGAAAGAGGATCGAGCAGGCGGTAAGAATGAGGGCGAATCCCAGCGCCGAGGTGATCAGACCATTGGCCGCGTGACCGCTGGACTTGCCGAGCCAGGAGAGAAGAAGAAGGCTCGCGACGGTCGCCGGCACGCTGCCATAGGCCAGCCGGCGCGTGATCCGCCAGTCGACCGTGCCATGCAAGGCGTGAACAATCGTGCCATTGGTCTTGGTGATGGCGGCGTAGAGCAGATCGGTGCCGACGGCCGTCGACGGCGCGACGCCGAACATGAGCACCAGAATCGGCGTCATCAGCGCGCCGCCGCCGACGCCGGTAAACCCCACAAGCGCGCCCACCGCGAAACCGGAGATGGAATAGAGCGGATTGATTGCGCTTAAAGCGTCGAAAATTGCCGGCATTTGCCCTTTTCCTGCCCAGGACCCGTTTTTACTCTATAAAGCGGGTCGACTTTGTCAATTCCAGCCTCGGGCCGGGCCCGCGGACAATTATACAAAACCGGCAGGCTTGCAGTAGAATACCCCTGGGACGGCGGGTCCACGCGATCGGCGTCGTCTCTATGGGTCAAATGGAATGCTGACGAAAAAAGCCAAATATGGCCTCAAGGCCATGGTGCATCTCGCCGGGGTGCGGCCTGGAGAGACCGCTCTGGTCGCCGACATCGCCGCTTCGAACCAGATTCCCAAGAAATTTCTCGATGCGATTTTGGGCGAGCTGCGCAACGCCGGCTTCGTGCATTCCAAAAAGGGTAAGGGCGGCGGCTATATGCTGGCGCGCCCGCCGGAGGATATCGGCGTCGGCAATATCGTGCGCGTGCTCGACGGGCCGCTGGCGCCGATCCAATGCGCCAGCAAGACAGTTTATCGTCGTTGCGACGACTGCGTCGATGAGACGCGGTGCGCGGTGCGTCTCGTGATGCTGCGCGCGCGAGAAGCGATCGCGGAGGTTCTCGACAAGACGTCGCTCGAACAAATGCGCCGATTGGGGGCTGGCGACGACAGCGTCCGTCTGCTCGCCGGCGCGGCGTTGTGAGCCGCTAGCCATGGACATGTCGCGAGACGGCGCCTATAAAGCGCCGGCGGCGTTTCCTGTGCCGCAGCATCTCCCTTGAGAGGCCGGCCCGTGGCCGGAAATCGAATGTTGGACGTGGTGGCGCGAGTGGCGAAAACTGGCGAGACGACGGCGACGCTGCGGCACACCATGGTTGAGCGCCAGCTCCGTCCTTTCGACGTCACGGATGTCCCCTTGCTTGAGCGCTTCTTGAGCGTTCCGCGCGAAATGTTCCTTCCAGATTCGTTTGCGCCGGTCGCCTATTCGGATCTCGCGGTCACCGTGAGGCCGGCCGGCGGCCGCAAGCGCGGTCTGCTGCCGCCGCTGGTTCTGGCGCGAATGCTTCAGGCCGCGGAGATCAAAACGACCGACAAGGCGCTCGTTATCGGCGGCGGCGGCTATGCCGCGGCGCTGCTCGCCGGACTTGCCCAGAAAATCGTCGCGCTCGAATGCGATCCCGGCCTGTTTGAGCGCGCCCGGGCGGGGCTCGATGCGCTGGGATGCGAAAACGTGCAATTAGAGCTGGGGCCGCTGGAAGAAGGTTGCCGCGGCGCCGCGCCTTACGACGTCATCATCGTCGAGGGCCATGCCCAGGCGGGCCTCGACGCGCTGTTCGAACAGCTGACGCCCGACGGGCGCTTGCTGGCGATCGTCACGCCCGAGCCCCGCGGCGGCCAGCAAGCCGTGCGTTTCGAGCGTCAGGCCGGCCGCGCCGCGGGCGAGCGGCCGCTGTTTTCGGCCAGCGCGCCGATTCTCGAAGGATTCGCTCAGCCTCCCGGATTCAGTCTGTAGCGCCGCCAATTCGCCCAAATCATATCTAGCGTTACGTTCGGCGTTCAACGTTGCGACTCACCAGCCGCAGAGCGGCCGGCGCGAGGTTAGGTTGGAAAAAATGACGACTGACGGGCATGGCTTTGGAGGGCGGCGATCAGCCAACTTCCTGACCTGCGCGTCCGCCCTGTTGGCGCTTGCGTTTAATTGCGTTTCGCCTGACCGGGCTTCGGCCGAAAGCCTGATGTCGGCTCTGGCGCGCGCCTATTACGGCAATCCCGACCTCAACCAAAGCCGCGCCAATGTTCGCGTGCGGGACGAGGACGCGCCGAAAGCCAAGGCGGGCCTCCGGCCGAAGGCGAGCATCACGGCGCAGTATGGCTCGCAATACGCCGCCATCAAGATTCCCTTCGGCGGCAGCAGCAGCCAGCAAGCCGGCGCCGCGTCGGGCGCCAGCGGCGATTTTCAAGACACCTACGTCGGTTATCCGCGCGGCGCGACGCTGAATCTGTCGCAAACGCTGTTCGACGGATTCCGCACCGAAAATTCCGTTCGTCAGGCCGAATCCGGCGTGTTCGCGGCGCGCTCGACGATGCGGCTGACCGAGCAGGCGACCCTTCAGAACGGCGCGACCGCCTATATGAACGTGCTGCGCGATACGGCGGTCCTGTCGCTGCGCAAAAACAACATTACGGTGCTCGACGAGCAGCTCAAGCAGACGCGCGACCGTTTCCAGGTCGGCGAGGTGACGCGAACCGACGTCGCTCAGGCGGAAGCCTCGGTCGCTCTAGCCAGATCGGAATTTTACGCCGCGCAGGCGCAGCTCAAGAACAGCATGGCGAATTATCGCCAGATCATCGGCGCCGAGCCGAAACATCTGCAGCCCGGGCGCAGCCTGGAGCCATTGCTGCCGAAGTCGCTGGAACAGGCGATCGCCATCGCGCTGGTCGAGCATCCCGGCGTGACGGCGGCGCTGCATCAGGTCGACGCCGCCGAACTCGCGGTCAAGGTCGCGGAAGCGGCGTTAATGCCCAATCTCTCGGTCAATACCCAGGTTTCGAATCAATATGATTCATTCCTTGGACTGCCGGGCTCCAAACAGTTCACGGCTTCGGCGATCGGACAGTTGAACGTTCCGCTCTATCAGGGCGGCGCGGAATACGCCTCGATCCGTCAGGCGAAGGAGCAACTTGGGCAGGCGCGGCTCAACGCCGACGTTCAGCGCGACAGCGTGCGCGCCAGCGTCGTCTCGAGCTACGGACTGCTCGAGACCGCCAAGGCGTCGATCATCTCCGGCCAGGCGGCGGTCAAGGCCGCGGAGACGGCGCTCGCTGGGGTGCGGGAGGAGGCCAAGGTCGGGCAGCGCACGACCCTCGACGTATTGAATGCGCAGCAGTCGCTTCTCATCGCCAGAGTCAATCTCATCGTCTCGCAGCGCGACCGCGTCGTCGCCTCCTACGCCGCGCTGGGCTCGATCGGCCGCCTGTCGGCGCGCGAACTCGACCTCGCCGTGGCGCTCTATGATCCGAGCGTCCATCTCGATCAGGTGCAGGAGAAGTGGTTCGGCATCGACACGCCCGACGGCCGATAAGAATTTCGCGAATGCGGGTGACATCATAGCGCGAAACGTGTCGAATTCGTTCTTGCCGAGTTGATTCGCCGTTTTGGCGCAATCGGAGATCCGGTCACCCTCATGCGCGGCGCTTTCCGCGCACAGCGGCAGAATTCCATGAGCGCAGCGAACGCCTCCGCTTCTTCGCACTCGTTTCAGGACGAAGCGCGTGCGAACGAGCCGTCAATGGAGGAAATTCTTACATCGATCCGTCGCATGATCGCCGACGATGAGGGCATGCCGGGCGTGCGTCGCGACGTCCGCCGCCGCCCGTGCGCCGACATTGACGCAACGCCGGCGGCGCGCAGCGCCTATCCGGCGCCGGCGCTCGAACGCTTCCAGGACGAGCCGCCGCTGCCGCCCGCCGACGCTTCTCGCGGCGCGCGGGAAGAGGCGGCGGCGCTTCCGCTGTCAGATGGCGCGGTCGGCGCGAGACCGGGGCGCGAGGAGGATTCGCCGCAAGCTAGGGAGCTGTCGGAAGGTGAAAGCGTGACCGAACGGGAAAATTTCGACATAAGCATCGCCGGCTCGGCGTCCGGCCAGGACAGGCCGCTGCTGTCGCCCGAAGCGGCTGCGGCGGTCGCCTCGCGGTTTCAGGCCCTCGCCGCGGGCGTGGCGTTCAGCGAGAGCGACATTCTCGACCGATGCGCGCAGGACATGCTGCGGCCGATGGTGGAGCAATGGCTCAACGAGAATCTGCCGTCGCTCGTGGAGCGGCTCGTGCGCGGCGAAATTGAACGCGTCACGCGGGCGGGAGGCCGCGTCCCGGCCTCAGCGGCGAAATCGACTCAGCCTTAACGGCGCATAAACGCGTGACAGATAGGGTGGCGGTCATGCATCGCCTTAGAGTTCTCGTTAGCGCGCTTGTGCTTCCGCTCAGCCTCTACACAGTGGCGGGCGTCACGGCGGCCTATTTCGTCTGGCATGGCGTCAACGGCCAGCGTGGCCTGAAGACCGGCGAGGAATATGAGCAAAAGCTCGAACAGCTGCGTCTGGAGCGCAATATTCTCAGGCTTCAACGCATGCTTTGGGAAAGCCGTCTCGCGCTTATCAAAGGCCAGTCGGTCGACGCCGATATTCTGGATGAAGAGACCCGCAAGCGGCTTGGACGCGCCCACAAGAACGACGTCGTGATATTCTTGCCGGCTTCGAGCGCGCCTTAACTCTCGCGGCGCCAGAAGCGCGCCTTCAGGAGGGGCCGCCCCGCGCAATCGACAAGACCACGCGCGATCAGATCTTCAAGATGCGCGAGCGCGGTCATCGCCGCGGCCGGATGGAGGCGCTTGTCAACGCCCTCATAGATATGCGCGACGATTTCGGCGATGGTCTCGTCCCCGGCTTCGAGACGCCGGAGAATCGCGGCTTCGCGCGCGCGCCGATGGTGAAGCAGAGCGCGCAGAAAGCGCGGCGGATCGCAGACCGGCCCGCCATGCGCCGGCCAATAGATGCGGTCATCTCGCCGAAGCAGCCGCTCGACCGAGGCCAAATAGTCGCGCATCGAGCCGTCAGGCGGCGCGATCACGGTCGTCGCCCAGGCCATGACATGGTCGCCGGTGAAGAGCGCCTGCTCCTCGGCAAGCGCGAAGCACAGATGGTTCGCGGTGTGACCCGGGGTCGCCACGGCGATAAGCGAAACGCCGCCGATCGCAAGCGCATCGCCGTCCCTCAGCACAATGTCCGGCGCATAGGCCAGATCGTGGGCTGCGTCGAGATTGGGGCCGCCGGCGCTTGACGCCTCGCAAGGCGCGTAGGGGGCGCATCCGGCGATCGTCGCGCCCGTGGCCTGCTGCAAGGCCCGCGCCGCCGGCGAGTGGTCGCGATGCGTATGGGTGACAAGCACATAGCGCAGTCTCTCGCCGCCAATCGCGGCAAGCAGCGCTTCGATATGACGCGGGTCGTCAGGTCCGGGATCGATGATCGCCACATCGCCGGATCCGACGACATAGCTGCAGGTTCCCGTATGGGTGAAGGGACCGGGATTAGGGGCGAGCGCGCGCCGCGTCAGCGGCGAAACGCGCTCGGTAGAGGCCCGGGAAATTTCGGCTCGGATGACGGCGCCCTCAATGCGGCCGAGCGGCACTATAGGGCGTCCAACGAGCCTCCGAAAGAGCGGCGCGGCGATGGCGACATCCACCGCCGCGTCGCGCAATCACATCGGGAAAAGCGAGTTCTGGCGCTGCAGCTCGGACTGGATCGAATAGCCAGTCTTGCCGCCGAAAGTGACCTTGCACCAGGTGACGCCGCCGTTGCCCGCGACGCATCCGCCCATATTGACCGTCTGATTTTCCGGGATGCTGCCGATGATCTTGAAGTTGACGCCCGGGCCCTTGTATATCGCAACGTCATTATTGGTGACGACCGGCGCAATGAGCACATTATTTCCCTGCGTGCCGAGCACGCCGGCGGCGACGAAGCCGTGCACCGGGCCCGCCTGAATCTCGCACCAGTCGCGCCTCCAGCCGGCGCCGCAGTCGATCACCGTCACATCGGTGCCGGCGGGCAAGGTGGCGATGACGCGCCATTTCGGGCTAGGGCCGGACCGGACATTGGCCGGGCTGGTCACCGGATCGGCGAAGGCGGCGCCCCCTAACAGGACGGCGGCGGCGGCGGCGAGTCCAAGGATTTTATTCATTTTTTTCCTCCCAGTTGAAAACTTGGCTTGATCAGCGCGAGGCTCTGGCTTTGGGGAGTAACGACAACGGAACGAAACGGTTCCGCCCATGACCACAAACCTCGTAAACGATTCTCATATTCCCACGCTTCGATTTAGCCAAGCCGTGGCCGGGAGCGCCAGAACCCGTTCGATTTAAGGTTAGCCGCGGCGGTAGAACGGACGTCCCGGCCCTTCCCCCAATAAAAAGGCGGCTCCGCCTTCAAGGAAGACGCAAGCCGCCAAGTTTTTCACGCGCGAAACTCAAGAAAAACGCACGCTCCGCGCCGGACCCCTTTGTAAACGCAGGCGCCCGACGCGAACTCCTGCTCAGTCGAACACCGAGCCCAGCGCGACTCCGAGTAGACCGACGACGACCGCCGCCGGCAGAATGGCGTAGCCGCCCATCAGCAGCGCGCCGATGACGCCGCCGATCGCCGCCGCGATGACGCCGCCGACGATCTTACCCGTGTGGCTCTCAGCCTTTTCCGTCGCCGAACCGCCGGCGTTCTGCATCGCCTCTTTCGACATGGCATCCTCCCGCAACATCGAGTGACCGCCGCATCGACGGACCGGTAGCAAAGTCATGTGAGGGCGTGATGAGAGTTTCGTGAAGGCGCCGTCATCGCGCCGCCATTTTAGGTTCATTGTGGCGCAAGCGACGCGCCGCCGTTTCCGCAAGCGGTTCTTGATCGAATGTCTGCAGTCGCGAGCGCTGAAGCGCTACGGCGCGTCGCCGCGCACCACCAGCACCGAACATCGTGCGTGATTAACGATCGTCGTGGCGTTGGAGCCAATGAGAAACCGATCCATGCCGGGTCGATGCGAGCACAGAACGATGAGATCGGCGCGCCATTCCTCTGCCTCGGCCAGGACCCTTTGGTAGACCGGTCCAAACAGCACGACGGTGGAAACGCGCTCCGGCGCGCAGTCGATCTTGGCGGCGACCGTCGCCATTTCCTTCTCGAGGCCGCGGCGCAGCTGCAGGTCGAAATTTTCGGGCGCATAGTCGAGAAAGGCGATCGGCAGGAGCGACTGCACATTGACGAGCCGCATCTCGCTGTCGAAAGATTTCGCCAATCCCTGCGCGACCGCGATCGCGCGGTCGGTCATCGCGGCTTCAGTGATGTCGATCGGCAGAAGGATTTTGCGATACATCGGCGCGCTCCGGGGCGACTCTTTCACCGGATATGGCGCAGACCCCACTCGAAACAATCGGGGGATGTCCCGCTTGATGTTGAAAAGCGGAAATCGGCGTTGCTGGCCTGAATGCTATGCGGCTTTCGCGGTTTGAGCAAGATGCTCGTTCGATGGGACGGCGTTCGCCATGCGCTTTGCGAG